>JBEBHE010000283.1:0-6140 GCA_040081205.1 Burkholderiales bacterium | reverse complement strand
GTGGGTGCGATGACATTTTCGGGCTCGGTGATCGCGTTCCTGAAACTCTCAGGCCGCATGAGCGGCGCGCCCATCGTGTTCAGCGGTCAGCACATGGTGAATTTGCTGATGGCGTTGGGCATGTTCGGCTGCGGTCTATGGTTCTTCGCCAGCGACGGCACCAACTGGACGGCCTTTATCGCCATGACGGCAATTGCCTTCGTGCTCGGATTCCTGATTATTGTTCCCATCGGCGGCGCCGACATGCCAGTGGTGATCTCGATGCTGAATTCCTATTCGGGCTGGGCGGCGGCGGGTATTGGTTTCTCGCTTAACAACCCGATGCTGATCATCGCCGGTTCACTGGTGGGCAGTTCCGGTGCGATTTTGTCTTACATTATGTGCAAGGCGATGAACCGGCCTTTCCTGTCGGTGATACTCGGCGGTTTCGGCACCGATTCCGGTGCGGCAGCGGCAACGGATGGCGTGCAGAAAACCCATCGTAGCGGCAGCGCAGAAGACGCGGCATTCCTGATGGGCAATGCGGATTCGGTGATTATCGTTCCCGGCTACGGCCTCGCTGTCGCGCGCGCGCAGCATGCGGTGAAGGAACTCGCACATAAACTGCGAGAAAAAGGTGTCACCGTGCGCTTTGCGATCCACCCGGTGGCAGGCCGCATGCCCGGCCACATGAACGTGCTGCTCGCCGAAGCGGAAATTCCGTACGATCAAGTGCTGGAGATGGACGAAATCAACAGCGATTTTCCGACCACCGATGTAGTACTGGTGCTTGGCGCCAACGACGTGGTAAACCCCGCAGCGAAAACGCCGGGCAGCCCGATCTTCGGCATGCCGATCCTAGAAGCAGACAAGGCGCGCACCGTGATGGTGGTCAAGCGATCAATGGCGGCGGGTTATGCCGGTCTCGATAATGATCTGTTTTATATGGATAAAACGATGATGGTGTTTGGCGATGCCAAAAAAGTGGTTGAGGATATGGTGAAGGCGGTGGGGTGATTTTTGTTGCTGCTGCGAATGACTGAAGGGCCGCGAAAGCGGCCCTTGTTTTTTTTATTTATCGCGACGCGCTAGAATCCAGCTCTATGCGCAACTTTCTCTGCATTGTCGGCACGATCATCGGCACGCTCGTTACCGGGTTTCTTGTGCTGTCGATACATTTTGGCGTGCGTGATGCCAAGTCGGTAACCGACGAACCTCTGAACGTGGGCATGCGCGAGGCTGTGGAACGGGTCAAATCCGGAAGTTCCACCTGGGTGTGGCTGACCGACGCCCGCGCGGATTGCTCGCGATCGGCGCGTTACACTGATACCAGCAAGGAGGGAGACGCGCAGAACGCCCTTTCCTTTGTGGCGTTGAGCGAGGCGCGTGATCTCGAAATCGTGGTGGATGCCCGCGACCTGCGCGATTGTGCTTATGTGGGCCGTGTTCACTTCGTCGGCGTTCTGAAAAAAATGGAGGACAGTCGCCGCCAGGAATTCGCGTCGCGCGGCCTTGCGTTGCCCGCAGCCAGCGGTGATGCTTGGTGGTTATGCGGCGATTGCCGGCCCGGTGGCGAGTGGACTGGGGTGGTGGTGTTGCTGTTGCTGGTAGCGCTGTCGGCATGGCTGACCCTGAAAATATTCCGGGCGCGTTCAGGATAGAGCAGCCAGCGTGGGAAAAAACCATTTCAGACAATCGTGCATTAAGGATTCAACATGGCTGTTGCAAAAAAAAGGGGCACAAAGAACGTAATGCGGTCTGCGGGAGCATCGTCGAAACTCGCCAAACTCAAAAAAAAATACGGCGCCCGCGCGATGGATGGCCTCGTGCGCGCACAGCCGCACCATGCGCTGGAGCACGTTGATTGGTGCGACGGGCTCGATCCGCATTTCACTAAGCTGTGGCTGGAGTTCACCTACGGCGGCATGACCGGGCGCGGCATACTCGATGAACGCACGCGCTGCCTGATACTCGTCGGGCAGTTTCTGGTGATGGAGGACAAGGATCAGTTTTCCATTCACATTCGCAATGCGCTCGATCACGCCAGTCCGCGCGAGGTGCTGGAAGTGATTTTGCAGGCGACGGTGTATCTCGGTTACTCGAAGACCATGCCGGCCGTGCGCGTTTTTACGAAAGTGCTGAAGCGGCTAGGGCGCATGAAGGAAATCACCGCTACGCAATTGCCGATCACCGGCCCCGGCAAAAAACGTTCAATCGAAGCGGAACGCAAGACTTGGGGACTGACGGACAAGGATTTTCCGCGCCGTGAGGCGCTGATGCGGCGTTTCGGCTGGGAAGGGCTGAGTACGGGGCTGCGGCTGCAACCCAGCCATCATCACAAAACCGTCGAACAACTTGAACGCGTCGATCCGCACTTTCTCAAGCTGTGGCTGGATTACATTTACGCCGGCATGTACGTGCGCGGCATCATCGACGACAAGACGCGCATTCTGTGCGTGATCGGCGAACTGATGGTGATGGGCGAATTCATCCAGGCCGAGAACCACATCCGCAATGCACTCACGCATGGCGCGACACCGCGCGAGGTGATGGAAGTCGTGCTGCAATCGACGGCGTACATCGGCATGCCGCGCTTTGTGCGCGCGGTGGCGTTGGTGGAGCGCGTGGTGCGTGAGCTGGGACGCTTTGATGAGATTGCGGGCACGCAGTTGCCGCCGCCGGTTTGAAGTGCAGGCCTTGCGGGCTGTAGCTAACATGGTCAAGAATGCTTTTATCTCGGGCGCGTACATGTCGCGTGGATGCTTGATTCCATGCCGGAGAATGAAAAAGCGCACGCAGTAAAGTACACCGCACGGTTTGCGGTCTACATAGAGTTAGGCTGTTGTAGAAAGGGGCTTGCTGAATGACTTTATTCCGTGGTGGCTGTCTATGTGGTGCCGTGCGTTATGAAACGACCTCTGATCCTTTGAACCAAAGGGTATGTCATTGCAGGACTTGTCAAAAGGTTATCGGCGCTGCTTTCAATGCTCGCGTACTCATGCGCATCGAACATGTTGCTATCTCAGGTCAGATCAACACATTTCACTCTTCAGAAACTCTTGAGCGGGGTTTTTGTTCGCGTTGCGGTTCAAGCATTTTCTCGCGGCGTGCTTCTGCTGGAGTCATCGGCTTAACAGCTGGTAGCCTCGACGAGCCGTCACTGTTCAAACCTGACATGCACTTTTGGGTATCTTCAAAGCAACCGTGGCTAAAAATCACGGATAACCTGCCTCAATATCCAGAAGGCCCGCCATCTTTAGGTTATAAGCCATGAGTAGTTACGGTAGTTGGCCTAACATTGCATTCGAGGCGACCTGCGCAAAAAGCCGCTCAGGCGCCTCAACTTCACGTTAAGCGTCCGTCTCATGCCGCGAAAGGAAGTCGACGCTACCGCTGGCGGAGGTTCGCACGAATTGCACGTACTTCAGCCGGTGGTATGTGCCGTCGTTGTCGATCAGTTCTGTTTGTAGAACACGTATTTCGCTTGATACCCGACTTGCTGTTTCGTGCCTTTGGCGGCGGCATTGCACGCGGCTGACGGTGCTACGCCGCCTTTGGTTTCCAGACGCTGGATGTAGGTGACGCCGGTCATCGCGCCGTTGCCCATGGCCGGATCGGCTTTCACCAGTTGCAGCGGGATGTTGCCCGCGGATGCCGGTGCCACCGCGACTTGCTTGCCGGTGACTTTGGAGCCATCCATCGATTCCCATGTCGGGCCACCATAATATTTGCCAATGTTCTTTTGCTGCATGTCCCACAGCGTGGCGACGGGCACGACAAACGCCCATTCATAGGTGCCGGCAGCGTCTTTTTTCTCGCGGCATTCGTAGGTGATCTCGCCTGTGCCTACGGTTTCGAGTTTGATCGAGTTGCCGGCAGGCACGCGTACCGGTTCGGGCAGGGAGGCGTTATCGACAGCGGCGAATGTGGTGCCGGCAGTGGCCAGCAGGACGGCGAATGCAATGGGTTTAATCATGATAGTTCCTCTCAGTAAGTGTGTGTGAATGAGCAGCCTTGGTTAACAACGGCGGCGTCTCACTAGGCACTACACTGGGAGGACTGACCTGGATGCAGGCCACTGAAAATATTTTTATGCGGGTATCGGCGCGGGTTTAGCGAATGTTCATCGCGACGGTGCGGCCCACGTACAGTATCGGCCCGGTCGGACGGCCGATGGTCGAGCCGCCCTCCGGTTCCAGCGTGAGTTCGAACAGCTGTTCGCGCTCCAGCGTGGGCAGGCGTGCCACTTCCATTTCAGTTACGCGGTCGGGCGACACCAGACCCAGCGAGGTGGGGCCGCTGGCGCCCTGCGCCTTGGTCCAGAATTGCAGCACCTTTTGTGGCGCGACCGTTGTAGTGACCAACGGTGTCAAGCGCAGTTTTCCACCCGCCGAGGCCTCCACAATCCAGCCTGCGTCTTTTTTGTCCGGGCTTTGCAGCACGGCGACATAGCGTATGGTTTCCGGCGTTGCCGTTGGCGCCAGCAGTTTCAACGCAAGCACCACCGCTACCATTGATGCCGCGACGGCACCAAAGCGCCAGAAATTCAGGCCTTGCCACCAGCTTTGTTTCCCGGTGGTGTCTGCACGGCGTGACTGCGATGGCAGGCTTTGCTCGATACGTTTCCATACGTCCGCGGAAGGTTCCACTGGTGCCAGCATGCGCGTCATCGGCAACAGCTTGTCCTGCCAGAAATACATGTCTTTCTGCAACGCGAATTCGCGAGCCAGCGCGTGCTCGAAATCCGTGCGTTCATCGGCGGGGAGCGAGCCGATCACATATTCGGCGGCGAACGCTGAGCGCTCGGAGGGATCGGTAGGCATCATGACAGGCAGTCCTTCAGCGCGACCAGTCCACGGCGGATCCACGATTTAACTGTGCCGAGCGGCGAGCCGAGTTGCGCCGCTACCTGCTCATGCGAATAGCCGTCGACAAATGCCAGCAGCACCGCCTGCCGGCGTTGTTCTTCCAGCCGCTCCAGGCATTGCGCGAGCGCGCGCTGCTCGGCAGATTGATCGTTGGTGTGCCACGCAGCGTGGGCGTCGATCAGTTCTTCATAATGTTCGTCATCGCGCTCCGGCGAGGCATTCAGGCTGCGCAGTGCATTGAGCGCGCAGTGGCGCACCACGGTGTATATCCAGCCGCGCGCCGAGCCGAGACCGGGGTTGAACGTGCCCGCCTTGTTCCAAATTTGCAGAAAAGCGTCGTGCAGGATTTCTTCGGCGAGTTCACGCCGCCGCACCAGCCGCAACACGGTCGCCATCAGCCAGCGCCGCTCGCGTTCATAAATCGCGCGCAACGCAAACTGATCGCCTTGCGCGCAGCGCGCGAGGGCCGCTTCAAAATCCAGCGGCAACTCAGTGTCGGTGTCGGTCACGGTAGTCATGGGCAGTATTCATCGCTACGACATACTACACGGCGGCGATGTGTTTGGATGCATCAGTGCAATAACAAAAATATAAATAAAAACAAATGCTTATATAACGAGTATCGGTAAACGCTAATCGGCGACGACGCCCACTTCTTTCGCGAGTTTGCTCCAGCGCACGTGTTCGGCGGCAATAAATTCTCCCAGTTGCGCCGGGGTGCCCGCGCCTTCGGACACGATGCCCAACTCGGCAAAGCGCCGGCTCATCTCAGCGTCCTTGAGCGCACCGTCGAGGTCGCGGTTGACGCGCTGGATGATGGCCGCCGGTGTTTGTTGCGGAGCGACCACGGCGTGCCAGCCGACATACTGGAAGCCCGGGAAGACTTCGGCAAGCGTCGGCGTGCCGCTCAGTGTGGGCAGGCGTTTTGCCGACGTCACCGCGATGGGCCGCAACGTTTTCAGATGCGGCGACAGTGCGGCTGATGATTGCACCACCAACTGCGTGCGACCGGTGATGGTGTCAAGAATGCTGGGACTCACGCCGCTGTAGGGCACGCTGACGATGTTGACCCCCGCGGTGCGCGCAAACATCGCGGCCATCAATCCCGAAAACGTTCTGGTGCCTTCGGTCGCCACCGAGAGCTTGCCCGGATTCGCCTTCGCGTGGGCAATCAGTTCCGCGAGATTTTTTACCGGCAGATCGGCATGAACGGCAATGATGAACGGACTCTGGCCGATCATGCCCACCGGCGCAAAGTCCTTGCGCGGATCGTACGGCAGCGTCTTGAAGGTA
>JBEBHE010000034.1:0-22128 GCA_040081205.1 Burkholderiales bacterium | reverse complement strand
ACTTACTTATTTTTAATGGCTTTTTCCACTTTACCCTGCTTGCTGTACCAATCCAGTATCTGCTCACCGGTCCAGAACAACACGCCCGGTTTCTTGCGCAACGTTTTGAACACCGTTTCAAAATACTTGATGCGATGCGCAACACCGGAAATATACGGATGCACGGCAATCGCCATGATTTTTGCGCGCGTTTTGCCTTCATCGTAAAGACGATCAAACTGGTCCATGGTTCGTGTCACAAATTCATTGCCCGCATGATGTTGCACCATCATCATTGGAATATCGTTGCACTCCACGCTATACGGCATTGCGACCACGTTGCCGTACTCGGTGCGGATATCACAGGGCTCGTCGTCGATAATCCAGTCGGCGATGTATTTAATGCCCGCCTCGGCAAGATAATCCGGCGTGTAGTAGGTTTCCGTCAAACCCGGCGACAGCCAGCCTACGGGCGCCTTGCCGGTAAATTCCTTAATTACTTTTACCGTACGCTGAATCATCGCGCGCTGGTCTTTCTCCACATGTATCGGCTGCTGATCGTACGAGTGACCGACAAACTCCCAGCCGGATTTCAATGATTCCTCTGCGACACGCGCGTAATCGGTACAAACACGCGCATTGGTGAACAGCGACGCCTTGATATCCAGATCGTCCAGCGCCTGCTTCATGCGCCAGAAACCCACGCGCATGCCGTACTCATGCCACGCCCAATGCGCAAAATCCGGCAGACGATTCACATGCGTCGGCGGCGGCAGCACTTGACGCGGCATCGGACGGTGGATATCCCACACTTCCACATTGATGATCGGCCATATCACCACACGCGCGCCGCCAGGGAGCTTCAGCGGTGGACGATCAATAATGGCGGAATAGTCGAGTCGTTTCGATGGCAGCATGATTTTTCGGAAGCAATACGTAATTTTTCCCTGACGATTATACGAGCAATTTGCATCCGCGGTGACGATTGACTACCATGCGGCTCCAAGGAGAGTTTCCATGAAACACATTGCATTCCTGCCGTTATTTTCATTGCTCAGTATCGCCGTCGTCCATAGCGCCAATGCGCAAAACTACCCAACGCGTCCGATCCGGCTGATCGTTCCGTTCCCCCCCGGCGGTAACATCGATATCACCGCGCGCGCCATCGCGCCCGGCTTGACCGACCTTCTCGGCCAAACCATCGTCGTCGATAACCGCGGCGGCGCGGGCGGCATTATCGGCACCGATCTCGTGGCGAAATCCACGCCGGACGGTTACACACTGGTGCTGGCATCCAGCGGCACCGTCACGGTTGCACCGTCGCTGTACACCAAAATGCCGTACGATCCGGTAAAGGATCTGTCGCCCATTATGCTGCTGTCGTACGTGCCGATTGTGCTGGTGGTACACCCCAGCAATCCGGCAAAGTCGGTCAAGGATTTCATCACGCTTGCGAAGAGCAAACCCGGCAAGATGATCATGGCGTCCGCCGGCAACGGCACGACCAATCAGCTCGCGGGCGAACTTTTTCAACTGGAAACCGGCGCCAAGTTTATTCACGTCCCCTACAAAGGCGCCGGCCCCGCGTTGATCGATTTAATGGGCGGCCAGGTCGAAATGTTATTCGATCAACTGAGCGCATCAACCAACTACATTAAATCCGGAAAATTGCGTGCGCTGGTCGTTGCCGGTGACAAACGCAATGCGGTTATTCCCGATGTTCCCACCATGACCGAAAGCGGTTTGAAAAATTGCGACGCAGGAACCTTCACAGCCTTGATGGGCCCATCAGGACTGTCGCGTGAGATCATCGCCAAACTCAATGCTGCCGGAAACAAAACGCTGGCCATGCAACCGACGCGTGACCGTTTCGCTGCCGTGGGCGCAGACATACTCGGCGGCACACCGGCGAATCTGGATGCGAATTTAAAACAGGAGCTGGCGAAATGGACGCGCGTCGCAAAGGCGGCCAACATTAAGCTGGACTAGCGCGAACACCCCTGCTCAAAACGTTCCGCGGCCTGCCGCTGTGCCGGCGGCTTCGTATTCCGGATCGCCCGGCAGTACCCGGCGACCGCTCCTGGCGATACGCGGTTCGATCACCGGGATAGCGCCCAGCGCCTGCAGTCCCTTGGTCAGTGACGCGACATTGTCATGGTCGGCAAATAGCCGCAGCGTATGCACGGTGGGCGTGCGCATATCGAATTTCTTCTGCTTGTTAAGGCTCAATGCTTCCGACGGGCGCACCCACACGTGATTGATGGTCTCCCGATTGTCATGCAGCGGCTGTTGCGCCTCGGGCGCGGCGGCAACAAAAAAACGCGTGTCGTAGCGGCGCGGCGCGCCCACCGGCGTGATCCAGTGGCTGAAATACGTCATCTGCTGCAACGGCAATTGCAGCCCTTCGTCTTTGAGCATTTCACTCAGCGGATGTTCGCCGTGCTCGACGCGGCGGCGATACGAATGAAACCGCTCGGCGCGCACGCTGTCATCCAGCGTGACAATTTCACCGTTGTCATTGCACGCAAGCAGAATGCCCGCTTCCTCGAACGATTCGCGTATCGCCGCGACCCAGTAGGCAAGGCCGCCGCTGGCGATGCCGAGTTTTCGGCTGGCCTCTGCATCATCAAGCCCGGTGCATAGCGCGGCAATTTCGCCGGAGCTGTCGTGACTATCCACCGCGCCGCCGGGAAACACATGCATGCCGGGCATAAACACGGATTGAAAATTGCGCTGCATCATCAGCACTTCAAAACCGTGCGGCGTATCACGCACCAGTGTCACCGTGGCGGCTGGGCGCGGATTTAATACATCATTCATAAGTATTTGTTTTTATTGATAAATAATTACACGTATTCTACCTATTCAACCTTGACGCCAGCGATGCCGATCACCTTGCGATTCTTCTCGATCTCCACGCGCACAAATTTCGCAAACTGATCGGGCGTGGTGTTGGCAATAACATCGGCACCGACTTGCGCCAGATTTTCTTTCACATCCGGCAAATGGAACACGATGTTCATGTCGCGGTTAAGCCGATCAACAATGGCGCGCGACGTATTCGCCGGCACGAACACGCCGTACCACTGCACCAGTTCGATATCGGGATAGCCGACTTCCTTCATGGTGGGTGTATCCGGCATAGAGGTGGAACGCCGCCCGCTAGTCACCGCCAGCGCATTCAGGCGTCCGGCCTTGGCGTGCGGCACCACCGGCGCCAGCGACAGAAAGCCGATGGGCACATGCCCGCCGAGATTGTCGATCAACGCAGGCCCCGCCCCCTTGAACGGGATGTGCGTCATTTCAATCTTCGCCAGATTTTTCAGCCACTCGCCCGCCAGATGCTGCGGGCTGGCCGTGCCTACCGACGAATATGCATATTTTCGCTGATTCGCTGTCGCCACCAGCTCCTTGATCGACTTCACGCCGGTGGATGGATGCGCCACGATGACTACGGGCGTCTCCGACACCAGCGTCACCGGAAGCAGGTCGCGCTGCGGATCGTATGGCATCTTCTTGAACAGGCTCAAATTCGTGACAATTTCGGACGATGCGCTCATCAACACGGTGTAGCCGTCGGGCGCTGCCTTTGCCACGATATCAGCGCCGATCATCGCGTTGCCGCCGGGACGATTATCTATTACCGGACTCTGCCCCCAGCGCTCCTGCAACTTGGGTTGCACCTGACGCGCGTTGATATCGGTGCCGCCGCCGGGCGCGTACGGCACGACGATGCGTATCGGCCGTGACGGGTAGTTCGATTGCGCCTGCGCGTTTGCACCCCACACACCCAGCATCGCACCAATAGCCACGGCGTAAACAGGGTTGCTCATAGACACCTCCTGTTACCTTGAAAGACATCATATTACCGCGTTAGCCACGTTTTTATTGGACTTTGACACCAGCGGCCTTTGCAACCGCGCCCCATTTTGCGATTTCCTCCTGCATGTGACGCGCAAGCCCTTGCGGTGTGCCGGAACGTACCTCTGCACCCTGATTCACAAACTGTGTTTGTATCGCGGTATCGGCAAGTGCCATCGCCAGCACGCTGTTAAGCCGCTGTACTATCGATGCGCTGGTTTTTGCGGGCGCAAGCACGGCGTGCCAATTATCGGCCTCCGAACCTTTTAGTCCAGCTTCAGACACGGTCGGCACATCAGCAGCGGCGGGCGAACGTTTGTCCGACGTCACCGCCAACGCACGCAGGCGTCCAGCTCTCACATGCGGCAACGCCGGCGGCATACCGGAAAAATATACGTGCGACTCGCCACTCAGCACAGCGGTATTGGCGGGCGCGCCGCCCTTGTACGGCACATGCAGGAGCTGGGTGCCGGTTTTCAGTTTAAAAAGTTCCACCGCGAGATGCTGCGGACTGCCGGTGCCTACCGATGCGTAGTTGAGTTGTCCGGCACGCTCTTTCGCGACGCGTATCAAATCCTGTATCGACTTCACCGGCAGCCCCGGATGCACCACCACGATCAACGGCACCGAAGCGACCATGGATACCGGCGCGAAATCTTCCGGCATCCGGAACGCAAGCGACCGATAGACGCTAGGACTGATCGTGATAGACACGGTCGCCATGAACAGCGTGTACCCGTCGGGCGCGGCGCGTGCCACGATCTCAGCGCCTATATTGCTGGTAGCGCCGGGACGGTTGTCCACCACCACGGGCTGTCCCAGCTTATCGTTGAGCGGTTGGGCGAGCAACCGCGCGAAGATGTCCGGTGCACCGCCCGGCGCGAAACCCACCACCATGCGCAGCGGCTTGATCGGATAGGACTGCGCATGCACCAGCGAAGCCGTAATGCAAAAAATAATATTTAAAAAAATATACTTATAAACCATGAGTCATTCGCCTTATACGGATACTTTTCGCAGCGCGCGCAAAATCCGCTCCGGCGTAAACGGTTGATCCGTCACCCGCGCCTTGAACGGCTTTAACGCATCGTTGATCGCATTCATGATCGCCGCCGGCGCGCCTACATTGCCTGCTTCACCTGCGCCGCGCGCGCCCAATTCAGACACCTTCGTCGGCGAGTGCGAATGGCCCACTTCGATATCGGGCATCTCGCCCGCCATCGGCACCAGATAATCCGCCAGCGTGCCGTTCAGAAACTGCCCTTCGTCGCTGTAAATGCACTGCTCGAACAGCGCCGCGCCAATACCCTGCACCACGCCGCCGCGAATCTGTTCATCGACCAGCAGTGGATTGACCACCGTGCCGGCATCGTCGATCACCCAGTGCTTGAGCACTGTGACGAACCCGGTGTCGGTATCAACCTCCACATAACTGGCATGAATGCCGTTGGTGAAGATGCCGGCATACTGCTTTTGCGCGAAGCTGCGAGTCACGGTCAACTCGGGCTGATAATCTTTCGGCACTTGTTCGGTGCGAAAGTAAGCGGTGCGAGCAACTTCTTCCAGAGACATCTTCACGGCGCCACTGGCGGCATCGACTATATTGCCGTCGCGCACATCCAGCATCGATGCTTCGGACTCCGTTAATCGCGCGACAAAATTGAGGATATTCGCGCGCAGCGCTTTGCCCGTCTGGAACACCGCTTCGCCGCCGATGCCTGTGCCGCGTGATCCCCAATTGCCGCCGCCATACGGCGTAGTTTCAGTGTCGCCCATGATCACGCGCACTTTGTCTATAGACACCCCCACCGTGGTTGCTGCCACCTGCGCCGCGACCGCATGCGCGCCCTGACCAAACTCCGTCAAACTGGTCGCCACGGTGATGCCACCGGTGGGCATCAGCCGTATGGTACAGGCATCCTGCGACGCAATCGACACCCCGCCCTGACCGTACGTTGCCGAAGAAGACATGGTATTTTCAACAAAGCTGGCAAGCCCTATACCGCGAAACACGCCTTGTTTTCGGAGCGCCGCCTGCTCCGCGCGCAACGATGCGTAGTTCATCAGCACCAGCAGTTTATCCAGCGACTCATGTTGCGAGAATTTTTCAAACACCACGCCGCTCGCTGCCGTGTAAGGATAGGCGTTGTCCGCAATATAATTGCGGCGACGGAATTCCGCAGGGTCCATGCCCACCGCGTCGGCCGCGAGATCAACCATGCCTTCGGTAATCGCGCACACTACCGGGTGCCCGACCGCGCGATACTGGCCGTACATGCCCTTGTTCTGAAACACCGCGCGCGCGCGGCCGCGATACACGCGCTGCTTGTATGGCCCGCCAGTCAAATTGCTGACGTGAATGCCTTCATTCGCACCGCCGCGCGGATAGCCGGAATACGGCCCAATGCCGTACACATCGTCCATATCAAATGCAAGAATATCTCCCGCATTCGACACCGCGCAGCGCACTTTGACGCGATGCCCGCGCGCATGAAAATCCGACACAAACGATTCCAGACGGTCGGCAACGAATTTCACCGGACGCCCGGTCAACAGCGCCGCGGCGACCGTCGCCATGTCGTCGCCATAGATATGAATTTTAAGTCCGAAAGCGCCCCCCACATCGGGTGCGATCACGCGCACGTCGTTTTCCGCCAAGCCAAAATGATGCGCGACAATCCACTGCATCATGTACGGCACTTGCGTGGAATGCCATACGGTCATTTGACCGTCCGCCGCATTGAAGTCGGCGAGGATGGTGCGCGACTCCAGCGACACCGGCGTATGGCGCGACGTGGTAAACGTCGCCTCCACCACGTGATCCGCCGCGGCAAACACCTCATCCACCTTGCCGGTATCGATAGAACGCTCAACACATAAATTGCTGCCGAGCTCAGGATGAATGACCGGCGTGGCCGCATCCAACGCGGTTTCGATATCGGTTACCGCAGGCAATTCCTGATAATCGACTTCAATACACTGAATGGCGTCTTCGGCCTGCGCGCGCGTTTGCGCCACCACCATCACCACCGGCTCGCCCTGCCAGCGCGCCACATCCACTGCCAGCGGCAATTGCCGCGCGGATTGCATACCCTTGATGTGCTTCAACACGCCCACATAGGGCTTGCACAGGGCGGCAACGTCGGCGCCGGTAATCACCCGCACCACGCCCGACGACTTTACGGCTGCCGCGACATCGAGCCGCAAAATGCGCGCATGCGCATGCGGGCTGCGCAACACTGCGGCGTGCAGCAGACGCGGCAATTGCACATCATCAACATATTGTCCGCGCCCCGCCAGCAAGCGCTTGGCGTTGGCGCGCGGCAATGACGCGCCGATGTAGCCGTGATCGTACGATGGGTATGATTCGTTTGATTTCATCAAGTGCCGTAGCGCACCGGCGACTTCGCGTATTTCAGCGCCGCCAACGCACTGTAACAAGCGAGCCACGATGTTTTGGGATTGTCGGGCGACGGCACGCTTTCGAGCTTGATGCTTACGTTGCCGGTCTTGCCGCGCATCGTAATGTAGTGCGTGTTCAGTGTCAGCGCCGGATCGGCCACCACTTTGAGCCGCGTGCGGTCAAAGCCCACGCCCGCCATGCTGAGTACGGCGGCTATATTGACGTTGGCGGGAAACAGCGGCACGCCTTCGCGCGCGGAACCATCAAACAGCGTCACCGGTGCCGTAAGTTGTTCCAGATTGATGCGCAGTTTTTCGACGTAATCGATGCCCTTCCAGGCCGCTGGCGGCTTGGTCACCGCAATGGAGACTTCATCCACGCCAGCCATGCACATGGTCTTCAGCGCATCCAGCCCGCAGATGCCGCCCGACGGCACATAAAGCATCGCGCCGGATTTCATTGCTGCCGCTTCCAGCCGCGCGCGCAACGCGTCGTCGCACAATGCGCCGCCGGACAACACAATCAGTGCAATGCCTTTGTCCAGCAACGCCTCTCCGAATTCGCGCACAGCGTCATGCGATGCGGCCTCAACCACCACTTCCGGGCGCTGCGCCAGCAGCTCGTCCAAAGTTGTCACATACGCAATGCTGTGTTCGGTGGCCAGCGGCTTGCCGCGCGACGTATCGTTGCGACCCACCACCGCGACGACCTGCGTATCGCCCAGATCGCCACGGCGGATATGTTCGATGAACAGCGCGGCAATGGTTCCGCCGCCGATGATGGCTACACGCATGGATTGTTGCTCCACAGAGATAGGCGCGGATTGTACTGCGATTGACAGTACCCGGCCATGTTGGTGGCGTCTGGCGACAGTTCAGTCCGCGGGCATCAGGGCTGACTGGCTTTCCCGGAAGCAGGCGGCGCCTTCCACGGCTCCGGCTTTTGCGCGCGCTGATATAGCGGCATCACTTCCGGCAGATGCTTTTCGATTTCCTTGATGCGGCTCGGGCCTGACGGATGCGTTGACAACCATTGCGGTGGCGCGCCTTTGCTGGATGCGCTCATTTTTTTCCACAGGCTGATGCCGGCGCGCGGGTCATAGCCGGCGCGCGAAGCGATATCGAGCCCCACCAGATCGGCATCGGTTTCGTCGCTGCGTGAGTAGTTAAGTGATAACAAATTCGCACCGGTATTCACCAGCCCGTCGTATTTGCCGCCGGTGGCAACCGACAATCCCACTGCCCCGAGCCTGGTCACCGCATTTTTGCCTGCCTGCGCGCGCGCGTGCTCGCGCAGCGCATGGGCGATTTCATGACCCATGACCATTGCCACTTCATCGTCGGTGAGTTTTAACTGCGTGAGGATACCGGTGTAAAACGCAATCTTGCCGCCCGGCATGCAGAACGCATTGATCTGATTGGAACCGATGAGATTGATTTCCCACTTCCAATCCTTGGCGCGCGGATTGAAGCGCGTGGCATACGGAATGATGCGCGACGCAATCGTGCGCAGGCGCTGAAGCTGCGGATAGTTTTCAGGCGCCAGCGCTTTCTGCGACGCAGCCTTCTGCGTGAGTTGCAGGTATTGCTGCGACGCCTGTTTTTCCAGCGTCTCGGCGGGAACCAGATTGCGCAGCGCGGATGACTTGCCGACTTTTACGCCGTCTTCCTTGGTGGCATTACTCGTGGCGCTATTCGTGGCGTTATTCAGCTCGTCCTTTGCAAACGGCGCAGACACCGCCGTCAACAACAACAGGCTCAGCAGAAATCGGTAGCTCATGCACATCCTTTCACGACACGTGAGACCGCAAGGCACAACAACGATGCCACCATAGATTGGGACGACAAGGTAGTTTTAAAGCCGTTGTGAATATAACGCAACTATTTGTTTTTATTACACTTTTTTAAAATAAAGTGGCGCGCAGCGCCGCGCGCTTCACCAGCTCCGGCCAAATCGTGGCGATGTCTTTTTCAAAAATCGTTTCACTGTCCGCGGGCAGCATGTACCAGCCTTCGCGCTTGAGTTCATTTTGCAACTGCCCCGGCGCCCAGCCTGAATGACCCGCGAAAACGCGCACCGCCGACAACACGTTTGAATCCGATGCCGCGAGAGCGCCCTCCACCCAATCGGCATCCCCCATCAGATAGACATCTTGCAACACCGCAATGGAACGCGGCGGCGGCTTGTCGGCGCGCACCAGAAACATCAGCTCTTGCCGCGCAACCGGACCGCCAAAGTGAAGTTTCTGCGGCTGCGCCGCGAGGTTTTCGTGTTTGGGAAAAATGTCGCTCAGCGGTACTTCCATAGGCCGATTGATGATGACGCCTATCGGCCCCGCCTGTGGCAGTTGCGTAATCAGGATAACGGTGCGGCGAAACGTGGGTTCGGTCAGCGACGGCTGCGCGACGAGGAAAACACCGTTGGCGATGTTTTGCGCATGAGCGGCGGGCAGCGCAAACAACAAAGCCGAGAGACAGACCCACCCCCATCCCCGGCCTTCCCCCCGAAGGGGAAGGAGCTTCCTCAGTACTTTCGTAAGCAACTAAGTCACAGTACAGCCGGCCACTGTTGCCTTCGGCTTTTCGATGGTTTCTGGCAGCGTCACACCGTTTTTCACCGCCGTCATTTCGGCAAGAATGGCAATGGCGATTTCCGGCGGTGTCTTGCTACCGATTTTCAGGCCAACCGGGCCGCGCAGGCGCGCGATTTCACCTTGTGATAAATCGAAATCCGCGAGACGTTCGCGGCGCGCGTCATTGTTCTTTTTCGAGCCAATGGCACCCACGTAAAACGCCGGCGACTTCAGCGCTTCCAGCAGCGCCATGTCGTCCAGTTTGGGATCATGCGTCAGCGTGACCACCGCGCTGTGCCCATCAAGATTGAGTTCAGTCACCACGTCATCTGGCATGCCGCGCTTGATTTCCACGTCGGGAACATCCCAGCCTTCGGTGTACTCCTCGCGCGGATCGCACACGATAACGTTGTAATCGAGCGCCTGCCCCATTTGCGCGAGATACTTCGACAATTGTCCCGCGCCGATAATCAGCAGCCGCCAGCGCGGACCGTGCACTGTGACGAACTGTTTGCCGTCGAACGTCAGTTGATCGGAATTCACTGCCGGTTCAATCAATGCGCGACCGCTTTCCATATCGAGCGTGCGTTTCACCAACTCGTGGCGCTCGACATGCGCGAGCAATTTGTCCAGGCCACTTTCGGCGGTGAGCGGCTCCAGCACCAGTTCGATCGTGCCGCCGCAGGGCAAACCAAAGCGCGTAGCTTCTTCGGCGGAAATACCGTACTGCGTGGTGGCGGGCTTGTCCTGCACCAGCTCGCGATTGCGCACGCGTAAAATCATATCGTCTTCGATGCAGCCACCGGATACCGAACCCTCCACCATGCCGTCGTCGCGTATCGCGGTCAGTGCGCCTATCGGACGCGGCGCTGAACCCCAAGTTTTCACGATGGTGGCCATGACCACGCGATGCCCGGACTTCATCCATGCGCACGCGGACTTGAGCACTTGCAGGTCTACGCTATCCATAAAATATCCTTTATAAACAAATACTTATATAATTTCTCATGGCTACTAGAGTACGCCAGTGCAGGGGGGCGGGTCAAGCAGAGCGCTGCGTAAATGATCGCGGCTAGGCCTGATTGAGTGCTTGCGACAAGTCGCCGCTTTTCGCGCAAATCGTGAACGGACACTTAACGTCCAGCTTCAAGCGCTCGGCGCTTGCGCCGCGTCACTCTGCAAGCCGTTGTTAGATGGCATCTCTTCATACGCCGCACAGGTGCAGGCTTTGCGATCACCTACGAGTGGCCGAAACCGCAACGGCATTGACTCGTTGACGAAGGACAGAAATCAGCAATATAAGTGATAGGCACTTCTTCTGATCTGGACGGGCTAGCCATGCAGCCCCATAGCTCGCAAGTGCAATCCAACCTACCGGGCCAATTACCAGATGTAGAAGGGACGATGCGAAGGTGTACGCGCCAAAGCCAAGCGCGCCAAAGGAGGCGGTGCTTAGCACTGTAGACAAAAGCGTATAGGTGGCGAATCCGCCCATATTTGCAATTGCCATTATTCCGGCAGCGCCGGCTAGCCCTTTGCCAGTGCTCACGCCCTGTCGTTCGAGCGTCTTAGCTATAGCGGAGTCGAAATCCTTACGTTGGGCCGGTGTTAAGTGTTCGTACGTTCGCTTCAATACCTCCGCAACAATTTTGCCTTCCCATTCCTCAGACAAGGCGAAGACGATTCCCGACGCCTTCTCGTCCGGATATGCTTTTCGATCTGGCAGCTCGAGATCAAGAAGATCATTGTATGAGAGAGTGTTTTCAAACTGAAATTTCTTGACGAAGTCGTACAATATCTCCAGATATGAGACGCCCCCGCCGCGAAGCGAATTCAATATGGAGTTACCGCCGGCACGTTCTATGCCTGTGACTACCTCCCTGACGACCTGCTCAACCCCAAAGTCTCGGATGGCCTTTGCGATTTCGCTATCGATCGATGACAAGCCAAGTGCACTGCGGAGAGCACTCATTTCGTCTCTCTCCGCTTGAACAACGTAGTACTCAAGGAAAACGCTTGATCGATAGCGGTAGCCGTGCAAATCTGTCATTAGACCTCCCAAGTGCTTTGCGTGTGGTGCTATCTAACTATTTATACAACAAAACGCCGTATAACAATCTTGAGTATTGGATAACATTTCGTGCGAACCTCGCATCCAATCTGTGAATTCCGGCACGAAAAGCACCAAGCCGCCGCCCGCAAAAATATCGCCCAAAGTTCGCGTCAAGTACGTCCGATAACCCTTCTCCACTTCTCATAATCGGCCTTGATAACCGCTGCAAATTCCTGTGGCGTGCTGTACGCTGGGTTCAGCCCCTGACTGCGCGCGACGCGACCGACTTCGGCATCGGTCAATGCCTCGCGCAGCACGCTGCTAAGACGGTTGATAATCGGCGCCGGTGTGCCCGCCGGCGCGAGCAGCCCAAACCAGAACGACGCATCGTAATTTTTGACACCGACTTCATGCATTGACGGCACATCGGGCAAACTGGGATCGCGAGCGAGGCTTGTCACCGCCAATATTCGGAGACGATTACGCATGCTGCCGGCCGACGTCGAACTCAGGAAAGCCGCCGGCGCCTCGCCGCCGATCACTGCAGTGAGAATTTCCGTGCCGCCTTTATAGGGAATATGGCTCAACGAAATGCCAGCAAGGTTTTGCAGCATCTGCGCGGACAAATGCCCCGCGGAACCCACGCCCTGCGTGCCATATTGCAGTTGATTTGGTTTCTCTTTCGCGAACGCGATCAGTTGCGCCACGGACGTCAGCGCGGAATCCTGCCGCACGATCAGCGCGTTGCAAAAGGTGATCGCGCGTCCGATCGGAATGAACGCGGTGTCGGCGTTGTACGGCAGATTGTGCTCAAGTATTCGATTGATGGTCAGCGCGCCCGGACTCGACCACAGCAGCGTATATCCATCCGCAGGCGCCGATGCCACGATCTGCCCCGCCACGGTACCGGCGGCACCACCACGGTTCTCGACGACCAACGTGGTGCCGAGCGCCTTGCCCATGTGTATCGCTATCGGCCGCGCCGACGCATCGGCACTGCCCCCAGCAGGGAAACCGACCACCAGGCGTATCGGCTTGCGCGGGTAATTGGGAGTAGGCTGCGCGAGAGCCACGGCGCAGCCTGCGGCGAATGTGCCAGCGGCAATGCATCGAACGAATATTAAGCGCTGATTTTTATTCATAATGTGTTAACGGCTAGATCGCCTGCACATTGCTGGCGTTTCGTTCCGGCGTCAAAATGCGCATCGGCTTACCGGCGAGAAACGCTTCGATGTTTTCCACCACGTCGTGATAGGCGACCTCAAAAAATTCCTGCACGTTGTGTCCTTGGTGCGGCATCAGTACCGCGTTGGGCAATGAACGCAGCGGACTGTCTTCCGCCAGCGGCTCGTGCGTAAACACGTCGAGACCCGCGCCCGCGATGCGCTGCTCGCGCAGCGCGGCAATCAACGCGGCTTCGTCTATGATCGGACCGCGCGCGGTGTTCACCAAAATCGCGGAAGGTTTCATCAGCGCCAGTTCACGCGCGCCGATCATCCCGCGCGTGCGTTCGCCCAGTACCAAATGCACGCTCAGCACATCGCTCGCTTTGAACAATTCGTCCTTGTCGACGCGCCGCACGCCGTGTTGCGCCGCAAATTCCGCCGTAAGATTTTGACTCCACGCAATAATATCCATACCGAACGCCTTCGCCACGGGAACCATGTAGCGCCCTTGGCGGCCCAGGCCCAACAACCCCAGCGTACGCCCGAACAGTGTAAACCCGGCGGTGTTTTGCCAGCCGCCCTGACGCATCTGGTTGGCCTCATACGGAATATGGCGCGCCACCGACAGAATAAGGCCCCAGGCCAACTCACTCGTCGCTTTGCGGTAAGAACCTCGCAATTCCGTAAACGACACCACTATGCCGCGCTCAGTGGCTGCGGCCACATCCAGCGTACGGTTGTAAAGGCCTGTAATCGCGATCATTTTCAGGTTCGGCAGTTGCGCCAGCAGTTCGCGCGTTATCGGCATGCGTTCGCGCAGTGTGCAGATGATGTCGAAAGGCTTGAGCGTCGCCACCGCCTCTTCAGGCGCAATCGCGCGGTCGAACACCGTGATTTCGCATGTTTTGGCAATGGTTGACCAATCAGCCGAGACTTGCGAGCGGCGCAGATAGTCGTTGAGTATGGCTATTTTCATGGCCGGATTATTGCACGATGAATCGGTGGTTGCACGGGCCACTACCCTGCGCTAGCATGACCGGAGAACCTGAAAATTTCGTCGCAGCCTGGTATTTTTCAATCGCATTACCGGAGTAACCATGACCCTATCCGTGTCCCTGACAGTCAACGGCAAAGCCGTGACGGCGAACGTCGATCCACGCACGCTGCTCGCACAACTGCTGCGCGAGCAGTTGCATTTGACCGGCACGCACATCGGCTGCGACACCGGACAATGCGGCGCCTGCACCGTGCATCTCAATGGCCGCGCCGTGAAAGCCTGCAATATTCTCGCCGCGCAGGCACAAGGCATGCACGTCACTACCATTGAAGGCATCGGCGGCGTCAACGGTGAATTGCATCCGATGCAAGCGGCGTTTCGCGAACATCACGGACTGCAATGCGGGTTTTGCACGCCGGGCATGGTGATGAACGCGATTGAACTGGTGCAGAAGCATCCCAATCCGAACGAAGATACCGTGCGCGCCGAGCTCGACGGCAACCTGTGCCGCTGTACCGGTTATCACAATATCGTCAAAGCGATAGTTGCCGGCGCCGCCGGCATGAAAGGCTGACATCATGAATGCTCCTCATGCTCCTTACATCGGCCAAAGCATCAAGCGCAAGGAAGATCAACGCTTCCTCACCGGCGGCGGCACCTATACCGACGACGTAGCGGTCGCAAATCAGACCCATGCGTATTTTCTGCGCTCGCCGCACGCACATGCAAAAATTCGCAGCATCGATTTGAATAAAGCCAAAGCCGCACCCGGCGTGGTTGCGATTTTTACCGGCGATGATCTTGCCGCGGCGAAAGTCGGCGGCCTGCCCTGCGGCTGGCTGATCACCGACGTTAACGGGCAGCCGATGAAAGAGCCGCCGCATCCGTGTTTGGCGCAAGACAAAGTGCGCCATGTCGGCGACCAGGTGGCTGTCGTCATTGCCGAGACGCTCAATCTAGCCAAGGACGCCGCGGAGTTAATTGAAGTCGATTACGAGATATTGCCCGCAGTGGTCAGCGCAGCCGATGCACGCAAGCCGGGCGTGGCGGTCGTTCACGATAGCGCGCCCGACAACACCTGTTACGTCTGGTCCATCGGAACACAGGATACGGTGGACAAGGCGTTTGCCTCAGCCAAACACGTCACCACGCTGGAATTCGCCAACAATCGGCTGATCCCCAACGCTATCGAACCGCGCGCGGCACTGGCGCAATATGCGCGCGGCGACGATTCCTACACGCTGCACGTCACCAGCCAGAATCCGCACGTCGAACGGCTGCTGATGACGGCATTCGTGCTGGGCCTGCCGGAACACAAAGTGCGCGTGATCGCACCGGATGTCGGCGGCGGTTTTGGCTCGAAAATTTTTCTGTATGCCGAAGAAACAGTGATTGTCTGGGCGTCTAAGCGCGTCAATCGCCCGATCAAATGGACGGCGGAGCGCTCCGAATCATTCCTCACCGACGCGCATGGCCGCGATCACGTGACCAAAGCGGAACTCGCGCTCGACAAGAACGGCAAGTTTCTCGCCATGCGCGTGCATACCACTGCCAACATGGGCGCGTATCTTTCTACGTTTGCATCATGCGTACCAACGATTCTCTACGCGACTTTGCTCGCAGGTCAATACACCACGCCCGCGATTTATTGCGAAGTAACGGCAGTGTTCACCAACACCGCGCCGGTCGATGCGTATCGCGGCGCAGGACGCCCGGAAGCCACCTATGTCGTCGAACGCCTGGTGGAAACCGCCGCGCGTGAGATGGGCATCTCGCCCGCCGATTTACGGCGGCGCAATTTCATCACGCAATTTCCCTACCAAACGCCGGTGGCGCTGTGTTACGACACCGGCAATTACGACGCGACATTGACGGAAGCCATGAAGCTCGCCGACGTCGCGGGCTTTGAGGCGCGACGCAAACAAGCGGCTGATCGCGGCAAGCTGCGTGGCTTGGGCTACTCCACCTACATCGAGGCTTGCGGCCTCGCGCCGTCGAACATCGCGGGGGCGCTGGGTGCTCGCGCGGGGTTATTCGAAGCGGGCGAGATCCGTTTTCATCCGACAGGATCCGTCACCGTGTTCACCGGATCACACAGTCACGGACAAGGCCACGAAACCACGTTCGCGCAAGTGGTTGCCGATAAACTCGGCATTCCGGTTGAAAATGTCGATGTGGTTCACGGCGACACCGGGCGCATTCCCTTCGGCATGGGCACTTATGGCTCTCGCTCCATCGCGGTGGGTGGTTCAGCCATCATGAAAGCGATCGACAAGATTATCGACAAAGGCAAAAAAATCGCCGCGCATTTGCTCGAGGCATCCGACGACAATATCGAATTCAGGGACGGTGTGTTCACGGTGGCCGGCACGGATCGCAAAAAAACCATCGCCGAAGTCGCGTTTGCCGCGTACGTGCCGCATAATTATCCGCTCGATAAACTCGAGCCCGGTTTAAACGAAACGGCGTTTTACGATCCGGCCAACTTCACTTACCCCGCCGGCAGCCACATCTGCGAAGTGGAAATCGACCCGCAGACTGGTTCCACCAAGGTCGTCAATTTCACCGCCGTCGATGATTTCGGCAATGTCATCAATCCAATGATCGTCGAAGGCCAGGTGCATGGCGGGCTTGCGCAAGGCATCGGTCAGGCGCTGCTCGAAGGCTGTATCTACGATGCGGCGTCAGGACAACTGCTCACCGGCAGCTATATGGATTACGCCATGCCGCGCGCCGACGATTTTCCGTCGTTCAAGGTGGATACCAAGGTGACGGCCTGCACGCACAACCCGCTGGGCGTTAAAGGTTGTGGCGAGGCCGGCGCGATTGGCGCACCGGCGGCGGTGATCAATGCAGTCACCGACGCGCTCAATATCAAAGATATCGCGATGCCTGCTACGTCTGAAAAAGTGTGGCGCGCACTGAATTCCAAAGGTAAAAAAACGAAGTAAATCGGAGAAATCCTCATGCACGCATTCGATTACCAACGCCCCGCTACACTGAAAGACGCCGCTGCCTTTCTCAAAAAAAATGAAAACGCGCGCGTGTTGAGCGGCGGACAAAGCCTGATACCGACGCTGAAAATGCGGCTCGCACAAACACCGGCGCTGGTGGATATCAACGCCATTGAAGAATTGCGTGTCGTTAAACTCGAAGCCGCGATGCTAACCCTCGGCGCGGGATTGCGTCACAGCGAAGTCGCCACCTCGAAAGAGGTGTTGATTGGCATTCCCGCGCTGGCACGCGTTGCTGCCGGCATCGGCGACCGGCAGGTGCGCAATATGGGTACGCTCGGTGGCGCGCTTGCCAACAACGACCCGGCGGCCGATTATCCGGCGGCGGTGTTGGGCCTGGGCGCAACTGTGCATACCAACCGGCGCTCCATCGCCGCCGATAAATTTTTTACCGGCTTGTATGAAACTGCGTTGAAGCCGGGCGAAATCATCACCTCGGTGCAGTTTCCGCTGCCCAAACGGGCCGCCTATATCAAGTTTAAAAATCCCGCGTCGCGTTTTGCACTGGTCGGCGTATTCGTCAGTGAAGGCGCAGGCGTCGTGCGCGTGGCCGTTACCGGCGCGGGCAACGCCGGCGTGTTTCGCGTAAAAGACATGGAAAAGAAACTCGGCGAAAAATTCGCGCCGGAATCCATTGCGAAATCCAAAGTCGCTCCCGATAAACTAAACGCCGATTTACACGCCAGCGCCGAGTATCGCTCGCACTTGATAACCGTACTCGCACAGCGCGCGGTGGCCGCAGCGTTATCTTAAAATACTCATTTAAAAACAAATACTTATATAATTCTCAATCACAGAACACCGTGAGCATCCGTCAACGTGCGCGCACTTGGGACGTTTTCCATGAGCAAGCACACTCCCGCTGAGTTTGGATATGACGCAATCTCTTATGATAGATGCAACAGGCAGTGCGCGCAGCGGCGAGTTGCTGGTGTTGCCACGCACGCACATCGAGCTTGATGTAGCCATCAAGCGATCCAAAGCGCTGGTAACCAAGCGCGCGGCCCTGGCATCCGCCGCCTCGCTGATTCCGCTGCCGGGACTGGATATCGCAGTCGATATCGCGGCCGTGATGAGGATGATTCCCGCGATCAACCGTGAGTTTGGCCTTACGACGGAGCAAATCGAGCAACTCAGTCCGGGGCGGCAATTGCTGGTCTACAAATCCATGGTGGCCATCGGCAGTATGATGATCGGCAAGATAGTCACCAAGGAAATCGCGATCGAAGTGCTGAAAACCGTCGGCGTGCGCATGACCGCCAAGCAAGTCGGCAAATACGTGCCTGTCGCCGGGCAGGCACTTTCCGTCGCACTGGGCTTTGGCGCCATGAAATACGTCGGCCATCAGCACATCAAGGATTGCCGGCGCGTCGTCGAATTCACCATCGCGGACGGCAGACGCTAACGTTTTAACGTTGTAACGTGCGCCTGATATCATAGCGGTATGGTTGCCTCCATACTGAACCGGCTGGTGCGCTCCGTCGTCCCGCCTCCCAACGAAGCCGCGCGCGCCAGCCGCCATGCACGTCGCGCCATTGATGCGTGGCGGGAACTACTCTCCAATCGCGGCGAAGTATCCGGCGCGGCTGTTGCGCATGAAGCACTGAATGCCTATCGCGATTTGCCAGTGTCTGCGCGCCCGGCCTTCTTTACACTGCTCGCCACCGCGTTTGCACCCGATCAGCCGGCCTTGCGTAAAGCGTGTGAGGCGTATATGGCCGATCCGGCGCCGGCGAATCTGAGTCAACTGCAAGCCATCGCCGCGTCGCCGTTGCAGAAATTATGCCAGCGGCTGAATCAGACGCCCGGCGGCACCGCGGCACTGATCGACGTGCGCAGACACGTGATCACCGGACTTGCAGAACATCCCGAATGGCAAATGATCGATGCCGTGCTCGGGCGTCTGTTTAACTCCTGGTTCAACCGCGGCTTTCTCACGCTGCAACGCATCGACTGGCACACGCCCGCGTTCGTGCTGGAAAAACTCATTGAATATGAAGCTGTGCATGAAATTTCCGGCTGGCGCGACCTGCGCCGCCGCCTGCAAACGGATCGCCGCTGCTTCGCGTTTTTTCATCCCGCGCTGCCCGATGAACCCCTGATTTTCATTGAAGTCGCACTGGTCAAAGGCATCAGCAGCGCGGTGCAACCGCTGCTTGATCTCGATGCGCCCGTCGCCGCGCCGGAAAAAGCCGACACGGCGGTGTTCTACTCCATCACCAACTGCCAACCAGGCCTGCGCGGCGTCTCGTTCGGCAACCTGCTGATCAAACAAGTCGCACAGAAGCTCGGCGAAGAGTTTCCGCGCATTAAAACGTTTACCACGCTGTCACCGATTCCGGGCTTTACCGCCTGGCTCACGCGCAACGCAAACGACATCAAAGATCCTGCTGCATGCGAAGCGATCAACGCGCTGACAACGCCAAACTGGCATCAGCAACCTGTGCTCGCGGAATCGATGAAGAAAAGCCTGCTGCCGTTGTGCGCGCACTACCTGCTCAACGCCATGCGCGACGGCGAACCCGCTGATCCTGTGGCACGCTTTCATCTTGGCAACGGCGCTCGCGCGGAACGGTTGAACTGGCTTGCGGACACTTCCGTGCGCGGACTGAAAAACTGCGCGGGCATGATGATCAATTATGTCTATCATCTCGACCAGATCGAAGATAATCACGAAGTGTATGTGCGCGAACATCGCGTCGCGGCCACACATGAACTGCGTCGCCTCGCTCGTGAATGTGCATTAGCCAATCGCTCGCGATCCAAATAGTCAGCTGCGCGAAACCCATAAGAAACATAACGGAGCATCACAATGGAAATGACCGGCGAACAACTCATCCCGCAATCGCAGGATGTCACATGGAAAGCACTCAACGATACCACCGTGTTGAAAGCGTGCATTCCCGGCTGTGAATCCATTGAACAAACCGGCGACAACGAATACCAACTGGTGATGATCGCCAAAGTCGGCCCCGTCAGCGCCAAATTCAAAGGCAAGATGACGTTGTCCGATATCGTCGCACCGCAATCGTACCGGCTGGCTTTCGAAGGGCAAGGCGGTGTCGCCGGATTCGCCAAGGGCGAAGCCAGTGTGCATCTATTACCGCAGGAGGGCGGAACGAAATTAACCTACACCGCCAACGCCATGATTGGCGGCAAACTCGCCCAAGTCGGCTCGCGCTTGATTGACGGCGTGGCCAAAAAAATCGCAGGCGAGTTTTTCACAGCATTCAATGCGAAGGTCAGCGGCGGAAAGTAGCATCTTTTTGCGGGGACGCAGACAGGCTTCATCACAACACGAGGCAATGTGCGCATCTTGATTATTATTGCCAGCGGATTGCTTCTGCTGACCGCATTAACTTTGATTGCACGCTACACCGGCAAAGGCGACCGCAAGGTCGCCAGCAACGCGGCGAAATTTTTCGTGCCGATATGGTTTTGCGCAGCGGCGACCAATATGTACGTCGGCGTTGCGCAAGCCGGTTACTCGGCTATGAAAGAATTGCCGATTTTCCTGATTATTTTCGGTTTGCCTGCTATCGTCGCCATCGTGGTCTGGCGAAAATTCTCGCACTAGATCTGAACCTGTCATGGGAAAAACACGACTCGAAGCCTTCAGCGATGGCGTCATCGCCATTGCGATCACTATCATGGTCCTGGAACTAAAAGTGCCGCACAGCGCGGATATTTCTTCGTTGAAACCGCTGTTACCTGTGTTTCTGAGCTACGTGTTGAGTTTTATCTACGTCGGCATTTATTGGAACAATCATCACCACCTGCTGCATTCGGTCAAAGAAGTCAGCGGCGGTATCCTGTGGGCTAACCTCTATCTGTTGTTTTGGCTGTCGCTAATACCTTTTGTCACTGGCTGGATGGGCGAGAATCATTTTAGCGCCGCGCCGATGGCGCTTTATGGTTTTGTGTTGTTGATGGCAGCCATTGCTTACACCGTTTTGCAGTATGCAATTATCAACAAACACGGCCGGCAATCGCTGCTAGCGTCCGCCATCGGCGGCGATTTCAAGGGAAAAATTTCCATCGTGCTTTACCTCGCCGCGATTCCCGGCGCGTTTCTGTCACCGTGGATTGCAGGCGCCCTGTATGTGTTGGTCGCAGTGATGTGGTTAATCCCCGATCAGCGTATTGAGCGTGCTCTTTCACGCGGCGAACCGCCAGCATGAACAACCCTTCGGCACGTGGCTTCCGCTGCCGGCATATTCTGTAAACGCTAGTCGGCCTTCGCACCCGCCGCCCGTACCACTTTCGTCCATTTGGCGATTTCAGCGCGCAGAAATTCCCAGCACGCTTCTGGTGAATTGCCGACAGGCTCCGTACCCAGGGCCGCGAAGCGATCTTTCAACGCCGGGCTATGCACTGCTTTGACGATTTCACTGTTGAGCCTGGCGATAACGTCGCGCGGTACGCCAGCGGGTGCAAGCATCATGTACCAGCCGGTGACTTCGAAGCCCGGCACACCGGATTCGGAAACGGTGGGAATTTCCGGCATCAATGGCAATCGTTTTGGTCCCGTCACTGCGATTCCGCGCAGCCGTCCGGACTTGATTGGTGCTATCGCCGCACTGGTGCTGCTCATCATGAAATCAATTTCACCGCTCATCAAGGCCGTCGCAGATTGCGCTGCGCTTTTGTACGGCACATGCACCAGCGTGACCCCGGTCATGTACTGTAACAACACACCACCCAAATGATTGGCGCTGCCATTGCCCGACGAACCATAGGTCACCCGCCCTGCTTTGGCTTTTGCCAACGCGATCAAATCCTTGACGTTTTTCACCGGCACGCTGGGATGCGTCGACAGAAAATACTGCCCAGTGGTGAGTTGCGAGATTGCGGCAAAGTCTTTCAACGTATCGTAAGGCAATTTTGCCTGAAGACTCGGATTGATCGATAGCTCTGGTGAAGATGTCATCAGCGTATAACCATCCGGCGCGGACTTCGCGACAACTTCGGTGCCGATCAATGTGCCCGCACCAGGACGATTCTCCACCACTACCGGCACGCCCATCTGCTCGGCCAACTTCTGCGAAACGATACGCCCCGTTATATCGGTACCACCGCCGGG
>JBEBHE010000282.1:0-6154 GCA_040081205.1 Burkholderiales bacterium | reverse complement strand
GTAGCAGATAATAGGTTAAAATTCATAAGTATTTGTTTTTAATGACTTATTTGCATAATTCAAATCATGTCACATACCATTCTCTACGCCGCACTGCTGGGATTGCTGTTCGTGCTGCTCAGCATTCGCACCATCCGGCTTCGCAATAGATTGCGCGTCGCAGTGGGCGATGGCGGTAATCCACAAATGCTTCGTGCCATGCGCGCGCACTCCAATTTTGCGGAATACGTTCCGTTATGTCTGCTGCTGATTTTCTGGTGCGAAACGCATGGCGCAAGCGCGCTGATGATTCACCTGCTAGGCGCCGCTTTGCTCATCGGCAGGCTCTCGCACGCTTTCGGTGTGAGTCAGGTGAACGAGAATCTGCGATTCCGTATTTTCGGCATGGTGCTGACATTCATACCGATACTCGTCGCCTCGCTCTATTTATTGGTCGATTATGTCAAGCGCCTGATGGCATAAAAGCACGAGCGAATTACGCGTTTCCATCACACCTGCCTGCAGGCGCTACTGCTCAACGATCACACCTTTCCAGAACGCGACGTAATCTTTGATATTCTTTGCCGCGGGCTTGGGGTCGGCGTAATACCAGGCCGCATCCTTGTTCACTTTGCCGTCAACCACCACATCGTAATAACTTGCGATTCCTTTCCAGCTACAAGTCGTTTGAGTAGTACTCGGTTCAAAATTCGCCATGCGCAACGCAGCCGGCGGGAAGTAAACGTTGTTTTCGACCGTCTCATAGCCGTCCGTTTCAGCGATGACGGCGTTGTTCCAGATAGCCTTGGGCATGGCGATTCCTTCCCAAAAAACTATTATCGTATCTCAACGGCTACCCGCAAACCATCACGCGAACACTATATTCGGCGCGCGTTGCGGCGTTCTGCGGGGGCCAGTCACCTGCTGACAAAGTAGCGCCTTACCGGTAATCTGCGCGATTCGCGCTGAAATAATGGCGAAACCAAAAGAGGCTGACTATGAAAATAAAACGAACTGCAATCACAACCGCATTCGCGGCAACGCTGGTCTCAACGATTGCTTTACTGTCATCGCAGGTTTTCGCTGCCGACATCGACAAAGCTGCCTGCACCTTCAAAGGCAAAAAACTCTACGGCAAAATCCAGATTGTCACGTCATTCCCCGACGTGAAGGTGCAGGAAGTCACATCGTTTCCCGATCTTAAAGTCGAGAAAGTCAGTTCGTTTCCCGACAAGTGCGGCAAGTGGCAGATCGTGACGTCGTTTCCCGATACCAAGGTGCAGATCGTCACATCATTCCCCGACGTAAAGGTGCAGTACGTAACGTCGTTTCCCGGTATGCGGTAACGCCGTGAGCTCGCCTGAGGCCGCGCGGCGCCGTGCCGCAGTTACGCGGTCATGATGGATGAGCCCCTGGTGTTTCCCGACTCCAGGTCTTCGTGCGCCTTTACTGCGTCGGCCAGTTGATAGCGCTGCCCGATATGCACTTTGATCACACCCTGCTTCACCTTGTCGAACACGGTCGCCGCCGACGTCATAAGATCATCACGCTGTGAGCAATATGTCGCCAGCGTCGGGCGCGTGAAGTAGAGCGACCCCAGTTTTTGCAGCGTCGCTGCCTCCATCGGCGGCGGCGCGCCGGTCGTGGTGCCGAATGACACAAAGTAGCCGCGCGGCGCCAGGCATTTAAGTGTGACGTCAAAGGTGGCCTTACCCACAGAGTCGTACACCACGGGCACGCCCTTGCCGCCGGTAATTTCTTTGACGCGCGCGGCAATGTCTTCGCGCGTGCGATCAATCACAAATTCGTAACCGTTGTCCTGGGCGAGCTTGCATTTTTCCGCTCCGCCGGCGACACCGATCATGCGTGCGCCCATCGCTTTGCCCCATTGTCCGGCCACCAATCCCACGCCACCTGCCGCAGCCATGAACAAAACGAATTCCCCTTTGCGCACCACGTAGCAGCGGTTAAGCAGATACTCGGCCGTCATGCCTTTCATCAGAACCGCGGCTGCTTGTTCTTCGCTGATACCGTCCGGAATTTTGATTAGCCGGTCCGACGGCATCAGGCGCAAATCTGCGTACGACCCCGGCGCGCTACCGCCATAAACCACGCGGTCACCCTTTTTTACATCAGTTACGCCAGCACCCACCGCTTCCACCACGCCGGCCGCTTCGACGCCGATGCCGGAAGGCAATGGCAGTGGATACTGGCCGCCGCGATGGTACACATCCATGAAGTTAAGGCCGATGGCCGTCTGCCGTATCAACGCCTCGCCGGCGCCCGGCGCGGATACCTCCATCGTCTCCAGTTTCATAACATCGGGTTTGCCTTGAGCGGCAATGCGTACGGCTTTCGCTTGCATGATGCTTATCCTTGATGGTGAACTCAGTCGCGTGAATTGACCGGCGATTATAAAGACCTATCCCGCTTCATGGAACAGAATGATGGAACCGGATGCGGGATGTGATACCGCAGGCACGTTCGCGCACCATCGTGCCGCTCGCAACGCAGGGTATACCAAGCTATACGATTTGCCGCCAAATAGTGTAGTCTTGCGCATCCGCGTGCCTTACAACAACAAACGACGTCACACCGGGCATACGTTTTCAATTTGTCAATTATTGCCTAAAGCTGCCAAAGGAGAACCCATGCGTTTCGCCCCTCGTAAATTACTTGCCGCGCTGTCCCTTGCCGTATCCGCCTCATTCGCCGTTGGCATCGCCACTGCCGAAGATATCAAGCTACGCATCGCCTCGGGCCACCCCGCAGCGAACACGTACGTCAATCTGATGCAGAATTTCTTCGTGCCCGAAGTCACCAAGCGCGTGGCGGCAAAAACCAAGCACAAGATCGAATTCATCGAAGGTTACGGCGGCGCAATGGTCAAAGTGGCCGACACGCTGGAAGGCGTGCAGTCGGGCATCATCGACATCGGCGGTTACTGCTTTTGTTTCGAGCCGTCGAATCTGCCTTTGCACGCCTTTCAGGTGATGCTGCCGTTTGGATCGATGGACCCGGAAACCAGCGTAAAACTCGCGCGCTCGGTGTACGACAAGGTACCTTACATGAGCAAGGTGTTTGAGGATAAATACAAACAAAAGCTGCTGGCGCTGATCGCTGACAACGGCTACAACCTCGGCACCACGTTTGATTGGAAAACCGTGGCCGACCTCAAAGGCCGCAAGCTCGCCGGCGCCGGCCTGAACCTGAAATGGCTCGAATTCGCGGGGGCGACGCCGGTGCAATCGTCGCTGCCGGAGGCATACACCTCGATGCAAACCGGGGTGTACAACGGCTGGATCATGTTCCCCTCGGGTTGGGTCAATTTCAAACTGCATGAAGTCGGCAAGTACTACACCGAAGTCGGCTTCGGCTCGATCACCTGGCACGGGCTGACCATCAATCAGGCCAAGTTCGCCAAGCTGCCGAAAGACGTGCAGGCTATTATTGTCGAAGTGGCGAAGGAGTTCGAAGCTAAAACCGGCTCCGTCAATAAGGAGAACTATCCGAAGCAGCTCGATCAACTGCGAAAACTGGGCACCACGGTGAATGCAGTACCGGATTCGGTCAAGCTTGACTGGGCCAATTCGCTGAAAGACTGGCCGCAGCAAAAAGCAGCTGAACTCGACAAACAAGGCATGCCCGCAAGCCAGGTGCTCAAGATCACCTTGCAGGAAGCGGAAAAGCTCGGCCATAAATGGCCGGTGCGTTACGCCGTCAAGTAAGTTTCACCCCTGCGAAACGGGCGGCCACGAGAGCGGCCGCCCGCTATCACGATGATCACTAAACTCAATGAATGGGTCGTGCGCGGCATGCTGGTCATCGCCGCAACGCTGGCATTCCTGGTGTGTTTTCTGGTGTGCGCGGATGTCATCGGGCGCGTGGTGTTCAACAGCCCGGTCAAGGGCACACCGGAAATCGTATCGTTTTCCATTGTCGTCATCTGTTTTTTGCAGGCGCCGTTTGCAATCCGCTCCGGCGGCATGATTTTTGTGGATGCGCTCACCTCGCGCCTGCCGCCGCTGGCGCAGCGCATACTCGAAATCTTCAGCTACCTGCTCGGCATCACGTTTTTCGCCATCGTATGCTGGGGCAGTATCGATCCATCAATACACGCATGGACATCGAACGAGTTTGAAGGTGAAGGCGCGCTACGCGTGCCAGTATGGCCGGCACGATTTATCATCGTCCTCGGCACTTTTCTTGCCGCGCTCAACTATTTTTTGGTGACCATCGAACGCCTGCGTGCACCGTTGGGTGAACCTCTGCGCGGCCACAGCAATCCCGATGAAATCGTCGGTTGAGCATCCATAACTATTTTTTAAAAAATAATGTTCGGATCCACTGAAATAGCCATTCTGCTCACGGCGCTGCTGGTGATGGTGTTCGCCGGCGTGCATATCGCTGTCGCGCTAGGCATGGCGAGCGTGCTCGGCATCTACCTGATGCAAGGCAATATGGAAGTGGTGCAGTCGTTTATCGCCACCACCGCTTACGAGGCGCTGCGCGACTACGTGTTCGCGGTGATTCCGCTGTTCATGCTAATGGGCGATTTTCTGGCAAAGTGCGGCGCGGCACGCGATCTATTTGCGCTCACCAACCGCCTAACCAAGCGCATCCCCGGCCGGCTGGGCATCGCCACCGTGCTGGCGAATGCGGTATTTGCCTTTGTCACCGGCGTATCGATCGCGGCGGCGGCGGCATTCTCGCGCATTGCCTACCCCGAAATGAAGCGCTACGGCTACGACCGCAAGTTCGCACTGGGTTGCATCGCTGGCAGCGCGTGTCTAGGCATGTTGATTCCGCCCAGCGTACTGATGATCGTATGGGGCGTGTTGACGGAACAGGCCATCGGCAAAATTTTCATTGCCGGCATCATTCCCGGCTTTATCCTGGTGTTTTTCTACTGCGCCTATATTATCGGTGCAGCGTACCTGAAACCTGAACTGGTCGGTGCCGGCACCAAACTGGAGAAAATACAAAGCGAAGTCGAGATCACCGACGCCGAGTTTCGCGAACTACTGGTCAGCACAGGATTGGTATTTCTATTGGTGGGTATCACCCTGGGTGGCATCTGGCTGGGCTTTTTCACACCGACCGAAGGTGCGGGCGTGGGCGCAGCGCTGGCACTGTTGCTGGCGATGTGGAAGCGCATGAAGCCCAAGGAGCTATTTGAGGTGGTGCTGTCGGTGGGCCGCACCTCTGCCCCGCTGCTGATCCTGCTGTTTTGCGCGCAACTGTATTCGCGTGTGCTGTCCATGACCGGCATCACCGGTATGGCGAAAGAATTCTTTCTTACTTCGGGCTTGGGCGTGTGGGGTGTGCTGGCAGTAATGGTGCTGATCTGGTTTATCCTCGGCATGCTGATTGATTCGATATCGATCATTCTGCTGACCGTGCCGGTGTTCGCGCCGGTGGCGATGGCACTGGGACTGGACCCGCTGGCGTTCGCCATTCTTGGCATACTTGCCATCGAAACCGGTCTGCTGACACCACCGTTCGGCATCCTGGTGTTTACCGTCAAAGCGGCGTTACCACAAGAGGCATCGCTGGGTGACATATTCAAGGGGTGCATACCTTACTGGATCTGCCTGCTGAGCGTCATCATCGTTATTGCCGCATTTCCGCAACTCGCGACCTGGCTGCCGAATCTGGGCAACGTCGTCGCTAAATAATTTGGAGCAAAAACATGGCTGCGTACTGGATATCCCGCTGCAAAATCGACAACCCGGTTGAATATAAAAAATACACCGATCTCGTCCCCGGCATCATCGCCAAATACGGCGGACGCGTCATGGCTCGCGGCGGGCGCTTTCAGATCATGGAAGGCACCGACAAATTCACCCGCTTTGTCGTCATCGAGTTTGATACGTTCGAGCAAGCGGTAAAATGCAATCAGTCGCCGGAATATCAGGCGGCTGCCGCCTATCGCCGCGCGCCCGGTGCCGGCGAAGTGGATCAAATCATTGTCGATGGCGGCGACGCCACCAAGTAACTTATTGCGAGAAAGACACGATCATGCCACTCCATCACCTTGAACATTTTCTGATTCAAACCGCCGATCTTGAAGGCACCCGCGACTGGTATGTCAAAACGCTGGGCATGCGCGTCGGCCCCAATCCGGATTTCAAGTTTCCGGTGGTGTGGCTTTATATCGGCGACACCGACGTGC
>JBEBHE010000033.1:0-22188 GCA_040081205.1 Burkholderiales bacterium | reverse complement strand
TGGCTCCCCGGGCTGGGATCGAACCAGCGACCAATCGATTAACAGTCGATTGCTCTACCGCTGAGCTACCAGGGAATATTCAGTAAACTACTGAAAAGAGCGCGCATTTTAGTCATTTGGCCGGGTTCGGTCAATGCCGCACGTTTGGAGGATTGGCATGAAATGGGCTAAACGCATCGGTTTAGGGATTGCTTTGCTGTTGACGGCATTGCTGGCGCTGCCTTTCGTGATTTCGGTGGACGATTATCGGCCGCGTATCGAAAAGGAACTGTCCGTTCGACTTAAAGAGCCCGTGACGATCACGCGCTTGCGCGCGTTTGCCTTGCCGTCGCCGCACGTCACCGCCGACGGCATTGCCATCGGCAAGACCGGCGATGTAAAAGTGGCCAAACTGGTAATCACACCCGAACTATCGTCTTTACTGGGTGAGACCAAGGTGATTCGCTCCGTTGAATTGAGCGGCGTGCACATCACGCAGAACGGCATCGACAAACTCGCGGTATTGGGGAAGGGGGATCCCCAGGTGTCTGCGCGCGCCGCGGTGCGTGTCGCGCGTATAACGATTGATGACGCGACGCTGCAATTCGGCAAAAATACGTTCGGGCCGTTTGAAGCGGCGCTCATCCTTAACCCACGCGGCGCGCCGGAACATGCCACGCTTGCCACGCGCGATAACAAATTCAAGGCCACTATAAAACCCGACGCGCAACGCTACGTGATTGAGATTGTAGCCAAGGCATGGCAGCTTCCGCTGGGTGCGCCAGTGGTGTTTGATGAATTGAAAATTAGCGGTAGCGCAACCCTCACCGAATTGAACATCGGTAACGTGCAAGCACGTTTGTATGGCGGTACTGTCGTTGGCAATGCCACGATGTCGTGGGCGAAAAACGCGCAATTACGCGGCACGTTCGACATGAATCAACTGGACATCGCACAACTGACAGCGCTTTTTTCTCCGAATGCACGCATCAGTGGACGCCTCAATGGCAAGCCGGCGATCAGCGCAACTGCCACCGCGCTTGCGGAACTGGGGGCGGCACTGCGTGTCGAGACGCCGTTTCAGGTGCACAACGGCGTGCTGCGTGGTGTCGATATAAAAAAGGCGGCAACGAATTTATTGATGAAAGATTCCAGCGGTGAAACGCGCTTTGATCAGTTGTCAGGACATCTGGTTACGGAGCGCAACACGCATCGCTTTAGCAATCTTAAGGTAGTCGCGGGGGCGCTTTCCGCCGACGGAAATGTCACCATTGCCGCCAACAAAGCGTTGTCGGGGCGCGTCAATGCGCAAGTCAGCGCGGGTTCTGTTGCGACGGCAACTGTACCGTTAAACGTCACAGGCACACTGGAGTCGCCAATACTGTTGCCCACCGGCGCGGCGCTGGCGGGTGCTGCTGTGGGCACGGCGATTCTCGGCCCGGCGGTCGGAACCTCGGTGGGCGCCAAGGTGGGCAACTGGGCTGAAGGTCTGTTTGGCGGTAAAAATAAGGCCCAATAGCCTTGTAAAAAATAACAATAAAAACAAATACTTATGACACAAGAACTTTCGCGATGGCATTCGCTACGTAATCAACATTCTTCGAGTTCAGCGCCGCCACGCAGATGCGTCCGCTGTCGAGCGCGTAGATTGAATATTCCTCGCGCAGCCGGCGCACGTGCTCTTTGGTCAATCCGGAATACGAAAACATGCCGCGTTGATCAACCACGTAACTGAAATCAAAATCGGCGCGTTGCGCGCGAATTTTATCTACCAGCGCGCGACGCATGGTCTTGATGCGGTCGCGCATTTGGCCAAGTTCTTCTTCCCATTGTTTACGCAGCGCCGGCGTGGTGAGCACGGTGGTGACGGTTTGCCCGCCATGCATGGACGGGCTGGAATAGTTGGTGCGGATCACGCGTTTGATCTGGCTTAATACTTTAGCTGCCTCGTCCTTGTTTGCGGTGACCACACTGCATGAACCGATGCGCTCGCCATAGAGCGATAGCGATTTGGAAAACGAACTCGACACCAGCACCGCCGGGCAGGCTTGCGTGAAAGCGCGTACGGCAGCGGCGTCCGCATCGAGCCCCTCGGCAAAACCCTGATAGGCGATGTCGAGAAACGGCATCAGGTTGCGTGCCTTGACGACTTCAATGACTTTCTCCCATTGCGGCATGGTGAGATCCACACCGGTAGGATTGTGGCAGCACGCGTGCAAAACAACCACGGCGCCTTCGGGTAATTTGCCGAGGCAAGCCAGCATGTCATCGAAGCGCAACCCGTGCGTGGCCGCGTCGTAGTAGGGATACGCATTCACCTTGAAACCGGCGGACTCCAGCAGCGCGCGATGGTTCTCCCAGCTGGGATCGCTGATCCACGCCTCTGCGTTGGGATTTAATCGCCGCAACAAATCCGCGCCGACCTTGAGTCCGCCAGTACCGCCCAGTGTTTGCACGGTGACGATGCGACCGCTTTTCACCGCCTCGCTGTCCGCGCCGAACACGATTTCCTGCACGGCTTTGTTGTACAGCGGCATGCCGTCAATCGGCAAATAATTGCGCGGCTGCGCGGTTTCTGCCAGTTTTTGCTCAGTAGTACGCACGGATTGCAGCACCGGTACTTTGGCATTGTCGTCAAAGTACACGCCGACGCCCAAATTCACCTTATTCGGATTGGTATCGGCGTTATAGGTTTCAGTGACGCCTAAAATAGGGTCTTTGGGAGCCATTTCGACGTTGGCCAGCAGCGATGCAGTCATTGCGTGAATTCCGAAAGAGAAAACTTTATTTTACCGTTGGATGGTGCGACGCACCAGAAAAAAAGCCGCGGTGGTCGCTCGCGCGGCGCTACTGTTGCATGAAAATCGCGTCGGATTAGCGCACGCCGCCCCCGCGCTCAATGGGCTTTGGCGTTCCGCCTGAAATGGCCCCGTCAACGCCCGGTTGCGAGGTGATATCCATGCGCTGCATCGCAGGCGCGTTGCCGACCGATTGTCCATCGATCGGTCGACCACCGGGGCCGGCGGGACGGGTTGCTGTGGACTTGGCGCCTGAACCGCCGGTATTACCCTCGGGCGCAGGGTTGGTGGTAAAGCCCCCGACTTTCACCCGCGGCCCCGGCGTGCTGGGGCCACTGCTCGGACCATCCACCACTTGACGGCCTTGTTGACCGCTGCCTTTTTGGCCACTGGATTCTTTAGGCTGCTGCTCGCTCTTTTGTCCGCTGCTGGACTGGCCACTAGACTGGCCGCTGGATTGGGTGCCCGCCGATTGCTGACTGCTGCTGCCTTGCTTGCTGTTTTCGCGTTGCTGACGATCCTGATTTTCGCGTTGTTGCCGGTCGCGATTTTCGCGCTGTTGACGTTCCTGATTGTCTCTTTGCTGATGGGAACTTTGGGTGCCCGCTGTTTGCGTGCCGTTGGAACTGCGGTCCTGCTGTGTGCCAGTTTGCCTGCTGCCCGACGGGGCGTCGCCACTACCCGATCTGACTGAGCCAGGAACGACGTACGGACTGGAACTGGACCCGGAGCTTGCGCCGCTACTGCCCGACATCACGGATCCCGGCACGACATAGGAACCGCCCGTGTCGCGGTTAACGCCACGTCCGCCGGTGCCCGCTGCTGCACCACGCGTATCGCCTGGCGTCATGCCTGCGCCGTCGGTGCGACCGGGCGAAGGCGTGTAACCGGATGACCTTGAGGCTGCCGGCGTCTGTCCGGCCGACACTGCGCCGCGTGAGGCTGCGCCTGGCGCTGCGGCATTGCGGCCAGGGATATCGCTACCAGGTATTCCGGGCACCGACGCCCCGGCACGTCCGCCCGTCTGTGGCACGGCCTGTCTCACGCCACCCGGCGGTGCAACCTGTCTTGCCGCGGCGGCTGCACTTGCACCAGATGGGGCTTTGGCAGCGCCTGCCGGAACAGCAACATTTTTGGCAACCGCTTTTGCCTTATTCTTATCGAACTTTGCGTCTTGGGCGTGCGCGCCGAGGGCAGTGGCGACTGCTGCTGAAATAATAAATACTTTCAAATACATAGCGTATCTCCCCAACGAGTTTGCAACACAATTAGTCTATCAGCTTGCACTCGGCAATCCCCCACAAATCTTTGAGAGCATGTGCCAAATTGCACAACGCCCGGCACGGATTCGCGTTGTCCCACGCAAGTAGGTAAGATTCCTGGTTACCCTCGAAAGTGGTCGATTGCATGAATAATATCCTTGAGTTTCCGGACAGCCCGTACCGGTTGCATCAGACCTTCGAACCCGCAGGCGACCAGCCGCAAGCCATTGACAAGCTCACGGAAGGGTTGCGCGACGGCCTGTCATATCAAACGCTGCTCGGCGTGACTGGTTCCGGCAAGACCTACACCATGGCGCACGTGATCGCGCGACTGGGCGTGCCGGCGATCATCATGGCGCCCAACAAAACGCTGGCGGCGCAGTTGTATTCGGAGATGCGCGAGTTTTTTCCCGAGAATGCGATGGAGTATTTCGTATCGTATTACGACTACTACCAGCCGGAAGCCTACGTACCGTCGAAAGATTTGTTCATTGAAAAAGACTCGAGCATCAACGAACACATCGAGCAGATGCGTTTGTCAGCGACCAAGTCGTTGATGGAGCGGCGCGATGTGATTATCGTCGCCACCGTGTCGGCGATCTACGGTATTGGCGATCCGGTGGATTACCACGGTATGATTTTGCATCTGCGCGAAAACGAAAAGCTGGCGCAGCGCGAAGCGATTAAGCGCCTCACTGAAATGCAATATCAGCGCAACGATGTGGAATTCAAGCGCGGCGTATTCAGAGTGCGCGGCGATGTGCTGGATATATTTCCGGCGGAGAACGCCGAGAACGCCGTGCGTGTAACCCTTTTCGACGACGAAGTGGAGAGCATCCATGTGTTCGATCCACTGACCGGCCACATATTGCAAAGGGTAGGGCGCTTCACCGTTTACCCTTCGAGTCATTACGTCACGCCGCGTGCCACCACGTTGCGTGCCATCGAAGCAATCAAGAATGAATTGCGGGATCGCATCGAGTTTTATCAGAAGGCAAACCAGCTTGTTGAATGCCAGCGCATCGAACAACGCACGCGCTTTGATCTGGAAATGCTCAATGAAATGGGTTTCTGCAAAGGCATCGAAAACTATTCGCGGCATTTATCCGGACGCAAACCCGGCGAGCCGCCGCCGACACTGATCGACTATTTGCCACACGACGCGATCATGTTTCTCGACGAAAGCCATGTCACTATTCCGCAAGTGGGCGGCATGTACAAGGGCGACCGCGCGCGCAAGGAAAACCTGGTGAATTACGGATTCCGGCTGCCATCGGCGCTGGATAACCGTCCGTTGCGCTTTGACGAATTTGAAAAACTCATGCGCCGCACGATCTTTGTGTCGGCAACACCGTCGGTCTATGAAAGTGCGCATCAGGCGCAGGTGGTGGAGCAGGTCGTGCGCCCGACCGGGTTAATCGATCCGCGCATCGATGTGCGTCCAGCGACCACGCAAGTCGATGACCTGATGTCGGAGATCAATGACCGCGTGAAAATCGGCGAGCGCGTGCTGGTGACCACGCTGACGAAACGCATGGCTGAAGACTTGACGGAGTACTTCTCGGAGCATCGTATCAAAGTGCGTTATCTGCACTCGGACATCGAAACCGTGGAGCGCGTGGAAATCATTCGTGACCTGCGACTGGGCGTGTTTGACGTGCTGGTAGGCATCAATCTGTTGCGCGAGGGACTCGATATTCCTGAAGTGTCGCTGGTGGCGATTCTGGACGCAGACAAAGAAGGCTTTCTGCGCTCTGAGCGTTCATTGATCCAAACCATTGGCCGCGCCGCGCGCCATATCAACGGCATGGCGATTTTGTATGCAGATCGGATGACGGAATCCATGAAACGCGCTATCGGCGAAACCGACCGCCGCCGCGCCAAGCAGGTCGAATTCAACACCGCTAACAACATTACACCCATCGGCGTGCAAAAGCGCATCAAGAATATTATCGACGGCGTGTACGACCGCGACGAAGCGCGTCTCGAATTGAAGGCTGCGCAAAACGAAGCGCGTTACGAATCGATGGGCGAAAAAGAGATGACGCGCGAAATCAAGCAAGTCGAAAAAGCCATGCTCGATGCGGCGAAAAATCTGGAGTTTGAAAAGGCTGCCAAATTGCGCGACGAGTTGCGGGTATTGCGGGAGCGGTTGTTTATACGGGCAGCCTGAGATGATGTTGTAACGGAATATTCACGGACTCAGGCGTCGCGAGTGATTCTGCCGGGACGCACGCCACCACGTCGGCGATCCGTCCAACGTACTTGTGCAATGCGTGTCATCAAGCGCAGTTACGATTTGATCCGGTTACGCGCTAGTCTCGTTCTGAAAACGCATGCTGGATATGGCCGAGGACGCGGCACAGAGTTTTCTGTGCCACATCCGAGTCCATCACCGCCTGTAGCGCAGCCTACCCGGGAGGCGCGTCGCGCTGTGTTTCCACCTGCATCAGCGGTTCATCAGCGACCGGCGGCAGCACGGGGCGCGTGCGGCGAGCGCGCGGCGGTTCAGCCTCAGCCGCTTGCGTCTGTGCATGCGCGGCTTGCAACTTGGTTGCTTGTGTTTCAACCTGCGTAAGGTCGGTGGACCAGTCGAACTGGATTGGCGTCGGCATGACAACATGCGCAGGTGCGGATACCGCCACGAACACAGGCGTGGGCGCAGGTGCCTGCCTAGCCACAGGTGCGCGCACGGCTGCAATGGCAGGCGTTTCCGGCTGCGCTGTGAGTGCCTCCACGTGCGCAACATGCGGGATGTCTGCTGTCACCGCTGCCTCAGCGATGGGTACTGGCACTTCCGGCAACGCGGGCGTGACCGGCATCGCTGAGATGACTGGCGCTGGCATTGCGACTTCCTGGGCGAGCGACGCTACTATGGGTAGCACCGGAATAGGGGCGGCCATAGCACTGCTGTCGCCTCCGCTGATGTTCATTGCTGCGAATTCATCGGTGGATTCTCCTTCCATGCCGATACGCGGACGTGGTACGAACGGCGTACGCGGATACCGATACTTGCGCTCGCCGCGTGGCTCTCTTGCTTCGCGCGGCTCGCGTTCGGCTGTCCCTTCCGTGGCAACGGCGGTTGCCGGTACTACAGATTGCGCATCATTTTCTTGACGCTGGCCTTCAGAGCGTTCTCCGCGTCCACGGCCACGACGACGACGTCCGCGGCCTTCGCCGTTGCCGCCTGCGGCGTGCTCCTGCGTTGGCACGGAGGTGACGATGCCTTCCGCCGCTGCCACCGCTTGCGCCGGAATGTCGGATTCGTTGTCGCGGCGAGGCGCTTGCTGTGGGCGTTGTTGCTGATGGCGTTCGCCGCGTTCATTGCGCTCATTACGATTGGGGCGCTCGGCGCCGTCACGTTCACCGCGTTCGCTTCTGTGGCGATTGCGGCCACCACCAGAACGATGATCGTCGCGATCACGGCGCGGGCTTTGGCGTGAACGATCGCGGCGCGCTTCGTCGCGTTTCTCGCCAGTGTTAGCGGCAGCGGCCACTGTGGCAGTGGTCACGGCCACGGCCGCAACCGTGGCTTCCGGCTTGCGGCGGAACCAGCCAAATATTTTGTCGATAATCGACAATGGTTCGGCGGCTTGGAGCGCTACGGCTACGGGTGCTTGCGGTGCAGCAGCCGGTGCTGGTGCCGCTTGCACCGGCGGGCGCTCCGGCGGCATGATGCCTTTGACAGCCGCTTCCTGACGCGGTGCGGCGGCTTCTGCGGCAGCGGAAGGTTTTTCCGTTGCTTCCGGCGCCTTGACCATTTCGTAGCTCGGCGGCAGCGGCTCGCTGTGGTTCAGATCGTCGTGACGCAAACGCGTAATGCTGTAATTCGGCGTTTCCAGATTCGTATTCGGAATCAGCGTAACGGTAACGCGATGGCGCGTTTCCAATTGCTGAATGTCGAGACGCTTCTCGTTCAGCAGGAACGTCGCCACGTCCACCGGCACTTGCGCATGGATGGCGGCGGTGTTTTCTTTCATCGATTCTTCCTGCAGGATGCGCAGGATGTGCAGTGCAGTCGATTCCGTGCCACGAATATGGCCGGTGCCATGGCAGCGCGGGCAGGCTTCGTGGCTGGACTCACCGAGGCTGGGGCGCAAGCGCTGGCGTGACAATTCCATCAGGCCGAAGCGCGAAATTTTTCCGAGTTGCACGCGCGCACGATCGTAGCGCAGCGAATCGCGCAGTTTGTTTTCGACTTCGCGCTGATTGCGCTGATTTTCCATATCGATAAAGTCGATCACGACGAGGCCGCCCAGATCACGCAAACGCAACTGGCGCGCAACTTCTTCAGCGGCCTCAAGGTTTGTGCGGAACGCGGTTTCCTCTATGTCGTGGCCGCGGGTGGCGCGCGCGGAGTTCACATCGACCGACACCAGCGCTTCGGTGTGATCGATCACGATCGCGCCGCCGGACGGCAGATTAACCGAGCGTGAGTGCGCGGTTTCGATTTGGTGCTCGATCTGGAAGCGTGAAAAAAGCGGCACGTCGTCACTATAGTGCTTGACCAGCGACACTTTGGTCGGCATCACGAGTGACATGAAGTGCTGCGCCTGCTCGTGAATATCGGCAGTGTCGATGAGGATTTCGCCGATTTCGTCGTGGAAGTAATCGCGGATGGCGCGCACCACGAGATTGCTTTCGAGATAGATCAGGAATGGCGGCGGGTTCAGGCGTTTGGGTTTTCCGCCGCCTTCTTTGGGTTCTTCGTGCTGCGGTTTGGATGCACTATCGATGGCTTCCCACAGCTTGAGCAGGTAATTCAAATCCCACTTGAGTTCTTCGGCTTCGCGCCCGATGGCAGCGGTGCGCGCAATCACGCTCATGCCGTTGGGGATTTCCAGATCGTCTATGACATCGCGCAGTTCGTTGCGGTCTTCACCCTCGATGCGGCGCGACACGCCGCCGCCGCGCGGATTATTGGGCATCAGCACCAGATAGCGGCCCGCCAGACTGATAAAGGTGGTGAGTGCAGCGCCTTTGTTGCCGCGCTCATCTTTATCCACCTGAACGATGATTTCCTGGCCTTCGCGCAGGGCTTCCTTGATGGTGGCCTTGCCGACATCAACGCCGGGTTTGAAGTAAGCGCGGGCGACTTCCTTGAACGGCAAAAAGCCGTGGCGCTCGGAACCGTAATCGATAAAGGCGGCTTCAAGACTGGGCTCGACGCGCGTGATAATGCCTTTATAGATATTGCTCTTTTTTTGCTCTTTGGATGAGGACTCGATGTCGAGATCAACCAGCTTTTGACCATCGACTATCGCGACGCGCAGCTCCTCGGCTTGCGTCGCGTTAAACAACATTCTTTTCATCTTCTTCTCCCGCGCTCAATGCGCCACGGGATGGGCATAGCCAGCGCCGCCGCGTTCTCACGCGGAGCGTTACTCAACTTCAGTCTGTAGCGGTATGGAACATACTGTGCAAGGCTGATTCGAAGTTATTGGTTTTGCCTGTTGCGGACCCGCCTTCTTAAAGCGTTTCCGTAATATTCAAACGATGTCTTGAGCGCGTATTTCGACTACTATCGCTACTTGGCGGTGAGCGACATTAACCGCTGTTTCCGGGACTGCGGTGGCGTTTCCGACGCGACAGGGCAGGGCCGATTGTGGTTTCTGGTACTAATTAACAACTAGGAACTAGTGCGATCCCTGTTCGTCCGTTGATTGCAGGCCACTAACTCGCTTCGCACTGTGGAAGCTGAACCCTGTAATCCTGCGGCTTGATTACTGACCACTTGACTATTGTTTCAGGTGGTTTCCGTCAAGTCCGCATCAAACACGGGATGAACCCGGATGCTGCACTGCGAAATAGTATAATCAAATGAAGCAGTTAAGTAAAGAAACCGTAAACTGGCTAGACGTGGGCGCCGAAGAATCCGGCCAGCGTATCGACAACTACTTGATACGATGGCTTAAAGGGGTGCCCAAGAGCCACATTTATCGCATCCTGCGCAGCGGTGAAGTCCGGGTCAATAAGGGCCGTATCGGCCCGGATTACCGGGTTCAGGATGGCGACAGGGTGCGCGTGCCGCCGATCCGGACTGCCCAGCGCGATGCGCCCGCAGTGCTGACTTCCGGCCCGCGCGTTGCATTCGATATTTTGTATGAGGACGCTGCGCTGCTGGTCATCAATAAGCCTTCCGGACTAGCGGTGCATGGCGGCAGCGGCGTGAGTTTTGGCGCGATAGAACAATTGCGCGCGGCGCGGCCACAAGCGAAATTTCTCGAATTAGTGCATCGACTCGACCGCGATACCTCAGGCGTGCTGATGTTCGCTAAAAAGCGTTCGGCACTGGTGGCGTTGCATGAACAACTGCGCGAAGGGCACGTGCGGAAAATTTATCTCGCGTTGGTGCGCGGCCATTGGCGCGACGCGAAACGCGCGGTGAAAGCGCCGCTGCAAAAACATCTATTGGCGAATGGCGAGCGTCGCGTCGCCGTCAATGAAAAAGACGGACAGGCGGCGCATACGATTTTTCGCTTGCGCCACGCGTGGCCCAAATCAACGCCACCATTCAGCCTGCTCGAAGCGGAACTTAAAACCGGGCGCACGCATCAGATACGCGTGCATCTCGCACATCTCGAATTTCCGATTGCCGGCGATGATAAGTACGGCGATTTCCCTTTAAATAAAATACTTAAAAAACAAATACTTAAGAGAATGTTCCTGCACGCATCACAAGTCGGCATTGCGCACCCTGACGGCGGCGAGCCGCTGCGTTTTGACGCGCCGCTGCCAGAAGAACTGGAAGCGGTTATCACTTACCTGAACGGGCACTTGAACAAAGATCATGCCGAAACAATTTGAGTTGCTGGTGTTCGATTGGGACGGCACGCTGATGGATTCGGCGGCAGCGATTACGGCGTCACTGCGCGATGCCTGCGCCGATCTGGAGTTGCCGGTGCCAAGCGAGGAACGCGCGCGTTACGTGATCGGCCTTGGCCTCACTGACGCATTGAAATACCTGTTGCCTGATTTGCCGCCGGTAGCTTATCCCGCGTTGCTGGAGCGATATCGTCATCACTTTCAGCGGCAGGATCGCGACACGACACTGTTCGCGGGTGCGCCGGAAACGTTGCGACGGTTGCACGACGCCGGATTCATGCTCGCGGTTGCCACCGGCAAAAGCCGTCGCGGGCTGGATCGCGCGCTGGAGGCTACCGGGTTACATAAAATTTTCCATGCCACGCGCTGCGCCGATGAAGGTTTCTCGAAACCGCATCCCGGCATGTTGCTGTGGCTGCTGGATGAACTCAACGTGACGCGCGAACGCGCGCTGATGATCGGCGATACCACGCACGATATGGAAATGGCGGTCGCAGCCGAGGTTGCGCGCGTGGGTGTGGCCTACGGCGCGCATCCGCGTGAAAATTTACTCCGGCATGAGCCGGTTGCCTGTCTCGATACCTTCACCGAGTTGTCGCAATGGCTGACGACGCACGCTTAGTCTGTGACAGCAGTGTGCTTGATGAAGGCGGTAAAGGCGTGCGCTTCAAAGCGCCGATGCCCGGCGGCGGTGAAGCGCCGGCATTCGCCGTACGCTATGGCGGCAAGGTTTATGCCTATATCAATCGCTGCGCGCACGTGCCGGTGGAACTCGATTGGATGGACGGCGATTTTTTCGATTATTCCAAGCTATACTTGATCTGCTCTACGCACGGCGCGGCATATCTCCCCGACAGCGGGTTATGCGTGCAAGGGCCATGCCCGGGCAAACGACTTACCCCGGTCGCTGTCGAAGAGCGCGATGGACAGATATTACTTCTTAAGGAAACACACCATGCCTGAAAACAACACCAACGGATGGGAGCGCACCGTCCTCGAAAAAGTAGCGCTTGCAGCGATTGCCGAACAGCGCCAGGCGCGGCGTTGGGGCATTTTTTTCAAGTTTCTGATTTTTGCCTATTTGTTCGTCGTGCTGTTTATCGCGATGGGCTGGATGGGTAAAAAAGACGGCGCGCACGGCAAACACACGGCGCTGGTCGAAATCAACGGCGCTATCGGCTCCGGCACGCCGGCCAGTGCAGACGCGATCATGCAGGGGCTGGGCGACGCATTCAAAGACAAGCGCACACAAGGCATTGTTCTGCGAATCAACAGTCCCGGCGGAAGTCCGGTACAAGCGGGTTACATTAACGATGAAATCAAACGACTGCGCGCGAAATATCCGGAGATTCCGCTGTATGCGGTAGTCGAAGACATGTGCGCTTCGGGCGGCTATTACGTGGCGGTGGCGGCGGACAAAATTTACGTCAACAAAGCGAGCATGATCGGCTCCATCGGCGTATTGATGAACGGTTTTGGCTTTACCGGCACGATGGAAAAACTCGGGGTTGAGCGACGTTTACTCGCGGCGGGGGAAAACAAGGGCTTCCTTGATCCGTTCTCGCCGTTAAGCGACACACAAAAGGAATATGCTCAAAAAATGCTGAGCGAAATTCACGATCAGTTCATTGATGTGGTGCGCAAAGGCCGCGGCAAGCGCCTGAAGGAAACACCCGACATGTTTTCTGGCTTGGTGTGGGTGGGCGCAAAAAGCATTGAGCTTGGTCTCGCCGACGCCATTGGCAGCATGGAACAAGTCGCGCGCGACGTGATCAAAGCCGAGGACATTGTTGACTTTACACCGCGCGAAAACGTGGCGGAACGATTTGCGAAACGCTTCGGCGCGGCAACAGCGGAATCGCTGATACGCCTGGGTGGGGCTGGTGTGCTGAATATTCGCTGAGTGAGGTTAGATCACTTCCACTTGCTCGTGCTTTAGCATGCTGAGTAACGTCATCAGCGGCAGCCCTATCAATGCCGTCGGATCGTCACTCTCAATTTTATGAACGAGCGCCACGCCGAGGCTTTCGATTTTTGCGCTGCCGGCGCAATCGTAAGGTTGTTCCAGCCTTAAATAATTTTCGATTTGTGCGTCGCTGAGTTCCCGTAGTTGCACGGTAGACGGGACGTTTTCGAGCTGGTAACGGCCCGTAGCGGCATTCAACAAGCAGAGTGCGGTATGAAAAATCACCGACCTGCCGCGCATGGCACGCAATTGCAGCACGGCGCTATCGTGATCGCCCGGTTTGCCCAGCAGTTTGCCGTTGAGGTCGGCAACCTGATCCGAACCGACAATCAGTGCGCTTGGGTTCGTCGCGGCAACCGCGCACGCTTTCGCCATAGCCAGCCGCAGCGCAGTGTCGCGCGGCAGTTCGTCAGCTAGCGGCGCTTCATCAATGTCTGGTGCGCAGGTAATAAATGGGATACGCAGCCGCTCTAGCAATGAGCGCCGATAAACAGAGGATGAGGCAAGTATCAGTGGGCGAGCTGTCATAAATCAAAGGGTTAGGCGATTCCCGGCGTGAGCTAAGTCTTTGCTTATTATAGTTTTTCCGATTATTGTCTTTGACAAAAGTGCGGAGAAATATTATCATGCTGCGTTTATGTGCGTTGCGGCACTGGTTAGCAAAGTGCAGAGATGCTGATTGATAGTCCCAAGTTTTCGCGTGAACAGCAAACCGAGCGTGGTACGTTGCCGATCGCGGGGTTCGTGCGGTTGCGTGATAGTTTGTTTTCGGCGCCTGACGCCGGAGAGGTGGTTGCATACCACGTCGCCGGCGGCGTCGATGCGCTTGCGCGGCCTGTACTTCGTTTAACAGTGTCGTGCCGGTTGTTGTTGCGGTGCCAGCGTTGTTTAAAGGCACTGCCACACGATCTTGCGATCGACACAACGTTGCGGCTGGTAGGGGAGTCATCTCTCGACGCAGAAATGAGCGACGATCCAGACGAGCCGGATTGTATCGCCGCTAGTACGGCGCTTGATCTGGCCGCATTGATTGAAGACGAGGTTTTGCTGGCGTTGCCGGCATATCCGCGGCATGAAGAAAGTCGATGTAACGGCAGCGGCGGTGCCGACGAAGTAGCAGGCGCAAATAACGTTTCAGACTTCAGCGCGCTGAGTAAGCTGAGTGAATTTGGTAAATTGGGCGCACTGAAGCAAAAAGCATCTAAATCGAAGGAGTAATACCATGGCAGTTCAGCAAAACAAAAAATCACCGTCCAAACGCGGCATGCACCGTGCGCACCAATCATTGAGCATCGCGCCGCTGGCGCTTGAGCCGACCACCGGCGAAGTGCATCTGCGTCATCACATCAGCCCCAACGGATTTTATCGGGGCAAAAAAGTTATCAAGACCAAAGGCGAGTAAATCGTCCGTGTTCTTTGGTTCGCGGTCACGCGGATGCCATCGCGTGCCAGTGCAAAATCGCGCGCGGTAATTTCAGATGCGGGTAACCGTAGCGGTTGATTGCATGGGGGGCGACCACGGGCCGTCCGTCACGGTACCGGCATCGCTGGCACTGCTGCGCGAAGATACTGAAGCCGCAGTGATTCTGGTCGGCCTATCGGCAGACATTGAATCCCAACTCAAAAACGATAAAACCGCGTTCGGCGACCGGCTGGTAGTGCGCCATGCCTCCGAAGTCGTCGGCATGGATGAGCCGCCGGCGCTCGCCATGCGCGGCAAAAAAGATTCGTCGATGCGCGTAGCGATTGATCTGATGAAATCCGGTGAGGCTCAGGCGGCGGTTAGCGCAGGCAACACCGGCGCGCTGATGGCCATTTCGCGTTACGTGTTAAAAACGCTGCCGGGCATCGACCGGCCGGCGATTGCATCGATCATGCCGTCGCAAAGCGGGCGGGTTTACGTGCTTGACCTCGGCGCCAACGTGGATTGCACGGCCGAGCATCTGCTGCAATTCGGCATCATGGGTTCCGAGCTGGTAGCTTGCGTCGAACACAAAACCAATCCAACGGTCGGATTGCTCAACATCGGCGAGGAAGACATCAAAGGCAACGAAGTCGTCAAGCAGGCTGCCGAATTATTGCGCGCGAGCGGACTTAATTTCTACGGTAACGTCGAAGGCAACGATATTTTCAAGGGCACCACCGACGTGGTGGTGTGCGACGGCTTCGTCGGCAACGTGGCGCTCAAATCCGCGGAAGGCCTGGCGCATCTGATCCGCACCATTCTGCGAGAGGAGTTCGAACGCAACGTGTTTACAAAACTCGCGGGACTGGCCGCCATGCCGGTAATCAATGCTTTCAAACGGCGCGTCGATCACCGCGGTTATAATGGCGCGAGCCTGCTTGGTTTGCGCGGCATTGTATTGAAGAGTCACGGTTCTGCTGACGCATATTCGTTCGCGTGCGCCCTGAAACGCGGCACTGAAGAGGTTCGTACCGGCATGTTGTCGCATATCACCGAGCGCTTGGCGCACATACACGAAAGCAACGGAAAAGCGGCGTGACGATTTATTCAAAGATTGCCGGCACTGGAAGTTATCTTCCCGCAAAGGTGCTGACGAACAAAGACCTCGAAACGCGGGTCGAAACCAGCGACGAATGGATTTTCAGCCGCACCGGTATTCGTCAGCGGCACGTCGCCGCGGACAATGAATTCGCCAGTGATCTCGCGCTGATCGCCAGCCGCCGCGCATTGGAAGCCGCTGGTGTTGGCGCGAATGATTTGAGTTTGATTATCGTCGCGACTACCACACCGGACATGGTGTTTCCAAGCACGGCATGTATTTTGCAAGCCAAGCTCGGTGCAAAAAATTGCCCTGCATTTGACGTGCAGGCCGTATGCAGCGGCTTTGTGTACGCATTGGCCACCGCGGATCAATTCATGCGCTCCGGGCAACACAAAAACATTCTAGTGGTTGGTGCGGAAGTGTATTCACGTATCCTCGATTGGGAAGATCGCACCACGTGCGTGTTGTTCGGCGATGGCGCGGGAGCCGTGGTGCTTCAGCGCAGCGACACGCCGGGCATACTGTCGTCGCATTTGCACGCGGACGGCAGTCATGCGGATATTTTGTCGGTGCCCGGTAGCGTGAGCGGCGGCAAGGTGAGTGGCCGGCCACTGCTGCAAATGGAAGGCAACGCGGTGTTCAAATTCGCCGTTCGCGTGCTGGGCGAGGTTGCCGAAGAAGCACTTTCGTTCAATCATCTTGAAAAATCCGCCATCGACTGGCTGATTCCGCATCAGGCGAATATCCGTATCATCCAGGCTACCGCGAAAAAACTCGGCTTGCCGATGGAAAAGGTCATTACCACGGTGGATCGCCACGCCAACACGTCGGCGGCTTCGGTGCCGTTGGCGCTGGATGCCGCCGTGCGCGATGGGCGTATACACCCCGGGCAATTGGTGATGCTCGAAGGCGTCGGCGGCGGTTTCACTTGGGGTGCAGTGTTAGTTCGTATGTAACTATTTGTTTTTATTTAATAATTTTATATGAAATTGGCGCTGATTTTTCCGGGGCAAGGCTCACAGGCGGTGGCGATGATGCAGCCGTTTGCCGGCACGCAAGTCGTCAAAGACACGTTCGCAGAAGCCGCTGACGCGCTCGATCAGGATTTGTGGAAACTCGTGGCCGAAGGTCCGGGCGATCAGTTAAACGCAACCGTCAACACGCAGCCGGTGATGCTGACTGCCGGTATAGCGGTGTATCGTGCATGGCAAGCAGCGGGCGGCGCTGTCCCGGCGATGGTGGCAGGTCATAGCTTGGGTGAATATTCCGCACTGGTGGCATCGGGCGTGATTGCGTTCAAGGATGCGGTACCACTGGTGCGGTTTCGTGCGCAGGCGATGCAGGAGGCCGTACCGATCGGCACCGGTGCAATGGCGGCAATATTGGGGCTGGACGATGAAGCGGTACGCGCCGCGTGCGCCGAATCCGCAGACTTGCAAAGAGGCGAAATTGTCGAGGCCGTGAATTTCAACGCGCCGAACCAAGTGGTGATCGCCGGCACCAAAGCGGCGGTGGAACGGGGTGCGGCGGCATGCAAAGCCAAGGGCGCGAAGCGCGCGCTGATGCTGCCGGTGAGTGCGCCGTTTCACTCGTCGTTGCTCAAACCCGCAGCTGAACGGCTGGCGGATTACCTGAAAAATATCACCTTCAATACGCCAACGATTCCTGTGGTGAATAACGTCGATGTCGCCATGGTGAACGATCCTGCTGCCATCAAAGCCGCGTTGGCGCGGCAGGCGTGCAGTCCCGTGCGCTGGGTGGAAGTCATCAAACGCATGGCGAGCGCGGGTGTTACGCATATCGCGGAATGCGGTCCCGGCAAGGTGTTGGCGGGTATGACCACGCGCATCGATAAAAGCCTGCAAGGTTTTGCGATTACCGATCCGGCATCGCTGGCGGACACGCTGCAAACGTTGGAGGCGTTGAAATGACCATTCTCGCGGGCAAGGTTGCACTGGTAACCGGCGCATCGCGTGGCATCGGTCGCGCGATTGCCATCGAATTGGGAAAAACGGGCGCCACGATTGTCGGTACGGCCACATCAGCGACGGGCGCCGAGACAATCACGCAGGCATTCGCCGCAGCCGGTATTCAGGGCGCGGGCATCGCGATGAACGTCAACGACGCCGCGCAGGTCGATGCAGCGCTGACTGACATCACTGCGCGCTTCGGTGACATTGCGATTCTGGTCAATAATGCCGGTATCACACGCGACAATCTGCTGCTGCGCATGAAGGAGGACGAATGGGACGACATCCTCGATACCAATTTGAAATCGATTTACCGGTTGTCCAAAGCCGTGCTGCGCGGCATGATGAAAGCGCGCGCCGGGCGCATCATCAATATCGGCTCAGTTGTCGGTGCAACCGGCAATGCGGGGCAGGCCAATTACGCGGCAGCCAAGGCGGGGATGATCGGCTTTTCCAAGTCGCTTGCGCGCGAGATCGGCAGTCGCAATATCACGGTTAATTGCGTGGCGCCTGGGTTTATCGACACTGATATGACACGCAGTCTGAACGATGATCAGCGCACGGCGCTCATCGGACAAATCCCGCTGGGTCGACTGGGCGAGGCGGCAGATGTCGCCGCTGCCGTGGTGTTTCTGGCGTCGCCGGGGGCGGGCTATATCACCGGCAGCACGCTGCATGTGAACGGTGGCATGTACATGGATTGATTCGATATGATTAAGCATTTGTTTTTATGATGTTTTTTGAGCTTCAAATAATGGTAAAATGCGCGCCTTGATTGTGTTGCCCGGCAGTTCGGGTTAGCCGATCAGGACACCAACAGAGCACCAATAGAGAATAGATAAGGGGACTGCAATGGAAAACGTCGAGCAACGCGTCAAAAAGATTGTTGCCGAACAACTGGGCGTCAATGAAGCGGACGTCAAGAACGAGTCGTCGTTCGTAAACGATCTGGGCGCCGATTCGCTCGATACCGTTGAGCTGGTGATGGCACTCGAAGAGGAATTCGAGACGGAAATTCCGGACGAAGATGCCGAAAAAATTACCACCGTTCAGCAAGCTATCGATTACGTACAGTCGCACTCCAAAGCCTGATAGCCACTTGGAATACCGGCGGCGCACCGGGTTGGTCGCCGCCGTTCAAACATCCCAGCCACGGCGCTAGCCGGCAGCCACCCCTCTAATAATTCATGCCCCGTTCTTCCACGCGCAGAGTTGTTGTTACTGGGCTCGGTATCGTCTCGCCCGTCGGTATCGGTATTGTTGAGGCGTGGGGCAACATCACCGCCGGCAAGTCGGGCATTGCCCGGATTACCCGTTTTGATCCTTCGACCTACGCTTCGCACATCGCGGGCGAGGTCAAGAATTTTGACGTTTCCAAGTGGCTGAACGGCAAGGAAGCGCGGCGCTTCGACACCTTTATCCATTACGGCCTGGTAGCGGGTATCGAAGCGATGAAAGATGCCGGCCTGGATATGGAGCATGAAAATCGCGAGATGATCGGCGTGTGCATCGGTTCGGGAATCGGCGGCTTGCCTCTGATCGAAGACACCCACAATGCCATGCTTGCCGGCGGCCCGCGCAAGATCACGCCGTTTTTTGTGCCGGGTTCAATCATCAACATGATCTCCGGTCAGCTTTCCATCATGCACGGTCTGCAAGGGCCGAACATCGCCGTCGTGACTGCCTGCACCACCGCCAATCACAGCATCGGCGAAGCGGGGCGGCTGATTGAATACGGCGACGCTGATGTGATGATCGCTGGCGGTGCGGAATCCTGCATTTCGCCGCTGGGTGTAGGCGGGTTCGCGGCGGCGCGCGCGCTATCTGGTCGTAACGATAATCCGCAGGCCGCCAGCCGGCCATGGGACAAAGACCGCGACGGCTTTGTCATCGGTGAAGGCGCCGGCGTGCTGGTACTCGAAGAATATGAACACGCCAAAGCGCGCGGCGCGCGCATCTATTGCGAACTCGCCGGTTACGGCATGAGCGCCGACGCGCATCACATTACCGCGCCCGCGGAAGACGGCGCAGGGGCGGTGCGCTGCATGGTAAATACGCTGCGCAACGCCAATCTGAATCTTGATCAGGTTGATTACATTAATGCGCACGGCACTTCTACGCCGCTCGGCGATGTCGCCGAAACCGGTGCGGTGAAACGCTGCTTCGGCGATCACGCCAAAAAACTTGCAGTGAGTTCCACGAAGTCAATGACCGGGCATCTGTTGGGCGCGGCAGGTGGCATCGAGGCAGTGTTTTCAGTGCTCGCGATACGCGACCAGATAGCGCCGCCAACCATCAATTTGCAAAATCCTGATCCACTGTGCGATCTGGATTACGTGCCCAACACGGCGCGTCCAATGAGAATCGACGTCGCCTTGTCGAATTCCTTCGGCTTTGGCGGCACCAACGGCAGCCTCGTTTTTCGCAAGCTCTGAAGCACAACACGCGTTCTTACCTTCCAGCCACGGCCATGATGCTCGTCAACGGCGCGCCGGCTGAATCCATACCGGTTACTGATCGCGGCCTCGCTTACGGCGATGGCGTGTTTCGCACGCTGCGCGCGGCGAATGGGCGTACACTGCATTGGTCCCGGCACTACGCGAAGCTACAAAGCGATTGTGCCGCTTTGGGTTTGCCGGGCCCGTCTGAAGACTTGTTGTTAAGGGACGTAGCGTCCGCTGTAACAGGACTGGCGCAAGCCGCGGTGAAAATCATGGTGACGCGTGGCAGCGGCCCGAGAGGATATGCGACACCGCAGCCTTGTGTGCCAACCCGCATCGTGGTCGGTGAAGCGCACGCACCATCGGTGCGAAATGAGAGTGGCATCAGCGTTTGCCTGTGCCGATTGCGTCTCGCGCATCAACCGGCACTTGCGGGTATCAAGCATCTCAACCGTCTTGAAAATGTGCTCGCGCGCAGCGAATGGAGCGATGCTGCGATTGCCGAAGGATTATTGCTTGATCAGGATGATTTCATCATCGGCGGTACCATGAGCAATCTATTCATTGTCGAGAAGGGTGTGCTGATCACACCCGACCTGTCGCGCTGCGGCGTGGCGGGTGTAACACGCTCACGGGTAATAGACCGCGCAACGACCGAGGGGATCGCATTTCAAGCCGCGCATCTGCCGCTGCAGCGCGTGCTCGATGCAGATGAGGCGTTTCTGGTAAATAGTCTGATTGGACTATGGCCGATTTCGCAGTTGGCAGCGCGTACGTGGCATCCGGGCGCATTATCGCAGCAAGTAAGGGCATGGCTGGACGCGGAAGATGCTGCGCATCATTAAGGGGCTGCTGATTCTGCTGACGGGCTTGGCGATGCTGATCGCCGCTGGACTATTTATATACGAAAAACAAACACTTAAATTCATTCCGTCGCCGGTGATGTTTGACCTGAAATCTGGCAGCAGCCTGCGCACTGTCGCGCGCGAGTTGTCAGCGGCAGGCGTCATTGGCGAACCGCTGCTGTTCGAGATTATCGGCCGTCTGCACGGCAACGCGCCGCATATCAAAGCCGGTAACTACGAATTTGAATCGCCGACGACACCGCTGCATGTGCTGCAAAAAATCACGCGCGGTGATGCGACGCAGGTGGCTGTGCGTTTTATCGACGGCTGGACGTTGAAGCAAATGCGCGAGGCGCTGGACGCTCACGAGTCGATCAAGCACGACTCGCAGGGCATGACCAACGAAGCGGTCGCGCGCAAACTTGGCATCCCCGATGCGTTGGCTGAAGGCTGGTTTTTCCCGGAGACGTATCACTTCAGCCGTGGCGCGAGCGACGTGTCGATTCTGCGCCGTGCGCATCGGCTGATGCAAACGCACTTGAATGCGCAGTGGGCCAAGCGCGCCGCCGATCTTCCGCTGGCCACGCCGTATGAAGCGCTGATATTAGCCTCCATCGTCGAAAAAGAAACCGGCAAGGCCAGCGATCGCGCCATGGTGGCTTCGGTATTCGTCAATCGGCTGCGTATCAACATGCGGCTGCAAACCGATCCGACGGTGATTTACGGCATGGGCGATGCGTTCGACGGCAACCTGCGGCGGCGCGATTTGCAGACCGATACACCGTGGAACACTTACACCCGCGGCGGCCTGCCACCGACGCCCATCGCCATGCCGGGGCTGGCGTCGATACAGGCAACGCTTAACCCCGCAGCCGGCAAAATGCTGTATTTTGTAGCACGCGGCGACGGCAGTTCGCAGTTTTCACGCACGCTCGATGAACACAATGCCGCCGTGAATAAATACCAAAGATCAGGCCGGAAATGACACGCGGTAAATTCATCACACTCGAGGGCATGGACGGGGCAGGGAAGAGCACTCACCTCGCGTGGCTTCCTGGCTTTCTGGAGGCACGTGGCGTAAAGGTGCGCCTTACGCGCGAGCCGGGTGGTACGCCGCTGGGTGAAAAGCTGCGCGAACTGATGTTGGATAAGAACCAGAAGCTCAACCCGGAAACCGAGGCGCTGCTGATGTTCGCGGCAAGGCGTGAACATCTCGACAAGGCAATCCTGCCGGCGCTGAAAGACGGCGTTTGGGTCGTCTGTGACCGTTTTACCGACGCCACGTTTGCCTATCAGGCCGGCGGCAGCGGGCTGGCGTGGGATCGCGTCAAGGCGTTGGAAAACTGGGTGCAGGGCAGTTTGCAGCCGGACCTGACGCTCTACTTTGACGTGCCGGCAGAAGTAGGCAAAGCCCGCACGCAGGCGGTGCGAGAACCAGACCGCTTCGAGCAGGAAGATCGTTCGTTCTTTGACCGGGTGCGCGAGGCATACCTGCGCCGGGCGCGCGAAAATCCTGCCAGAATGCACATTATTGACGGCACCACGGCCATTGAAGAAGTTAAGAAATCAGTTGAGAAAATTATTTTAAGTAATTG
>JBEBHE010000281.1:0-6173 GCA_040081205.1 Burkholderiales bacterium | reverse complement strand
GGTGGCCTTGATGGTCATATCCGGCTCTGATGTGTCGCGCAGTTGAACCAGTGCTTTGGTCGCCGGCACCATCATCGCGAGCAGGATGACGCAGGGCACGACTGTCCAAGCCACCTCGACCCCGAAATGCTCATGGAAATTCGCTGCCTTATGCCCGACCGATTTTCGGTGCGCATATATTGCGTAAAACATAAAGCCAAACACCACGATGAAAATCACCACGCAAATCCACGTGATAATCATATGCAAATCAAAAATGGTGTGACCCAACGCGGTATTCGGCGTCTGGAGATTGAGTTGGTAATCGGCAAACGCCGTCGCCGGTATCAGCATCAACATCGTAGTCACCGACGTTGACAGCGCCGCGAAAATTTTAGCCAGCTTGTTACGCATTCTTCCCCCGGATAGTTACTACCAATCTTACCGCTCTGCTCAACGCTGATATCAACGTCAGCGCAACGTCAGCAATCATCGAACCGATCTGAACGACACGAAACGATGCAGTGAATACCGTGTGAATTCCCCTGCACCTTGGTTACCAGCGCCCTGAATATAATCGTTGTTGGACAAAGACGCAGGCCCCTCCGAAAACAGTGGGAATTTAACACAGCGGGGGGTATCGAGGCAACCTAGTAAGCCCTTGAATCCGTGCGATTACTAGAGATAACGCCGCATTGACAGCGCGCGCTTTTCCCGTTACAGCAACGCGCGCAGTGGCTGCCCCGCGCCTGATGCGGGGTCGAAGTGCGATGCGATTACGTTGGCATCCGCGGATTCGTCAAACGCAATGCGCGCGATCAGCGGCGCGCCAAGTCTCACTTGCAATGCAGCGACATTGGCGTCTGCGTGCACCATCGCCGGATCAATGTGATTGGCAACCCAGCCGGCCAGCGTGAGTCCGCGCGCGCGTATCGCCTCGGCGGTGAGCAGCGCGTGATTCAAACAACCCAGCCGCATGCCCACCACCAACACCATCGGGAGCGCGAGTTCGCGCGCGAGATCGGCGCTGGTTTCGGTATCGTTAAATGGCACGCAAAACCCGCCGGCGCCTTCGACCACCACTACGTCAGCGAGCGCTGACAAGCTTTGATATTTTTCTTGTATATATTTGTTTTTTAATGAAATTTTCTGCACGTCCGCCGCGATGTGAGGCGCTAACGGCAGTTCAAAACAATATGGATTAAGCAGATCGCGCGGCGCGCTTACGTTGCCGGCGGCAATCAGTTGTTCCACATCGTCGTTGATCCACACACCGTCTTTCAATTGCGCTCCGGCGGCTACTGGTTTCATGCCGATCACGCGCAATCCGCTTTTGGCAAACGCACGCAACAGCGCGCACGCCACCAGCGTTTTGCCGACATCAGTGTCAGTGCCGGTAACAAAAAATCCGCGGCCTGTCATCGGCTGTCCGCGGACCGGATGTCGATCACACGCTTACCGCTGGCGGTGACACGCGGCAGCGGCTTCCATGCGTGGCCGTACACCACTTCAAAGGTTGCCGGTAATTTGCCTTCGTGGCGCAGCGGTTCGTAAGCTGCTGTGACCGCCGCGAATCGTGATTTTCCAGTCAATCCCGGCGGACGATCCTGCGTCACATTGTGCGCGCCGATGGCTTTCAAATCCTGCATCAGCGCGCGCACGTCGCTGTAGGTGAGCGTAAACGGCTCCATGTCCATCACCGGATCGGCAAAGCCGCGCTTGACCAGAATGTCGCCGATGTCATGCAAATCGATAAAGCGGCTCACGTGCGTGTGCTGATCCACGCCGGCGTACGCGGCGCGCAACTCTTTCAGCGTATCGGGCCCAAAAGTACTGAACATCAGCAGCCCGCCCGGCGCCAGCACACGATGAAATTCGGCGAAGGCTTTGTCGGGATCGTTCATCCATTGCAGCGCGAGGTTCGACCACACCAGTTCGACACTGCCAGTGGCAAGCGGCAAATGCTCAATGTCGCCGCACACGGCACTGGTGGAAGGTTTTAATAATGATTTCCACCAAGACGTACGTTCGCGCCCGTGTTGCAGCATGGTGAGCGCCAGATCGAGCGCGACCATTCGTGCGCTCGGATAGCGCGCGCGCAACGCCGGCAACGCATTACCCGTGCCGCTGCCAGCATCGAGAATAATTTCCGGCTTATGCTTGATGAGATCGAGCCGCTCGTCCATGCGCCTGCACACTTCGTGCTGCAACACGGCGGCGGTGTCATAGCTCTGCGCTGCGCGTTCGAATGAACGGCGCAATAGCCGTTTGTCAAACTGTGGCGATGGATTCATCGAGAAACTCGTGCAGCAGCAGCGCCACCGCGTTGGGATCGGATAAAAAAGGGGCATGTGCCGCGCCGGCGATTTTGTGAAAACGCGCGTGGGGCAGCGCCTCGGTCAACGCCTGGCCCGCCGCGCACGGCGTCACCGCGTCGTGTTCGCCGTGGATCACCAGCGCAGGTTGTGCAATAGAAGGCAACATCGCGCGCAAGTCGGCCTTGCGCAAAATGTCGAGCCCTGCTTCCAGCACATGTTGCGTCGGCAGCAGATTCGTAAACAGCACGGTACGCAACTTGTGCGCTACCCGCACTGCCTGCGTGTCGCCGAGCGATTGCAAAGCGATAAAACGCCGTAACACGCTTGGCAAATCACGCTTGATCGCCGAGGTAAATTGGCGCATTGCCACCGGTGTTACCGCATGATCCCAATCCGTGCGCTGCATGAAACACGGCGTGGCGCCAATCAACACCAAACGATGCACTTGCTTCGGTGCGCGCTGCGCCCACATCAACGCTACCTGCGCGCCGAGCGACCAGCCGACAACGCTGCATTGTTTGGGTGCGGCTGTCGCCAGCGTATCCGCGATGCGCTCGAGCGTGTAAGGCGTGCAGGGAGCAGATTCACCACAGCCGGGCAATGCCATCACCTGCACGCTAAAATTTTTCTCCAGCACGCGCGTGAGCCCGCGAAACACATGAGGGTGGCTGGCCCAGCCGTGCAGCAACACCACGCGATGCCCCGTCTTCAAGAAATTTCCCTGCCGGCAGCTATGAGCGCATCGCACAGCATGCGCACATCGTCTTGCGTATGCGCAGCCGACAATGAAATACGCAGGCGCGCCGTGCCCTGCGGTACCGTCGGCGGGCGAATCGCAGGCACCAGCACGCCGCGCGCGGCGAGTTTTTCCGCGACATTGGTCGCCGCACGGTTGTCGCCGATTACCAGCGGCTGAATCGCGGTGATTGACGGCAGCAATTGCCAGCCTTCTGGCAGATTACTCGTAAGTGCATGTTTTAATTGAATAATATTTTCATTCAATTGTTTACGTAACAACGCGCCGGAGGCCATCAATTCGACACCTTTCGACACCGCGCACGCCAGCAGCGGTGGCATCGCCGTGGTGTAAATATAAGTGCGCGCGCGCTGCATCAGCGTTTCGATCAGTGTGCCGTCACCCGCGACAAACGCGCCGAAACCGCCCGCTGCCTTGCCGAGCGTCGCCATGTAAATGATGCGCGGAGACTGCACATTGAAATGTGCCCGCACGCCGCGCCCGTTTGCGCCGAGCACGCCGAATCCGTGTGCATCGTCAAGCAGCAACCATGCGTCGTGGCGTTCGGCCAATGCAAGCAATTCCGGCACCGGCGCAATGTCGCCGTCCATACTGAACACTGCATCCACAACGATCAGCTTGCGCCTCACTTTTGTCGCAATGAGAAGACTCTCCAGTTGCGCCAAATCGTTGTGCGCGAAACGTTTGAACTGTGCGCGTGACAGCAAACAGGCATCATTGAGTGACGCATGATTTAGCCGGTCGGCGAACACGGCGTCTTCACGCCCCAGCAGTGCCGTAACAACGCCAAGATTGGCCATATACCCTGTCGAAAACAACAGCGCGCGCGGCAACCCCACAAACGTCGCCAGTTGCTGTTCCAAATTCTCGTGCGCACGCGCATGTCCCAACACCAGATGGGATGCGCCAGCACCTACGCCGTATGTAGCTGCCCCCGCCTGCGCAGCGGCAATCAACGCGGGATGATTAGCCAGACCCAGATAATCGTTGCTGCAAAACGCGATGTGGTTTTTGCCGTCAACAACCACCTGCGCGCTTTGTGCGGAATCCAGCGTGCGGCGACGACGACGCAACCCTTTCGCTTCCAGCGCGGTCAGGTCATCCTGCAAAACGGAGAAAGGCATGCTGTTACGCCCTTCATTTGCACGCATTGACCTCGCTCACCGTCGCTTCCATCGCATGCAACCCGAGCTTGGCAAACAACGCCTGATCGCGCGCTACATCCGGGTTGCCCGTGGTCAGCAATTTGTCGCCATAAAAAATCGAATTCGCTCCCGCCAGAAAACACAATGCTTGTATGCCTTCGGGCATTTCCTGCCGGCCTGCCGACAGGCGCACCATCGCTTTGGGCATGGTGACGCGCGCGCACGCCACGGTGCGCACAAACTCCAGCAAATCCAGGTGCTCGGTACCATTCAAGGGTGTGCCTTCCACCTGTACCAGATTGTTGATCGGCACCGATTCCGGATACGGATCCATATTCGCCAATTGCACGATCAACGCCGCACGCGCACGCCGTGTTTCGCCCATGCCAACAATGCCGCCGCTGCACACATGCATGCCCGCCTCACGCACGCGCGACAGCGTGTCCATGCGATCCTGCTGCGTGCGCGTGGTGATGATCTCGCCGTAAAACTCCGGCGCGGTATCGATGTTGTGGTTGTAATAATCGAGGCCTGCCATTTTTAACTGTTCGGCCTGGCCGTCTTTCAACATGCCCAAAGTCGCGCAGGTTTCCATACCCAGCCCGCGCACCGCGGCAATCATCTCCACCACTTTATCAAGATCGCGCTGCTTCGGCCCGCGCCACGCCGCGCCCATGCAGAATCGCGTCGCGCCGTTGTCCTTGGCGCATTGCGCTGCGGCCACGACTTGATCGACCGACAAAATATCTTCGTTCTCAACGCCGGTGTGATAACGCGCCGCCTGCGGACAATAGCCGCAGTCTTCCGGGCAGCCGCCGGTCTTGATCGAGATCAGCGTCGAGCGCTGCACCGCATTCGCATCAAAATGCTCGCGATGCACCGTCTGCGCACGATAAATGAGATCATTAAACGGCAGGTCGAGGAGGGCGGCGACTTGATCGACGGTCCAGCGCGCAGGAGTAACGTTCGCGGCGTTTGAGGATTGCGGGGGAAAATGTGCGGTATCCATATTGGAATCTCAGAGCGTTACAGGAAAGTATATTCGGCATATATCGGCAGAAAAGCCAATATTTTTAATAACTTGCATCATCCGCAATGAAGCCTTTGTTGTCAAATTCGCAGATAGGTTTTATAGCTAATTGTACGAAATTCGTACAGCGCCTGATCTCACCATCATGCCTGCTATGCAGCGGACCCAGCGCAGGCGCGCTGCTGTGCGCGCCGTGCGACGCCGATCTGCCGCGCCTCGCAGGCGACCACGAGAGCCAATGCGATACCTGCGCGCTGCCAATAACGTCCGGCACACGCTGCGGCGCGTGCCTCACGCATCCGCCGTCGTACAACCACGTGTGCGCGCCATTCACCTACGCGTTTCCGGCCGATGTGCTGGTGCAGGCACTCAAATATCGCAGCATGCTGGCAATCGCACCGTTGTTTGGCAACACCATTGTAAGCGCCCTCGACGAACTCCCGGATGTGATCATCCCCATGCCGCTCGCCGACGCGCGACTGCGCGAACGCGGCTTCAATCAAGCGCAGGAAATCGCTCGTAATGTCGCAAAACGCACCGGCATACCATTGCTGCCGCGCGCCTGCCGCAAAGTGCGTGACACGGCACCGCAAGCGGCACTGCCGTGGAAAGAGCGAGCAAAAAATGTGCGCAAGGCATTTGTGTGCGACGAGGATTTCACCGGTAAACATGTCGCGGTTGTAGATGATGTGATGACCACCGGCGCCACACTCAATGAACTCGCGCGCAACTTGAAGCAAGCCGGCGCCACTCGCGTCACCGGACTCGTCGTCGCGCGCACCTTACCCGACGCATTCAGAAAACGTGTGCATGATGTTTGACATCGTTCTCTACGAACCCGAAATCCCGCCCAACACCGGCAACGCCATACGACTTGCCGTCAACACCGGTGCGCGCTTGCATTTGGTAAAACCACTGGGATTTTCAGTCAGCCACAAACAACT
>JBEBHE010000533.1:0-1588 GCA_040081205.1 Burkholderiales bacterium | reverse complement strand
GGCCACTCATCGGCAAGTCGGCGCGTCGCGGGACACTATTTCTTTGCCAGTTCGAGTTCCACCAGAAACGCTTTGATCTCGGCGTAATCTTCTTCCATGTATTTTTTCAGGCGCGCCGCACCCATGAATTCAGCAAGGCCGTTCAGTGTGGCCATTTCCGTTTTCCAGTCGGGCGCGTCCATCAAGCGCTGAAAATTATTTTCCCAATACGCCACTTGCGCTGGTGTCATGCCTTTCGGCCCGAACACGCCACGCCAATTCGATACCACCGCGTTCGCGCCCTGCTCCCGCCACGTCGGTATACCCGCAAAAAATCCCGGTAGCCGTTCCGCCGACGACACCGCGATCACGCGCACCGCGCCTGTTTTCATGTGTGGCACCCAACTGCCCACCGACACCGGCACCGCGTCGATATGTCCGCCGAGCATTGCGACAATCGCCAGCGCGCCCGACTGAAATACCACGTTGCGCGTCTTGCGTATATCAACACCGGCGGCTTTCAACGCGCCGGCGATGCCCTGATGATTGGTGTTGCCAAGGCTGGTGGCGATGCCGAAGCTCGCCGCCGCCGGGTCTTTTTTCAGACGCTCGATGAGATCGCGGCCCGACTTGATCGGCGAATCCGCTTTCACCGCGATGCCGATGTATTCGCCGAACAGATTCGCCACTGGCGTGAGTTCGGTGTACGGCGCAACGCTGCGGCCCATCGCATGCGTGGTCAGCACCGATTTACCGGTGTGAAACAGATAGTGGCCGTTGCCTTCGAACTGATTCAGATACGTTTGCGCCACCGCGCCGCCGCCGCCCGTTCGGTTTTGAACCGTGATCGCGGGATCAACCATCTTGTTCATCTGAAACACGCGATTCATCAGTCGCGCCATGCGATCCGGTCCGCAGCCCGGCGCGCAATTGACGATGATTTCAACCGGCTGTTCGGGCTTCCAGCTCTGCGCCGCAACGGAAGCCGCCGATGCCAGCGCTGAAATCAGAACCGCCGCCATGCCGTATTTGCCTGCCTTGAATCTCATGGAGTCCTCCTCGTCAGAACCGCAAAACCCATTAACCGGCACGAACTTTTTGATTCACGAAGAATACACGAACCGGCATACTATCCGCATCGCGTCATTATTGTAGAGTAGCTTATTCATGCTGGAACTCTTGAGTCTGATTGTCCTCTTATTGCTGGGCTGGCTTTGGTTCGACAGTCTGAAGGCGCGCGAAGCCGCCGTGCGGGCGGCACGCGCTGCGTGCGAGGCGGAAGACCTGCTGTTTCTGGACGACACCGTGGGCATCGCCAGCATTAAACCGGCGCGCGACGGCGAAGGCCGTTTGAAATTGCAGCGTGCTTATGATTTTGAATACAGCGATACCGGCAACAACCGTATTCAGGGCGGCGTGGTGATGCTGGGCCATCGCGTGATGCTGCTCAACGTCGGGCTGCGCGCCGCACCCCACGTGGCGACATTGCATTAAATGGACTTAACTTAAGCATATGTTTTTAAATGTAATTATTAATTACAGCCTTTATCTGTTCTCACGTCGCGGCGGCATTGGCCGCTGCTTACGATGTGCCGATGAACACGTGGCC
>JBEBHE010000532.1:0-1588 GCA_040081205.1 Burkholderiales bacterium | reverse complement strand
CGTTTGACGTTGGACGCAATGCCCGACAGGATAAAAAATACGCCTGCCGTGCCGCCCGCCGCCACCATCACGAGTTGTCCGCCGTTGCGAAAGCCCAGTGTTTTTTGCAGCAACGGGCCGAGCAGTAGTCCCATGAAAAACGTGAATCCGAGCAGCAGATACAGGCCGAGGCTGGTTTCCTTGTTGCGCTCTATCATGTAAATCCAGCCGTAGAAAATGGCCAGTATGGCGATGGACGCCATGATCGGGCTCGCGCGCAGGAAGCTGAAGTCGAACAGGCTGGTGCCGACCGCCGCGCCGACGATCGTGGGAATCAGCGACACCGCCAGCAGCATATAGGTGTTACGCAACACGTTATTCTGCCCGACGGAAATATCGGTGTTCCCGGTAAAGACCGGTTGCTGGTTCTGCATTTCAGGTTGCATGTAGTGCCTCCGTTGTAGTGTGCTGAAATCCGATTACCGCACTGAATTTGTCGGAATTAAGACTACTCAATTCCCTGCGAAGTTGCAATGCGTTTAATGCTTATTTTAGGCGGGATATCGCACGCAAGCATTTGATAATGCATGGTATTATCAAACAACATTCTCGGGCTGAAGCGATGTGTCTTAGCCTGTGGGAGAGTTGGCAGAGCGGTTGAATGCACCGGTCTTGAAAACCGGCAGGGTCGCAAGATCCTCGTGAGTTCGAATCTCACACTCTCCGCCAAATTATCATTTAAAAACAATTGGTTATGGTGATATATGACAGCGGGTGCCGTGTGTGGCCGCCGCTGCCTGTCATTGCTATCACTTGCCGGCGCTCTTGCGTAGCTCACGATACAAGGCTGGCCGTTGTTTTTTCAGCAGGGCCGCGACGCGCAAGTCAGTGCCGTTGGCAATGTCGAGCGGTACGTCACGCAGATATACCAGCCGTACCAATTCGCGCACCGGTTTCGGTAGAGAGCGACCGCTTTCGTAGCGCGAGCCGCCGCTTTGAGTAACACCGATGCGAGACCAGAATTCGGATTGGTTCATGCGCAAGCGCTTGCGCAGGTCGCGCGGATCGGAAATCCGGGAGAAAGGCTTCATGCTGAGATCCTCGTATTTAGTTTTGCTTACAGCACGCTATGACAGGCAGATACCCGTGAAGTTCGCCGGGCGGTGTAGAGACTGCCAGAGAGCGGAATCACCGAACTCGCGTAGCCGCCGTATCGATTTTTCCAATGAAATCAATTACAATTTAAGGCTTTTCGATACTAAATAATTAATATCAAGATCGGCTCGGCATGGCTTTAATAGTCCAAAAATACGGCGGCACCTCGGTCGGCACTCCCGAACGCATTGTTAACGTGGCCAAACGCGTGGCGCGCTGGCATGCACGCGGGCATCAGCTCGTGGTGGTGGTGTCCGCCATGTCCGGCGAGACCAACCGGCTGATCGGCTTGGCCAAGGAAATCCAAGCGCAGCCCGATCCGCGCGAGCTGGATGTGATGGTATCCACCGGCGAGCAGGTCACCATCGGCCTGTTGGCAATGGCGCTGAAAGCGGCGGGGCTGAAAGCGCGCAGCTACACCGGCGCGCAAGTCAAAATCATCACCGATAGCGCG
>JBEBHE010000280.1:0-6198 GCA_040081205.1 Burkholderiales bacterium | reverse complement strand
ATGAACCACCGCCGCCTGAGCTGAGTGCCGATACCCCAAACAGCGTCAGCACAAACCCCACGATACCGACAACGATGGATATCGCCCAACCCGCACCCAACGATGCGGCAATCACGCCGCCAACAGCGCCGACGATCAGTGCGCCGAGGAACGCGCCAAACAAAAACCGCAACAGCCCGCCGAAAAATACCAGCAGCACCACGCCCCAGCCCATATAGTCGTCGAGCTGTTCGGTGAAATTCCTGCCTGAAGGCGCGCGCCACTTTTCCGGTGGCGGCAGCGGCTCGCCGTCGATGACTTTGATCATGCGATCCACGCCGGCATTGATGCCATCGTTGAAATTGCCTTGCTTGAAGGCAGGCACGATGGTTTCTTCGATGATGCGCTTGGTGATGGCATCGGGCAGCACGCCTTCAAGTCCGTGACCAACTTCGATACGCAATTTGCGGTCGTCCTTCACAACCAGCAGCAGCACGCCGTCGTCCACACCTTTGCGGCCGAGCTTCCATACCTCCGCAACACGGATCGAATATTGCTCGACCGCTTCCGGCTGTGTAGTGGGCATCAGCAACACGGCAATCTGACTACCCTTGCGTTGCTCGAACGCCGCAAGCTTGTTTTCCAGCGCAGCGCGCTGTTCCGAGCTGAGGGTGGCCGTAAGATCGGTAACGCGCGTCGTCAGCGGCGGAATCACTACATCTGCCGACACGCCGCCTGCAATCAGCGACGCACAAAGCAAAACCGCCGCGAGGACTACTCGCGGCAGCTTATGCAACATGACGTACTTGGTATCGGCTATTTCGCAGGGGCAGACTTTGCGCCAAAATCAACCTTGGGCGGCTCGGCGATGGCTTTTTCGTTATCCACCGTAAACTGCGGCTTCACCTTGAAGCCAAACAACATCGCCGTCAGATTACTCGGAAATTGGCGCACGGTGACGTTGAATCCCTGCACTGCTTTGATATAGCGATTGCGCGCCACGGTGATGCGGTTCTCGGTGCCTTCAAGCTGTGCTTGCAGATCGCGGAAATTCCCGTCGGATTTCAATTGCGGATAATTTTCCGCCACCAGCAACAGCCGCGACAACGCGCCCGACATCTGCGCCTGCGCCGCCTGGAACTTGGCAAATGCAGCCGGATCGTTAATCAGCTCCGGCGTTGCCTGTATCGCGCCGACCGAAGCACGCGCTTTGGTCACACCCAGCAACACATCTTTTTCCTGCGCGGCGAAGCCTTCGACCACCTTCACCAGATTGGGAATCAGGTCGGCACGGCGTTTGTACTGATTGAGCACCTCCGCCCACGCAGCGGCTACCTGCTCGTCGGTGGTCTGCAAGGTGTTGTAACCACAGCCGCCCAACAAGCTGGCGGAAATCAGTAACAAAAGTGCTGTCATGCGTTTCAACATGGCGTTCTCCTCGTTTGAGACATTCACATTCTAACTGCTTTCGCCCTTGGCGTTTTGCAAGCCCTGCATGGTATCCACCGCGAAACACAGGTCTTCCCACGCCCGCGCTTTTTCCGCCAGGCTGCGCAACAGATAGGCAGGATGATAAGTCACGATCAGGGGAATGCCGCGATAGCGATGCACCTTGTTGCGCATGCTGGCGACCGACGCCTCGTGCGCCAGCAGGTTGACCGCCGCCACCTTCCCCAGCGCGACAATCAGCTTGGGTTTGATCAAATCAATTTGCCGGTGCAAATACGGCTCGCACGCCAGCGCTTCCTCCGGCTCCGGATTGCGATTGCCCGGTGGACGGCATTTCACTACGTTTGCAATATAGACATTGTCGCCGCGTTTAAGTTTGATCGCGGCCAGCATGCTATCGAGCAACTTGCCGGCTTGGCCGACGAACGGCTCGCCCTGCGCATCTTCGTCGGCGCCGGGGCCTTCGCCCACGAACAGCCAATCCGCGTTTTCGTCGCCAACACCTAAAACGGTTTTGTTACGATGGGTATGCAATACGCAATTTGTGCAGGATGCGACGCTGGCTTTGATCTGCGTCCAGTCCATGCGCATGATGGCGTTGCAGCGATCATCACCATTCACCGGCAGTGCGGCCAGCACCTCTGGCACAGCACCCGGCATCGGCGGGGACGCCGCCATAACGTCCGGCGGTTCAGCCGGAACGGTTGCGCCACGCAAATGCCATTGCGGGCCCAGTCCCATTTCGCGCAGCATCAACGCACGGCGGCCTATCGCGGCGCTCATGATCCGTTTCCCACAATACATTCGAGCACAATCGCATCCTCGCGGCCCGTATGCGCCGGGTAATACGCTCGTCGCACGCCAATCTCACGAAAACGCGAATGGGCATACAACGCCCTCGCCGCTGCATTGGACGTGCGCACTTCGAGAAATATTTTTTGCACCTTCATTTCGCGTGCCTTGCCCATCACGTGATCCAGCAGTTCACGGCCCAATCCCCGCCGTTGCCACGATGCCGAGATACTCAAGTTCAATAAATGCGCCTCATCCGCACCGGTCGTCAACACCGCATAACCGCATATTGTTCCATGCCATTCCATAACAAAACAATGGCTTTGCGCCGCCATCGAATCCGAAAAATTGCCGTGCGTCCACGGATGCGTGTAAACCACCGCCTCAATGGCCATCACCGCATCAAGGTCACTTTCCGTCATGCGCCGAAAGCACGGCGCGGCATCTGTCGCCACACTCGGCGTGTGCGCGCTCGTTATGCTTGCACTCATGGCACGTTACCGTTCATGTGTTTTCAGCGCAACTTTATCACGCACATAGATGGGTGCAGCGCATTCAGCCGACATCCCGCCGCCCGTCGCAAAAACGGGCGCGCTGATTGCCGCGACTTCACGCGCGCCGGGATGCGCAGATGCGTCGACTCCGGCAAGCTGGGACGCGTAGCGCTCGCGCAAAAGGTCTGCGTAAACTGCAAAGCCGTTACCGCATGCTTGCCAGTTCGCGCCCGGCAACGATGGTACGTCGTTCGGTGCATATACGCCCGGTTCATGCACGGCACGCCAGCCGTTAGTATTTTTTTCATAAGCCGCGTGGTAGACCTCTTTCATGCGCGCATCGATACAACACACGACGCGTATGGCATGCCGCGGTTGCGATTGTGCCAGCGCCATTAGCGTGCCCACGCCAACCACCGGCTTATTCGCTCCCATCGCCAGGCCTTGCACCACGCCGCAAGCGACCCGGAGTCCGGTAAACGAACCGGGGCCCGCGCCATAGGCAATGCCGTCCATCTGACGCAACGAAACACGGCATTCGTTCAACAACGCATGCACCATATCGATCAACAATCCCGATTGCCGCTGTCCTGCCAACATTTCGCGCTCTTCGATAGCACCGTCACGCCATAAGGCCACGGAGCAATAATCACCGGACGTTTCCACAGCAAGAATATTCAAAATACCCCCTTGTTACCGATACAATTTTAGCTGATTTACCCACATCATCCGCCGCTTTCCGTTACCATGCGGCCTTTTACGAAACCTTAATCTTCTGATCATGCGCGAATACAAAATAGCCGCCATCCCCGGCGACGGCATCGGTATGGAAGTCATCGCAGCAGGCCTGCAAGTGCTGGAAGTGCTCGCCGGCCGTGATCGCGGCTTCAAACTCCACGTCGAACATTTTCCGTGGAGCAGCAACTACTACAAGCAGCACGGCCACTACATCCCCGAAGGCGGACTCGACAAATTGCGCCAGTGTGATGCGATATTTTTCGGCGCGGTGGGCGCGCCCGACGTGCCAGATCACGTGTCGCTATGGGGATTGCGTTTGCCGATTTGTCAGGGCTTTGATCAATACGCCAATGTGCGTCCGGCGCGCGTACTGCCCGGCATCACCAGCCCGCTGCGGGACGGCCAAAACATCGACTGGGTAGTCATCCGCGAGAACACCGAAGGCGAATATTCCGGCAGCGGCGGTCGCGCGCATCGCGGCCTGCCGGAAGAAGTGGCTACCGAGGTTTCCATTTTCACGCGCAACGGTGTTGCCCGCATTCACCGTTTTGCATTCGAACTCGCGCGCAAGCGCCCGCGCAAACATTTGACGCTGGTAACAAAATCCAACGCGCAGCGCCACGGCATGGTGATGTGGGACGAAATCTTTTATGAAATCGCAAAAGATTATCCCGAGGTTGAAACCCAGCGCATACTGGTCGATGCCGTGACCACCAACATGGTGCTCAAACCGTGGTCACTGGATACCGTCGTAGCCTCCAATCTGCACGCCGACATTCTGTCCGATTTGGCCGCCGCACTGACCGGCAGCCTGGGCATTGCGCCGACTGCCAACCTCAATCCGGAACGCCGATTTCCCTCGATGTTCGAGCCGATACACGGCTCCGCATTCGACATCACCGGTAAAGGCATCGCCAATCCGGTGGCCACTTTCTGGACGGCATCCATGATGCTGGAGCATCTGGGCGAAAAAGAGGCGTCGATGCGGCTAATGGCAGCGGTTGAAAAGGTTACCGCGCAGAAGTTGCTCACGCCTGACCTGGGGGGAGAAGCGACCACTGCTATCGTCACCGAAGCAGTTTGTAACATATTGTAAAGAAAAGGTAATACTGCAATTCGCAGATTAGCAGTTCCCTGTTACAATAAATATGTAATAGATTTTGCGGTATGCGATTGATAAAACAACATACAGGTTCGCATCGCGAATGCGGTACTGGCAGAACATGAGCGCAATGAGGGAAATCGTTTGAAGCAAATTCTGGTCGTGCTCGAGGCCATGATCACTCTGGTACTTGTTGTAGTTGCCATTGCAGGCATCTCGTTCCATAGTTTTCGTGAAGGCGGATGGATAGCACAAGGCTTCGGGAAAATATCCGATGCATACATTAATTACCCGCTGATCGCGATCGCGGTAACCATTGCCGCGATATTCGGTTTTCGCGCCTGGCGCGGACGCAAAATCCGCGGCACGCGCACAAAGTTTTTTGATTATATTATCTACGCCTTGATGGCCGTGGGCATTTACTTCATCGGTCGTTACGTGCTCACCGGCGAATACTGATCCACCCGTTCTGCGCTACAGCAAAAGAACAACGCCCTCTTGGGCCAAGGCTGCGATCTGCGCGGCATCGTAGCCGATTGATGACAATACCTCGCGCGTATGTTCGCCCACCTTCGGAATATCCAGCCGCGTACCCAACCGCGCGCCGTTCATTTCAACCGGAAGATTCGGCACTTTCGTTTTAATGCCGTTGGGCATGGTCACCGGCACCAATCCGCCGCCAGCATTCAAATGCGGATCGTCGAATAAATCTTCAGGCTTGGCGATAGGCGCAAACGGCAAACCCAGTTCATCGCATTTCGCCATCAGATCCTGCTTGCGCATTTTGCTGAAAATTTCCGTGACGATGGGCAGGATGCGCGGACGCGCTTCGACGCGCTGCGGATTGGTTTTCAGCACCGGATCATTTAGCAAATCCTGCAAACCAAATGCATCGCAAAAAACCTTCCATTGTGTATCGGTCACCACGCCGACAAACACCAGTTCGCCCTCCAGCGTTTTAAAATTGTCGTACAACGCCCATGCCCGGATACGATCCGGCATCGGCTTCACTGGCTTGCCGGTAGCGAACCCTTCCAGCATGTGCTGCCCCATCAGGAAAGCATTGTTCTCGAACAGCGCGCTTTGCACATACTGCCCCTCACCCGTGGCTTTAAGCTGATGCAATGCACCGAGAATCGCGATCGCGCCGAACATACCCCCCATCACATCGTTCACCGATGCACCCGCGCGCAGCGGCCCAAAGCGCCCGCCGGTCATGTATGCCAATCCGCCCATCATCTGTACCACTTCATCCAGCCCTGTGCGATGTTCATATGGTCCCGGTAAAAAACCTTTTAACGAACAATAAATGAGGCTCGGCTTCATTTTGCGCAACGCTGCCTGGCCTAAACCGAGTTTATCCATCGCGCCGGGACGGAAATTTTCAGTTACCACATCGGCGCTGGCGATGAGTTTCATCACCGCTTCACGCCCGTGCGGTGATTTCATATCGACTGCAAAACTTTTTTTGTTGCGGTTATAAGTTGGAAAAAATCCGGCGCCCGATGCGGTGAGTTTGCGCGTGTGATCGCCGTCGAGCGGCTCGACTTTGATAACCTCCGCGCCCATATCTGCAAGCACCAAACCGCAGGCCGGCCCCATCACCACATGACAAAACTCGACTACGCGTATGCCTTCTAACGC
>JBEBHE010000032.1:0-22280 GCA_040081205.1 Burkholderiales bacterium | reverse complement strand
AAACGGCGCCGTTCCGGTGAGCGTGGTGCGCTCCATATGGCGCCGTAGCGGCGGCTTGTAATCGGACACTGCCTGATGTTGCACGGCGCAGTTGTCCCACAGCAGAAAATCGCCGACTTTCCACTGGTGGCGGTAGATGAATTCCGGACGCGTCGCATGTTCGAGCAATTGGTTGAGCAGAGCGTCGCCGCCGGCGTTTTCCATGCCCGCGATGCGCGCCGTGTAGCCCTCATTGATGAACAGGCACTTTTTACCGGTATAGGGATGCGTGCGCACGATAGGATGCTCGACATCGGGCGTGCGTGCTTCCTGCTCCGGCGTTAGCGCCTTGCGCGGACCGGCGTTGCGTTCGCGGTAATAACCTTTCTTATACGACTGCACGGCTTTGCGGCCTTCGATTTTTTTCTGGATGTCATCCGATAACGCATTGTAGGCGGCCGTGGCGCTGGCGAATTTGGTGTCGCCCAGCGCGTGCCCGTGTTCATCGTGCGGCACTTCGAGCGCGTAAAAAAGCGAACCGCGGCTGGGTTCCTTGATATAGCAAAGATCGGAATGCCAGAACAATCCCGCGTCCTGCGAGCCGATGGGTTTGCCGTCGACGACGATATTGGAGACCACGAATAATTCGTGAAAGCCAGGTCGGCAGCAATCCTTGCGCACATGCAGTTCAAGTTCGCCGAAGCGGCGGCTGAAGCGCACGTGCTGTTCCGGCGTGAGTTTCTGGCCGCGAAAAAACAGCACTTCGTGTTCGTGCCAAAGGTCAACAATGCGGTTGAATGTGGCGTCGTCGATGTCCTGCGAGAGATCAACGCCGATAACTTCCGCGCCGAGCGCGGCGCCGGTGGGACGAACGGATAACATTTTCCCGGACTCCAAGATGGATGTGGCCCGCACTATAGCGTATGCGTGTACGGTGCGTTAAGTGTGCGTAGCGGGATAGAAGTGCCGCCGATATTGCGCTGCAAAAAATTGTCTGTGTTGATACAATGAATAATGTAGATTTATCGCAACTATTTGTTTTTAAAAGAGAAAATAATTGAGCGACATTGATCTTTCCAAATTGCGTATTGATCGCAGTGCGGCTGCGGCAACCGCAACGGTTACGCGCCGTCATCGTGTGTGGCCGTGGCTGGCGGCACTCGTGGCGCTGGGTGTTGCCGGATATTTTGTTTTTGGGCGCGCTGCCACGATAGTGGTCGAAACCATCACGGTTACGCAAGCCTATCCGTCGCAAGCGCATACGCAACTCAACGCAACCGGCTATGTGGTCGCGCAGCGTAAGGCGGCGGTGGCTTCCAAGGCAACCGGGCGTCTGGAGTGGCTGGGCGTGCGCGAAGGGAGCGTGGTGAAAGAGGGCGAAGTACTCGCGCGTCTGGAAAACAAGGATGTCATCGCGGCGCAGCAGCAGGCGCAGGCCAATGTGGGCGTGGCGCGCGCGAACCTCGAACAGAGTGCCGCGGAAATGAAGGATGCCGAACGCGCGCTCATGCGATCCCGTGACTTGCTCGACAAGAATTTTGTTTCCGCAGCGGCGCACGACACCGTCGTCGCACGCCAGGAAAAAGCGAAAGCAGCTATCAGCGGTTTCAAGGCGGCGATAGGCGCGGCAGAGGCCGCCGTGCGTTCCGCGCAGGTGGCCGTTGAACAAACGCTGATACGCGCACCGTTCGATGGCGTGGTGCTGACCAAAAACGCCAATGTTGGCGATGTGATCACACCGTTTTCATCGGCGCTCGGTTCGCAGGCGGCGGTAGTGACCATGGCGGATATGACCACGCTCGAAGTCGAGGCCGATGTGTCCGAATCCAATTTGTCCAAAGTCAAGTCCGGGCAACCGTGCGAGATTCAACTGGATGCGCTGCCGGAATCGCGTTTTCGCGGCACCGTGCTGAGGCTGGTGCCGACCGTGGATCGTTCAAAGGCGACGGTGCTCGCCAAAATACAGTTCGTCGATAAAGACCCGCGCATTCTGCCGGAGATGAGCGCGAAGGTGGCTTTCCTCGGCCAGGAGATGCCGGCGTCCGAGCGCACGCCGCGTGTGGTAGTGCAACCTTTCGCATTGGTGGAACGCAACGGCAAGCAAGTCGCTTATATCGTCAAAGACGGCAAGGCGGTGGAAACGCTGGTTGTTACCGGGGCGAAAATCGGTGAACTCTTTGAAGTGAAATCCGGCATCAAAACCGGAGATCGGGTGGTGGCACGGCCGCCGGAAAAACTGCGCGATGGCGCCGCTGTCACGGTGCAGACCAAGTAGATCGCCGCGATCATGAGTCATCCGATCGTTGAGATCCGCAATCTGGTGAAATCCTATCGCCGTGGCGATCAGGTGGTCGAGGTGTTGCGGGATATTACGCTGGACATCGCCGCAGGGGATTTTGTGGCCCTGATGGGACCTTCCGGCTCCGGCAAAAGTACCTTGCTCAATTTGATTGCGGGCATCGACAAGCCCGGCAGCGGTGTGCTGCGCGTGGGCGGCATTGATATTGCGTCTCTGAACGAAGCCGAACTTGCGGATTGGCGCGGCGCCAATGTCGGTTTCATTTTTCAGTTCTATAACCTGATGCCGGTACTCAGCGCTTTCGAAAACGTGGAACTGCCGTTGCTGCTGACGCGGCTGAGCCGGGCGGAACGCCGGGAGCATGTGCATACCGCACTCGGCATGGTGGGATTAACCGATCGCATGGCGCACTATCCTTCGGAACTGTCAGGCGGGCAGCAGCAGCGGGTCGCCATCGCGCGCGCCATCATCACTGATCCGGCGATACTGGTAGCGGACGAGCCGACCGGTGATCTCGATCGCACCTCGGCTGACGAAATTTTGAAGTTGATGGAACGGCTGAATACCGAGATGGGCAAGACCATTATCATGGTGACCCACGATCCGTATGCGGCGCAGCGCGCGCGGCACATTCAGCATCTGGAAAAAGGCGTGCTTGTGATTGACGGACGCGGCTGATGTATCTGATCAAACTGGTATTCCGCAATGCGCTGCGGCACAAGCTCAGAACTGCGCTCACCGTGCTGGGGCTGGTGGTTGCGGTGCTCGCTTTTGGATTGCTGCAAACGGTAGTGCATGCCTGGTATGCGGGGGCGGAGGCGGCATCATCGACACGACTGATCACGCGCAACTCTATTTCACTGGTGTTTCCGTTGCCGCTGACGTACAACGAGAAAATTCGCCAGCTACCCGGCGTGCGCTCGGTGTCGTATGCCAACTGGTTCGGCGGTGTGTATATAACAGAGAAGAATTTTTTCCCGCAATTTGCCATTGAGCCGCGCTCGTATTTTACGTTGTATCCGGAATACCTTATTCCGCCGGAGCAGCTTCGGGATTTTCTGCGTGATCGTCGAGGTGCGGTGATCGGTCGCAAGATCGCCGACATTCACGGTCTCAAGGTCGGTGACATAGCGCCGATCCGCGGTACGATTTTTCCGGGCAACTGGGAGTTTGTGGTGCGCGCCATTTACGATGGCGCCGAGGCGAATACCGATACCTCGCAGTTCTTTTTTCACTGGGACTATCTCAATGAGACCATGAAAAAGACCGTGCCGCGCCGGGCGAATCAGGTCGGCGTCTATGTTATCGGATTGACCAGCGCAGACCGCGCGGCCGAGGTAGCGCAGGCACTCGATGCAACGTTCAGAAATTCGTTGGCGGAAACGCTCACCGAAACCGAGAAGGCATTTCAGTTGAGTTTTGTTGCCATGACCGAAGCGATCGTGGTGGCGATCAGAATTGTTTCCTTTCTGGTGATATTCATTATTCTGGCGGTGATGGCCAATACCATGGCAATGACGGCGCGCGAGCGTGTGGCGGAGTATGCGACGCTCAAGGCGCTGGGATTCGGGCCGTGGTTTTTGGCATCGCTTATTGCCGGAGAGTCGCTGGCGATTGCGCTGGTGGGCGGGCTGCTGGGGATAGTCTGCACCTATCCTGTGGCGCACGAGTTCGGGCGCGCGATGGGCACGTTGTTCAAGGTATTTGAAGTCAGCAACGAAACGGTGTGGATGCAACTGGCGGCGATCGTGATTGTCGGCACCGTTGCGGCGGTGGCGCCCGCGACGCGCGCGGCGCGCGTGCGTATCGTCGATGGCTTGAGGAATATCGGCTGATGGCGATTCCGCTTTCCTATACGTTTCGCAATCTGTGGGCGCGCAAAGTGACCACGGTGCTGACCGCGGGCGGTATGGCGCTGGTGGTGTTTGTCTTTGCCACGGTACTGATGCTCGAAGAAGGTCTCAGAAAAACATTAGTAGAAACAGGTAGTTACGATAACGTGGTGGTGATCCGCCGGTCGTCGCAAACGGAGGTGCAAAGTGGTGTTGATCGTACGCAAGCCAGTATTGTTGAGACGCAGCCGGAAATTGCCATCGGCGGCAACGGCGCTAAGCAGGTGTCGAAGGAAAGCGTGGTGCTGGTCAATCTTAATAAGCGCGAAACCAATGCACCGTCGAACGTGATGGTGCGCGGGGTGTCGCCTTCGGGCATTGCATTGCGGCCACAAGTTCGCATGATCGAAGGGCGCATGTTTCGCGCGGGTTCATCGGAGATCGTCACCGGCAAAAGTATTGCCGAGCGATTCCACGGCGCGCGCCTGGGGGAAACATTGCGTTTTGGTGCGCGTGACTGGACGGTGGTCGGCGTGTTCGATTCAGGCAAGAGCGGATTCGATTCCGAGGTGTGGGGCGACGCCGATCAGTTGATGCAATCGTTCCGGCGGCCGGTGTATTCGTCGGTGATATTCAAGCTCGCCGATATTGGTACGTTCGACGCGGTAAAAACGCGGCTCGAATCCGACCAGCGCCTGACGGTTGAAGTGAAACGCGAAACTGCGTTCTATGCCGAGCAGTCGCAGATGCTGGCGAACTTTATCAAGTACCTTGGACTAACGCTGTCCATTATTTTTTCCATCGGCGCGGTGATCGGCGCGATGATTACCATGTACGCGTCAGTCGCAAGCCGCACGGCCGAGATCGGCACCTTGCGCGCGTTGGGCTTTCGCCAGCGCAGCATCCTCGGTGCGTTCCTGTTTGAATCGGTGCTGCTGGGATTGGTGGGCGGCGCGATAGGCTTGTTCATGGCGACGTTTATGCAGTTTTTCACCATATCGACCATGAACTGGCAGTCGTTTTCGGAGCTGGCATTCAGCTTTACACTGAACGCCAGTATCATTTTGAAGACGGCGATTTTCGCGCTGCTGATGGGTGTTATCGGCGGCTTTTTGCCGTCGGTGCGGGCGGCAAAGCTGAATATCGTGGATGCCTTGCGCGCGACTTAGCGCGCGCGGGCAGTGACTAACGCCGGGGCGGCGCTTCGATGGTTCCCATGTGAAACCCGAAGTGCTTGCGCGCGCGATCCGCGAAATAGTGCGTGAGCGTGTTGCGCACGGTGGCGAACGCAATCTGATCCCACGGCACGTCGGCCTCGGAGACGAGCCGTGTTTCCAGCGTTTCTTCGCCGGGCTTGAAATCAAGATCAAGCATCCGTGCGCGAAATAACAGATACACCTGATTGACGTGCGGAATATTATAGACCGCATACAGCGCGCCGATTTCCACGCGGGCGCAGGCTTCTTCGAGCGTTTCGCGGGCGGCGCCGGCAGCCAGCGTTTCGCCGTTTTCCATGTAGCCCGCGGGCACTGTCCAAAGCCCGTGACGCGGCTCGATGGCGCGGCGGCACAGGAGAATTTTGTCTTCCCATTCGGGGATGCAGCCCACCACCATGCGCGGATTCTGGTAGTGAATGGTGCTGCACGTATCGCACACGTAGCGCGGCAGTGAATCGCCGGCGGGAATTTTTTGTGCGACGGTAGCGCCGCAGTGGCTGCAAAATTTCATGAATTCATCTGCAATGATTTAGCGGCAACTAACGAGCGCTACTATACCGTCCATGGTTTTTCAAATTGCATAAATGTGTTAAGTATTTGTTTTTAAACAATATTTATTATTCGGATGATACGCCGGTGTGACTGAACGGCGCATGTTCGCGCAACTCATCGATGTAATGTTCGACACCTTTTCTCTCGCGAATCAGAAACGCTTCGACCGCCTTCGCGAACTGCGGTTGCGCGAGCCAGTGCGCTGAACACGTTTGCACCGGCATCAGTCCGCGCGCCATTTTGTGTTCGCCTTGCGCGCCGCCTTCAAACACCGCGATGCCGCGTGCGATGCAATACTCGATAACCTGATAGTAGCAAGTTTCGAAATGCAGCATCGGATGATATTCGATGGCGCCCCAGTAGCGGCCATATAAATGATTGGCGCCGTGCACATTAAACGATGCGGCGATAGCGTTGCCGTCCCGTTCGGCGACAATCAACAGCAGATTTTCCGGCATGGTTTTGCCGATACGCTGAAAAAAATCCAGATTGAGGTAAGGCGTGTTGTGATGCTCGCGGTAGGTGCGGGTGTAGCAGCGCGCGAAAAATGCCCAGTCATCCCCGGTGATCGCCTCGCCTTCCAGCCATCGAAACGTGATGCCTGCGTCGCGCACGCGGCGGCGTTCCTGTTTTATTTTCTTGCGCTTGGTGTGATTCATGAGGGCAAGATACTGATCGAAATCAGCGACGCTTTCGCCCGGGTTAACCCAGTGAAACTGCACGCCGTGGCGCAGCATCATGCCTTTGCCGGCCAATAACGCGGCTTGTTCTTTTGGCGGAAACAGGCAATGCAGCGATGACGCGTCGCTGTCGCGAGCAACATCCAGCACGCTCGCGGCCAGGGATTCGATCACGGCTTGCGATTCGGCCAGAATGCGCGGTCCGGTAACGGGCGTGAACGGAATCGCCGACAGCAGCTTGGGATAGTATTCCAGTCCGTTGCGCTCGTAGGCATCTGCCCACGCCCAGTCGAACACGTATTCGCCACGCGAATGCGATTTCACATACAACGGCATCGCGCCGGTCAATCGATTGTTCTCCAACGCCACCAGGTAGCGCGGCGCCCAACCGGTTTTTTCGCAGGCGCATCCGGTTTCGTGCAGCGCATGCAGAAATTCGTGGCGCAGGAACGGATTGCCGCCGGCGAGCCGGTTCCATTGCTGTGGATCAATATCAGCCAGCGAGGAAACGATCTCGACGGTCATGGGCGATGGCAGCGGGATCGTTTAATTGCGTGTCGCAAATTTGGACTCGGAAGTGGCGCAGGCGCGAATAATTTCTCTGTCGATGATATATTAGCGGCATGAAAATTGCGATTGCACAAATCAATTACACCGTTGGCGACATTGATGGCAATGCCACAAAAATCGCGAACGCAGCACAGCGCGCCCGGGAAGGCGGCGCTTCGTTGTTATTGACGACGGAGTTGGCGATCAGCGGTTATTCGCCGGAAGATCTTTTGTTGCGTAACGATTTTTACGACGCCTGCGCTACCGCACTGGATGGCCTGGCACGCAATACAAAGGGGATCACGCTGGTGGTGGGGCATCCGCATCGTCAGGATGGCAAGCGCTACAACGCCGCGTCGATTGTTCGCGACGGAAAGGTCGTTGCCACCTACCTGAAGCGCAAGTTGCCCAATTACAACGTGTTTGACGAAGAGCGTTACTTCGATTCAGGTACGGCGTCGTGCGTGTTCGAGCACGAAGGTCTGCGCCTCGGCGTCAATATCTGCGCCGATGTGTGGGAAGAGCCCTCTGCGCTCGCGGCAAAACAGGCTGGCGCGCAGTGTCTGCTGGTGCTGAATGCCTCGCCGTATCACATGAACAAGCAGCAGTCGCGTTACGAAGTCGTGCGTGACCGCGCGGCAGAAACCGGATTGCCGGTGGTGTATGCCAACCAGGTCGGCGGACAGGATGAACTGGTGTTCGATGGCGCATCATTTGCCATGGACGCGGCGGGTAATCTCACCCATCAGTTAGCCGCGTTCGAAGAGGCGCTGGGATTTATCGACATCGTGAATGGCGTGCCCGTTACCGGTGAGATCGTGCCGGCGCAGAGCATTGAGGCGGAGGTTTACAAGGCGCTGACCGTGGGCGTGCGTGACTACGTGAACAAGAACGGGTTCCCCGGCGTGCTGTTGGGGTTGTCCGGCGGCATTGACTCCGCACTGACGCTGGCGGTGGCGGCGGACGCGCTGGGCGCGGAACGCGTGAAAGCGGTGATGATGCCTTCGCAATACACGGCGGGCATGAGCCGCGAAGATGCCTGCGCCGAAGCGGAGGCGCTGAAGGTGCGCTACGTCGAGATCGCGATAAAGCCGATTTTCGATGGGTTCCAGCACGCGCTGGCGGGCGAATTCAAAGGGTTGAAGGAAGATACCACCGAAGAGAATTTGCAATCACGCATCCGCGGCATGCTGCTGATGGCGATGTCGAATAAATCCGGCGCAATTGTGCTGACCACCGGCAACAAAAGCGAAATGGGTACCGGTTATGCCACGTTGTATGGCGACATGGCGGGCGGATTCGCGGTGCTGAAAGACATCAACAAGCTGCTGGTGTACCGGTTGTCGAACTATCGCAATTCCCTTTCCCCGGTGATTCCCCAGCGCGTGATCGACCGCCCGCCGTCGGCGGAACTGCGCCCCAACCAGAAAGATCAGGATAGCCTGCCGCCGTATGACATTCTCGATGCGATCATGGAAGCCTACGTTGAAAACGACCAGAGTCCTCGCGACATCATTGCCGCCGGATTCAAGCGTGCTGATGTGGATCGGGTGGTGAAATTGATCCATATCTCCGAATACAAGCGGCGCCAGTCGCCGGTGGGCATACGTATTACCGCGCGCGGCTTTGGCAAGGATTGGCGTTATCCGATTACCAACCGGTTTCGACCGCCGTTTGACTGACCGCCTGCGGATGGACGGGCTGTGCTATTCTTGAACTTATCGTGACGAACAGGGGTTTCCCATGAAAAAAATCGAAGCCATATTCAAGCCGTTTAAGCTGGACGAAGTGCGCGAGTCATTGTCAGAGATCGGCGTGAGCGGATTGACCGTGACCGAGGTCAAGGGATTTGGCCGGCAAAAAGGACATACCGAACTCTATCGCGGCGCAGAATACGTGGTCGATTTTTTGCCGAAAGTGAAAGTGGAAGTTGTGGTGCCGGATAAACTGCTGGATCAGGCGATAGACGCCATCGTCAAAGCGGCGCGCACCGGCAAGATCGGCGACGGCAAGATTTTCGTTACCAGCGTGGAGCAGGTGCTGCGCATTCGTACCGGTGAGACAGACGAAGCTGCGATTTGAAGTTCGTGAGGCGTGAAGGGTGAGGGGTGAGGCGTAACCCCGGCCCGAGCTGCGCCTCACTCCTAACGCTTCACGCCTTTCAAAAGCACCACCACTGCGCCACCGCCACCTTCGGTGCGGCGCGCCTGACAAAACGCCAGAATTTCATCGCGCTGCATCAGCCAGCTTGCGACTTTGCGCTTAAGCACGGGTTCTCGATTCTTCGAGCCAAGTCCTTTGCCGTGGATGATGCGCACGCAGCGCGTACCGTCATGCAGGCAGTGGTTTAAAAATACCACCAGGGCCGGGCGCGCTTCAGCGACCGTGAGTCCGTGCAAATCCAGTTCGCGTTGAATCAGCCAGTGCCCGCGACGCAGTTTTCGCAGCGTGTTGGTCGCCAGGCCTGATCGCAGAAAATTTAATTCGTCACCGGCTTCAAAACCGGCTTCCCACGCATCGTGATCGCTGAGGCTTTCGCTCAATACCTCGTGGTTGTCGCGCAGACGCTGCGCCGCAATGGGGCGGAGACGCGGCCTAGGTGTTTGTGCCCGATTGAGCGGTGGTAGCGGCACAACGTCGGGCAGCAACGCGTGCAGTGTTTCCGCAGGTTCGCTCCGCAATGGCTTGCGCTGGGTCACGAGTCACCTTGCTGTCCTTCAAACGCTAGATCAGCCCTTTGTCTTCCAGATATTTCTGCGCGTCGAGTGCGGCCATGCAACCCGTGCCTGCACTGGTGACGGCTTGCCGATATACATGATCCTGCACGTCGCCCGCCGCGAACACGCCCGGCACGCTGGTGGCGGTGGCGTTGCCTTCGAGGCCGGCCTTGGTGGTGATGTAACCGTTCTTCATGGCGACTTCACCGGCGAATACGTCAGTGTTCGGCTTGTGACCGATGGCGATGAACACGCCTTGCAGTTTTTTCTCGGTGACAGCGCCGGTTTTGACGTTTTTTACGCGCATGCCGGTGACACCGCTGTTGTCGCCCAGTACTTCGTCCAATGTGTTGTCCCACAGAATGGTGGCTTTACCGGCGGCGGCGCGTTCTTTCAGCTTGTCCACCATGATGGCTTCGGCGCGGAATTTGTCGCGGCGATGTACTACCGTGACGTGGCTTGCGATGTTAGTGAGATAGAGCGCTTCTTCCAATGCGGTGTTGCCGCCGCCCACTACCGCGACTTCCTGACCTTTGTAAAAAAATCCGTCGCAGGTGGCGCAGCCCGACACGCCTTTGCCCATGAATTTTTCTTCCGAAGGCAGGCCCAGATACATGGCCGAAGCGCCGGTGGCAATGATGAGTGCGTCGCAGGTGTACGTGCCGTTATCGCCAATCAGCGTGATCGGCGATTGCTTGAGTTTCGCGGTGTGGATTTGATCGAACACGATTTCGGTGTTGAAGCGCTCCGCGTGTTTCAAGAAACGCGCCATCAGTTCAGGGCCCTGCACGCCATCGACGTCGGCTGGCCAGTTATCGACTTCGGTGGTGGTCATCAATTGGCCGCCCTGCGCCATACCAGTAATCAATACGGGTTTCAGATTAGCGCGCGCAGCGTAAACGGCAGCGGAGTATCCAGCGGGGCCGGAGCCGAGGATCAGCAGGCGGCAGTGGCGGGTGGTTTCAGTCATGATTTCAGGGAGAATTTCAGTGAGTTTTCAGGGAAAGCGCGAATGTAGCAGGTTGCGCGAGCGGGTGTCGAGCCGTGCCGGTGCATGCTATGAGAATGCGACGTGACGCGCTGCCGCTGTTCTGGCAGACTAGCAAGCAGAGCAGGGGTTCGTAGCATCAAAATCATAGTGCGACCGTAAAAATAAGAGGCGCCATGGCCATACAGTTCAGATTAAATCCCGTTGTGTTGAAATCGGTGCCGCTGTTTTCGGCATTTACCGAGCATCAGCTCGCTACATTGCTGAACTACGTGCAGCATCGTAGCTACCCGCGTAACGTGTTTGTGATTCAGGCCGGCGATGAAACCGATTCCTTATATGTGATCCTTTCCGGCAAAGTCAAGGTGCTGATACCGGATGATCAGGGGCGCGAGGTTATCCTGAGCGTGATGGGGCCGCACGATTTCTTCGGTGAAATGGGTATTCTTGACGATCAGCCGCGCTCGGCAAGCGTTGCGACACTGGAGCCTTGCGAGATGCTGCGTTTGTCGAAGGCCGGTTTCATGAATTGCCTGAAGGAAAATTCAGAGGTTGCGATGCTGGTGATACGCAATCTGGTCAAGCGGCTGCGCGAGGCCGATCGCAAGATTGAAAGTCTTGCGTTGATCGATGTGTCGGGGCGCGTGGTGCGTTTACTCGTCGATATGGCGCAAGAAATTGACGGCAAGTTGGTGGTTCCGCGCACGCCGCCCAAGCAGGAGATCGCGCGCATGATCGGCGCGTCGCGTGAAATGGTTAGCCGCGTGATCAAGGAGCTGCAGGATAAGGAATTGATTCGCGCGGAGCGGCGCAGCATGATTATCGTTGATCGCAATATTTCCCGGCGCGGTCGTTAGTGTAGAGTCGAGCGGGCAATCCACGTTTTTGTTTTTGTGGATATTTTAAGAAAGATGGCGCGTTATTTGCGCGTGCGCACGTGTGCCTGCGCAATGCACTCAGACTGAACAACACGAATTCGCAGGAATGCCTGCTGCAATTCCGTAAATGCTTGTTTTATGGTATAAATTTCCGATCAGTGCGACTGCGAGCTGCGCTGCAACAAGGGGAGTTTCGCAAAATGAAGGGGATCGCCCGTATTCAAGCTTGGCGCTGGGCCTTAGGGCTGGCACTCGCCTTGTGGGGTGCTGCGGTGTGGGCGCAGACCGTTGGCTACGTGGTGCAGTTAAACGGCACGTTGTCGGTGCAGCGCGCGGACGGCAGCACGCGCATTCTGTCGCAGAAATCCGCAGTGCTGCTGACCGACACGTTGACGACGCAAAAAGACAGCTTTGCGCAGATCAATTTCACGGATGGCAGCTCGGCGACATTGCGACCGAACACCACAATGAAAATAGACCAGTATCAGTTCAACAAAGACCAGCCGCAGGCGGACAATATCAGCATGCGGCTGCTCAAGGGCGGACTGCGTTCGGTGACCGGGTTGATCGGCAAGCGCGGTAATCAGGATGCCTACAAAATTCAAACCAGCACCGCGACGCTCGGCATACGCGGCTCCTCCGGTGACACGCTGGATTGCATGCAGGGCTGCGAAGGCGTTACCAGCAAGTCCGGTGCGTTGGCTCGCGGTGTGTACCATGCCACTCATACCGGCGTGTACATTATGACGACCCAAGGCGGCTCCATCCTGATCGGTCCGGGACAATTCGGCTTTGCCGATGACCCGAACAAGCCGCCGCTGCTGCTGGGTGAAGATCCGGGCTTGGGCCTCGATCCGTTCCCGTTTTCGCTGGGGTCTTTTGATCCGGCACAGGAATGCGTCGTGAGATAAACGTGGCAAAAAATGCACGGCGCACGATGACCGGTGATAACAAACCCCGCGCTAAAGCGGGGTTTGTTTTTCTGGCGGCGATGTGAGCTTTTAACCTATAATCATCACGTTAGCGAACATACTTAATCCCGTGCCCAGCAACGAAAATACGCTCAACGACAGTGCCGCAAAGAATCCGCTTCCGCCGCGGATTGCCGCTCTGCTGCGGGAGTTCTGGTGGTTCGCGCTGTTGGCGGTGGCGCTGTATCTGCTGATCGTTCTCTATACGTATCACAAGGGCGATCCGGGCTGGTCGCACAGCTTGCGCGCCACGTCCATACGCAACGCCGGCGGCGTGATCGGCGCTTATCTTTCCGATTTGCTACTGTATCTGTTTGGCGTTTCCGCTTACTGGTGGGTGTTGTTTTGCGCCGCACTGGTGGCGTGGGGATTTCGGCGCATCGAAGTGGTTCCCGATATCGACCGGCGCTCGTATGTGGTAGTCGGCATCGGTTTCCTGGTGCTGTTGATCGCCAGCAGCGGCGTCGAGTTCCTGCGCTTGCACACGCTCAAGGCCATTTTGCCCTTGGCGCCGGGTGGCATGATCGGTGCGATGGCAGGGGGCGCCGCGTCAAAGTTGCTGGGCTTTACCGGCGGCACGCTGGTGTTGTTGCTGGTATTCGCGGCGGGATTGAGCCTGTTTACCGGCGTGTCGTGGCTGACGGTGATCGAAAAAATCGGCACAGGCATTGAAAACGCATTCAACGCCGTGGTGACGCGCTGGCAGGAGCGGCAGGACCGGCGCGTTGGCGAGCAGGCGCTGATCGAGCGCGAAGAAGTGGTTGAAGAAACGCGCCGCAAATTCGAAATTCACGAGCCGGTGCGCATTGAGCCGCCGCGCGTCGAGATTGCCAAATCGCCACGCGTGGAGCGCGAAAAGCAGGTGCCGCTGTTTGAAAACATGCCGGACTCGCTGCTGCCGCCGCTGCATTTGCTCGACGAAGCCGAGCGCCATCTTGAAACGCTGTCACCGGAAACGCTGGAATTCACCTCGCGTCTGATCGAGAAAAAGCTCGACGACTTCGGCGTGGAAGTGAAGGTAGTTGCGGCTTATCCAGGTCCGGTGGTTACGCGCTACGAAATCGAACCCGCGGTGGGCGTGAAGGGCAGTCAGATTATCAATCTGGTGCGCGACTTGGCGCGTGCGCTGTCGGTGATCAGCATTCGTGTCGTTGAAACGATACCCGGCAAAAGCTGCATGGGTCTGGAGATTCCCAATCCCAAACGCCAGGTGGTCAAGCTTACCGAAATTTTGAGTTCGCAGGTGTATGCCGACATGAGCTCGCCGCTGACGCTGGCGATGGGCAAGGATATTGCCGGTAATCCGGTGGTGGCCGATCTCGCGCGCATGCCGCACTTGCTGGTGGCGGGCACCACCGGTTCGGGGAAATCGGTAGCGATCAACGCGATGATTCTGTCGCTGCTGTACAAAGCGCCGCCGACGCAGGTACGGCTGATATTGATCGATCCGAAAATGCTGGAGCTGTCGGTCTACGAAGGCATACCGCATCTGCTGGCGCCCGTTGTAACGGATATGCGGCAGGCCGCGCACGCATTGAACTGGTGCGTGGGCGAGATGGAGCGACGCTACAAATTGATGTCAGCGCTGGGTGTGCGCAATCTCGCGGGCTTCAATCAGAAAATACGCGATGCGGAAAAATCGAAAGCCCCCATCGTCAATCCACTGACACCCGGTGAAGTCGATCCCGAACCGCTGCACGAAATGCCGCTGATCGTGGTGGTGATCGACGAGTTGGCCGACCTGCTGATGGTGGTCGGCAAAAAAGTGGAAGAACTGATCGCGCGTATTGCGCAGAAGGCGCGCGCGGCAGGCATTCATCTGGTGCTGGCTACACAGCGTCCATCGGTGGATGTGATTACGGGTTTGATCAAGGCCAATATTCCTTCTCGTGTGGCATTTCAGGTCGCGGCCAAAGTGGATTCGCGCACGATTCTCGACCAGATGGGCGCCGAGGCGCTGCTCGGTCAGGGCGACATGCTTTATCTGCCGCCGGGCACCGGCTTGACGCAGCGGGTGCATGGCGCATTTGTGTCGGATCACGAAGTGCATAAAATCGTGGATTACCTCAAGAGTCTGGCGCAGCCGCAGTACATCGACGACATCCTGAACGGCGGCACGAGCGAGGGCGAATCCGGCGACATGCTGGATGGGAACGGCGGTAACGGCAGCAACGGCGAGTCGGATGAACTCTACGATCAGGCTGTTGCCATTGTGCTCAAGACGCGACGCCCTTCGATATCACTGGTGCAGCGCCACCTGCGCATCGGCTACAATCGTGCCGCGCGGCTGATCGAGCAAATGGAACGCTCCGGACTGGTTTCCACCATGGGATCGAACGGCAACCGCGAAGTGCTGGCGCCGCCACCGGCGGACGCCGACGGACGTTAACCGCCATACCACTGTCAGCCTCGACCTCCGACGAGCGTTAAACCTCATAGCGAATTTGCTGTCCAATCGGGCATAGTTGACGTGAGTGACGAGGTGCCATCATGAAAAAGACCCTTTTAACCGGTTTGACCGCTTTAGTGTCGATGCTGACGGCAGCGCACGCGGCTGAGATTTACCGTTGGGTGGACGAGCGCGGCGTCACGCAATACAGCGAAAAGCCGCCCGCCAACCGTCCGGCGAAGCTGGTGGATGGACGTCCGGCGGCCGCGTCGGTAGATATGGAAGGCAAGCTGGTGGAGCCGCCGAAAGCGGCGGCACAGCCGCCTGCACAGCCGCAGCCGCAGGTCGCCATCGCACCGCCGCCGCCCCCCGGAGCGATTGCCTCGCCCGACAAGCCGGTGCGAGGTATGGATTTCTCGACCTTTATTTACCTGCAACGCGGCATGTCAGAAGGAGAGGTTTTGCTGCGCGCGGGCCGCCCCGATTTTGAAAGTGTGGAGAATTTCCGCAACAACGTGGTGAAGTCGTTGTATTACTATCCGACGACGGCGAACCCGTTTATCACCATTGTTACCGTGCGCGGCGGACGTGTTGCCGACATCGATCGTACCCGCAAGACTTTTTAGACTGCGAAGCTCAAATGCATAATTCACTGCGTACTCCGTGGCGTTCATTCCTGTTATTGGTTCTGTTTATTCCCACGCTGGCTTTCGGTGCAACCACCGAATCGCTGAAAGCGTTTCTCACCCAGACCACCACCGCGAAAGGCCGATTCGCGCAAATGGTGCTCGACAAAAACATGAAAATGCTCCAGCAATCGACGGGTACCATGCAGTTTTCGCGTCCCGGAAAATTCCGCTGGGAATACAACAAGCCGTACGAACAAATCATCGTCGGCGACGGCAGCAAGTTGTGGATTTACGACAAGGATTTGAATCAGGTCACCGAGCGCAAGCTGGATAAGGCGCTGGGCGAGAGTCCTGCGGCGCTGCTGGCAGGCAGCAACGAAATCGAAAAAAGCTACACGCTTAACAACATCGGCAATCAGGAAGGGCTCGATTGGCTCGAAGCGATTCCCAAATCCAAAGACACTGCGTTCGAGCGCATCCGTTTGGGATTCGGCAAGGCGGGGCTGGACGCCATGGAATTGCGCGATCAATTCGGGCAGGTCACCGTGATCCGGTTTGCCGATATAGAACGCAATCCCAAGCTCGCGCCGGACGCATTTACCTTTACGCCTCCCAAGGGCGCCGACGTTATCCGGGACTGATCGTGAGTAAGCGGTGAATGATCTTTTCGGCAAGCGCGAGCCGCGCGCGCCGCTTGCCGAGCAGTTGCGCCCGCGCACGCTCGACGACGTTGTAGGCCAATCGCATCTGCTGGGCGCCGGCAAACCGCTGCGGCTGGCGTTCGAATCCAAAAAGCCGCACTCGATGATACTGTGGGGGCCGCCGGGCGTGGGTAAAACCACGCTGGCGCGTCTGATGGCCGATGCGTTCGACGCGGAATTTATTGCCATCAGCGCGGTGTTTTCCGGCGTAAAAGAAATTCGCGAAGCGCTTACGCGCGCCGAACTCACGCTGCAGCAAAACGGCCGCCATACTTTGTTGTTTGTCGATGAAGTACATCGCTTCAACAAGGCACAGCAGGATGCGTTTCTGCCGTACGTCGAACGCGGGCTGGTCACCTTCATCGGTGCTACCACCGAGAACCCGTCGTTCGAAGTGAACAGCGCGCTGCTGTCGCGTGCGGCGGTGTATGTGCTGGAGCCTTTGAGTGAAGACGAGCTTGCTACGCTGCTGCAGAGGTCATTAAGTAAGTATTTGTTTTTAAAAGAAATTTCAGATACAGCGAAAAGCCGCATTATCGGCTACGCGGACGGCGACGCGCGGCGATTGCTCAATCTGATCGAGCAGATGGCGACGGCCGCCGAAGAAACGCAGCGCACCGGCATCGACGAAGATTTCGTCAAGCAGACGCTGACGCAAAGCTTGCGCCGCTTCGACAAGGGCGGCGACCAGTTCTACGACCAGATTTCCGCGTTGCATAAAGCGGTGCGCGGCTCGTCACCAGACGCCGCGCTGTACTGGATGGTGCGCATGCTCGACGGCGGCGCCGATCCGCTGTATCTCGGGCGTCGCATCGTGCGCATGGCGAGCGAAGATATCGGCCTTGCCGATCCACGCGCGCTGCGCATGGCGCTGGATGCCTGCGAAACCTACGAACGGCTGGGCTCGCCCGAAGGCGAACTGGCGTTGGCCGAAGTGGTGCTCTATCTCGCGGTCGCACCGAAAAGCAATGCGGCCTATACCGCCTACAACGCCGCCCGCGCGTTGGTGCGCGAGGACAAATCGCGCCCCGTGCCGGAACACCTGCGCAATGCGCCCACCAAGTTGATGAAGGAATTGGGTTACGGCGCGAACTACCGCTATGCGCATGACGAAGCGGGCGGCTATGCGGCGGGCGAAACCTATTTCCCCGACGGCATGGCACCGCCGACGTTATACGAGCCCACCGAATTCGGGCTGGAAGCGAAGATACGGGAGAAGCTGGAGTATTTAAGGTCGCTGGATCGCAAGGCACGTAAGTAGTGGTAGGTCGGCGCTGAGCGCAGTGAAGCCCAACGGCGGTGATGCATGACCGCGAACGTTGGGCTTATCGGCCCAATGATCACTACCTCTTGGTGAACTGGAAATAGAACGGCCGGGTGTGCCCCGGCCGTTCATCACCTATTTACGCTTAGGTTGCGGCGACACAGGACGTCGCATCGTTTCAACGATAGATCCTGACTTGTCTTTGTGCGCTGCTTGCACGGGCTTAAAACGCCCGTCTTCCGCATCGCGCCCGATCTTCCAGGTCACCGTTTTCTTGCTATTGCTCATAATTAGCTCCTTAAATGAGCGATTTGAAAGGGACGAAGTCGTAGCGCGGAGCTTTTTGGTTGACGTAGGCTACTAGGGTTCGATAACCTAAGTCTGCTGTAGCGCGGCTTCTTGCTGCGACCCGGGGCCTCACACATTCGCAAGATGTGTGGGGCTCTTTTTTCATCCACCTAGCCACAATTCGAACCGTGGCTGGGAATGAATCTACATAAAAAAAAGGGCTGTCGCCAGCCCTTTTTTTGTTGCGAAAAAAAGCGTTTTGAATTAATGCATAAGCAAGCGTAGCCCGGAAGAAGCGCAGTGTATCCCGGGAATCGTTCCCCGGATTTCAATTCATTGCATCCGGGCTACATAACTACAACCCCACCCCACCATCCAACACCAAAGTCTGCCCCGTCATATAGTCCGACGCGCTCGACGCAAGATACAGCGCCAGCAATCCCACCTCGCGCAACTGGCCTGCGCGCCCCAACGGCACGTTTTTCTTCGCGCGTTCGCTGGTTTCCTTGAAACGCTCGGGCCCGGAGGTGACGATATCCGGGAACGAACCTGGCCCGATGGCATTGACATGCACGTTGTAGGGCGCCCATTCGAGTGCCTGCGCGCGCGTGAAACCGGCGAGCGCGGTCTTGGCGGTGGTGTAGAGCACCATTTCACCGCCGCGTGTTTTGGCGGTCCACGCGGCGATGTTGATGATCTTGCCGGACTTGCGTGCGAGCATGTGCGGGCCGACCGCGCGCGTGCACAGCAGCGCCTCGGTGAGGTTGATGTCCATCACGAAACGTATGTCGTCGTCGGAGGCGCCGACGCTGCCGTCCTTGCCCGGCAGCGCCACCAGCGGGTTGCGGATGGCGTCACCCAGCGCGTTAACCAGCACGTCGATGCGGCCAAACTTCGCCAGCACTTCATCCACGGCGCGTTTCACGCCGTCGGCCTTGGTGACATCGGCGACGATGGGCTCCACGCGCCGTCCGGACGTCTTGGCAATCTCGGCGCACGTGCCGTTAAGATATTTGGGTGTCAGCGCATTCAGCGCGATATCGGCGCCGGCCTCGGCCAGCACTTCGGCAATGCCGCGGCCTATGCCGCGCGCGGCGCCGGTGATGAACATGACTTTTCCGGTGACATCGTATTCTTTGGGCATCATGTTTTTGTCTCCTTGATGGGGCGGTCAAAATCCGTGCAACTGCACCGGATGGTAGTTTCGACTAACGTGGCTACGCCACACAAGTCTTCATTGAAATCCTGCGGCTAAACTAAAAACCACACAACGGTCGAGTGCTTAATCACGCGTCAGCTAAGATATTTCTCAATATCCACATGATCGATCTGCTCCGGCTTGAGGTAGCGTTCAGCATAGCGTTGATAAACGCCAGAGCGCAGGAAAAGATCGAACAGATCCGGGTCGATATGCTTGTCTTTCTTGAAGAAGGACAGGATTTTAATCGAGTCGGAAAGCGTCTTGGGACTCTTATAGGGCCGGTCTGACGCCGTCAGCGCTTCGAAGATGTCGGCAATGGCCATGATGCGTGCGGGTACCGAGAGATCATTGTGATCCAGCTTGCGGGGATATCCCGTTCCATTGAGTGTTTCGTGGTGCGTCCCCGCGTATTCCGGCACGCGTTGCAGTTCCTTCGGAAACGGCATCTGGTCGAGCATCACAATGGTCTGGATGATGTGCTCATTGATCTTGAAGCGCTCCTCCTCGGTGAGTGTGCCGCGACCGACACTGAGGTTGTACACCTCGCCGAAATTAAACAGATGTTCCGGCACTTTGACCTTGAACCCGTATTTCGGGTCGAGCGCCTTATCTTCTCCGCGCGGTACAATATGATGTGGCTTGTCGGCAAGCAGTGTTTCGACGACGGGCAACGCGGGTGCCGGTTCGCGCCGATAACGCACCAGTTCCTCGTTCGAAAGTCCAATGCGATCATCAAAATGACGCATCCATGGCTGGGCGGCCATTTTCTTCAGGCGTTCAACGCGGTCGGGTGCCATGAATTCGCCACCCACGTTGCATTCAGCCAGAAACACAAAATCGTCGGTGAGTTCCTGACGGCGCGCGTCAAAACGGTGTGCCGCTTCAGCGGTGTCCCCGCCGTCGCGCTGCGCCTTGAGGCAGTCGATCTCGGCATCGCGCAGCAGCACCTCGAAGCGCGTGCGTATCTCATGCATGCGGTTGTAGATGGTCTCCAGCTTGGTTGCCTTGTCCACCACGTATTCCGGCGTGGTTACTTTGCCGCAATCGTGCAGCCATGCGCCGATCCGAAACTCACGGCGCTCCACGTCAGACGCAAAGCGGAAGGCTGCCAGTGGTCCCTCGGTGACTTTGGTGGCCTCGTCCGCAAGCATGATCGCCAGTTCCGGAACCCGCTCGCAGTGGCCGCCGGTATACGGGCTTTTGGCGTCAATTGCGCCTGCCAGCAGCTTGATCATCGAATCCATCAGGGCACGCTGTGCTTCCAGCAGGTTCTGGTTTTCCAGTGCCACCGCAGCCTGTGCCGCCAGCGCTTCGACAAAACGGACCAGCCCGGGCGCGAAAGGAACAATCTTGCCGGTTTCCGCATCCAGGGCATTCATGAACTGCAACACACCAGTGACTTCTCCCTCCCGCGGCGACATCGGAACGGTCAGCATGGAAACGGTGCGATAGCCCGATTCGTCGGCAAAGGCGCGAGTGCCGCTTAGATCAAAACGCGTCTCCTGATAAACGTCGTCAATCGACACCGACTGATTGTGGTTGGCGGCGAACACCGACACGTACTGGTCATTGGGTTGGCCCGTCGCCGCATCTTGCAGCGGAATTTCAAATGACGGTAATTCACCTTGCATGGTGCGGAACGCAAATTTGATCGCGCCGCTTTCTGTCTTCAGGTACATCGTCGCGGCGTCACAATGCAGAAGGTCCTTGCCGCCGAACAGGATGTGGCGCAACAGTTTTTGACGGTCCTGTTCGCGCGATAGCAGAATTCCGGTCCGCACCAGATTAGCGAGTTTCTCCTCCGCGAGGGTAAGCGCCCTGGTGCGCGACTGCACGGTGTCTTTCATGAGTGTTTGTGCGTGCGCGAGCGTATCCACTTCATAGACCATCGACTTCACATCACGCACGTTGCCTGAAAAATCGAACTGTCTGATGTGCTCCGCATCATCGGAAAGCCTGGACAACGTAGCGCCAATCCGGCGCGCGCCGATAAATACAAAAGGCGTCAGCACCAGAATAAACAGTCCGGCCCCGAAGACCATGGTGTTCCGCATCGCGACGATGGGCCCCGAAAATTCCCGCATGGGCGCAAAGGCGCCGATACGAATCTCGTGCCCTGGAACACTGGAGAAAACGTGCTGGGCGTACACAAACCGTTCGCCTTTAACATCCACAACGCGCGCGGTGGCGCCCTTTTCAGCGGCTCTCCACTCATCGAATACCTTCAGGTAGGGGTTTTCGGTTGCGGAGATCGCGGTGAGGGGGGCTATTCCCGCCATCGCCTGATGCATTGGGGAACGGCTATAAGACGCCATCACGCGATTGCCGCTGTCCAGGACGACGATAGCCGCCTCTGGCGTAAGGGAAATGGTCGACAAAAACACCTGTAACGCACTGAGATTGATGTCCGCCGCCACGACCCCCGCACCGTCGCGTAGCGGATGAGAAACCGTGACGCCGAGCTTGCCGGTCGACGCAAAGAGATAGGGCGCTGTGATAGCCAGCGCAGAGCGCTTCATGGCATCTTCGTACCAGGGCCGTTTCGTCGGCAGAAAATCGGTCGCCTCTTTGCGTGTGCCCAGCACCTGGCGTTCAGCCGACCAGTATTCCCACGCTGTCTCGCGCTGGCCGCTGCCTACCTTTTGAATGCGACGCAGCGCAAAATAAGTGCCCGCCGGCGCTGATAAGAGCTTGATGGTCGCCGGGTCGTCGCGCACGCCGATAATTTGCAGAAAATCATCGTTTTCAAGTGCAAAATGAACGCCATAAAGCTGATCTTCCGTCTGCAATGCCGATAGAAATGGCAGTACCATCTCATTCTCGTTCATCTGTCCAGACTGCACGAAACGACTCCGCCGTGCGGCGGCCAGGGCTTTTACCGAGCGCCCCGTGGTATCGATCAGATTGATGAGTCCTTCGGCACCGCTCCTGGCCAGCAACTGGAATCGCTCCTGGGCATTGTTTTCAGCCATCGCATTGAAGCGGCTGACAACGGCATGGAGGAAAAGCGCCGTCAGCAGGAGCATCAGCATCATGACGATGCTGGCGCTCAAGGTGTGAAATCGAAATTTTAGCGCACGAAATTCAGCCATTTTTTGTCCTCTGAAGCGCGAACGTTGAGCGGAACCTGATGCCTGGACTTAACC
>JBEBHE010000279.1:0-6205 GCA_040081205.1 Burkholderiales bacterium | reverse complement strand
TTTCGTAGGCGATGTTGCCATTGGCGCCGGGGCGATTGTCGATGACGACGGTTTGCCCGAGCGCTTCGGTGAGCCTCGGCGCAACCAGCCGCGCGAGCGTATCCGCCGGCCCGCCCGGCGGCACGGCGACGATCATACGGATGGGCTTGGTTGGGTAGGCTTGTGCAGAACCGATCGAAGCTGCATGCGCGAAAACAGGCAGCCATACCGTGATTGCGGCAAGGATATTGTAAGTATATGTTTTTAATTGATTCTTCATTTTTGTTTCATACGATTGATCACGCATTACCTGGATTATCTCACTGCATTTGCACGGATGCTAAGATTGTGAGCCAAGCGAATCGTGAAAAGTGAAACCGAAAATTACCGTCATCCCACTTGGCATAGACGCCGCCGAAAAATCGCTGCGCTTTAATGATGACGACCCCGGCCTGTGGCCGCGCAAAAATCTTGCGCACGATATTGAATAGGATTACGCGCGGATCACCCGCATAACACATCACATGACCTTACTTCCCAAGCATCCCATTACGCGTGTCGTCGCAATACTGTGGTTGTCAGTATGCCTGGCGGTTTTAGCACTGGCGCTGTTGCAAAACAGCTTGTACGCAGAAGAGCGCAGCGCACTGGCGATGCTGGTACCGGTTTACTTTCTCGGCTTTCCCTGCGGACACATCGCACTATTGGCCGTCAACAAAATCAAACTGGCGTTGTATTTGAGCGCCGGATTTTCACCCAGCGTCCTGTCCGAATGCGTATTCCTGTGGACGTTTACCATCGTGCTCGGCTATGTGCAATGGTTTATTGTGTTGCCGGCGCTGTCGCGAAAATGCTGGCGCCTCAGCCGCGCGCTGTTCAATCCGCACAGCGCGCGAACGCCCGACTGAATCGGCTCAGCCCTGCCCCGGTTTGAAATTCGTCTCACGGATCAGCTTCACCAGACGGTCACGCTCGGACAGCAATGCCTTGCTGGTTTCGGAGGGCGTGTTGTAGCGCGGATCGGTTCCCTGCGCCGCGAGTTTCTGTTTGATATCGGTCATCGCCAGCGCGCGGCTCATTTCTAAATGGAGTTTTGCCACGATCTCCGGCGGTGTATTGGCCGGCGCCAGAACGCCTTGCCACGAGCCGGTCAAAAATCCCGGCATGCCGGATTCGGCAATGGTCGGTGCGTCCGGCATGCTGGCGACACGATTTTCACTGCTCACCGCCAGTAGCCGCAGCCGGCCGCTTTGAATATGCGGCACCGTCGGCAGCATGCCATTGAAAAACACATCGGCCTGTCCGGTTACCACGTCCATGATGGTTTGCATGCCGCCGCGCCCGGTGATGTAGGCCCACTTGATACCGGCGCGGTGCGCGAAATCAATACCGGCCATCAGCGGCGCGCCCGCCAACGACGCGGCAAAATTGAGTTGTCCGGGCCGCTGTTTGGCCAGCGCGATCAATTCCTTGGGTGTTTTGGCGGGCAGGCTCGGATGCACGCACAACACGTGGGGCGAATAAGCCACCACCATCACCGGTGTGAGATCGCGCAGATAGTCGAAAGCCGGCTTCGGGTGCGACAGCCAGGAAATCATCACCGATCCCATATCCGTCGCCAGCAGCGTGTATCCGTCGGGTTGCGCGCGCGACACGATCTCGGATCCGATCAACCCCGCCGCGCCGGGACGCGGTTCGATCACGAACTGCTGCCCCCATTTTTCGGTGAGCTTCTGCGTGATCAGCCGCATCAGAATATCCGAGGTGCCGCCTGCCGGATACGGCACCACCACGCGAATCGCGCGATTGGGATAATTTGACGCGGAATCGACCGCTGTGGTGGACGTGCCTTGCGCAACAACCGCCGTCGAAAGCATCGCAACACCGATTGCTGCGATACGGGTTATAGCCATTGAAAACCGCATGCGCTTCTCCCGAAACATGAACTGCAAAGCAGTATAGGCGCGATTCGGGTGCCTGACGAATTCATCGCAACCGTTCCACGATCCGGCACTATGGTGGAAATGCGCTGATATAATTTACATAAAAACAGATACTTACGATAACATCTTCTTTGCTGGCGACGCTACTGCGGACATTACACGACGTTATCAAAACACTCATGCAACCTGCGAGCATCCAACAAAAAATCGCCAAGCGTTTCATCGCGCTGACGGTGCTGCTGATCATTGCCACAATCTTTGCCGTACTGGCGAAGCTGCATTGGTTTCTTGAACTCTTCAGCCACTTCACGCCGCACTATTTTGTACTGTCGCTGTTCTGCCTGCTCGGATTGGTGTTGCTGCGCGCATGGCGCTGGGCCGCGCTCGCTTGTTTACTCGCGTTGTGGAACGGCTATCCTGTGGCGCGCGTTTTTCTGCAAGACGATGCTCCGCCAGCGGCATCCGTGCGTCCATTCACGGTATTTCATTTCAATGTAGGGCTGCATCACGAACAGCCCGCGCGCATCGTGTCGTATTTGCAGCGCCGCGCCGATGCTGTTGACGTGGTGGTATTGCTGGAGGCCACCGATGAATTCGGCGCGGTGCTTGATGCGTTGAAATCGTCGTTTCCGTACCAAATTCGGCATCTTGAAGACTCGCCCTTTGGCATAGCGCTGGCAAGCAAACACGTGATTGATTTTGGCGTGATATCGAATGAACCGTCACGGTTGTATCCGCACATTGAGGCACATATCAAACTGCCGGGACGCAACGCACCGCTGGCGCTGTACGCATTGCACGCGCCGCCGCCGATTTCCGGCGAAATGGCTGAAGCGCGCAACGCCAAATTTACGCATATCGCACGCAAAGCAGCGACGCAGGCGCAGGCAACGCCGGTAGTAGTTGGCGATTTTAACCTCACGCCGTGGTCGCCTTATTTTCAACAATTTATCACCGACAGCGGCCTGCGCGACGCACGCGCGCCACGCCGTTTCGATCACACCTGGCCGGTTACTTTCGACAATGCCAATATAGGCCTCGCTATTGATCACACCTTTGCGCACCCGTCGCTGCCAATGGTCAAACGCACTATCGGACCCGATCTCGGTTCAGATCACTTGCCGGTGACGGTTATTTTCAATTATTAAAGTGGTTTAGGCATAAGGAACACATCGCATGAACATTGGATTTATCGGCCTGGGCGCAATGGGCGTCATCATCGTGCCCCGCCTGATGGCGGCCGGCCACACGGTTACCGGCTGGAATCGTTCACGGGACAAAGCCGAAGCGCTCATCAGTGCGGGCATGCGCTGGGCAGACACGCCGCGTGACGCCGCGGCGCAATCGGATATTGTGTTCTCCATCGTGACTGACGCAGATGCCGTAAAAAGTATCGCGCTCGGGGCGAACGGCATTATTGCGGGTCTCAAAAAAAATGGGGTGTATCTCGACATGAGCACGATTGCACCAGAGCCCAGCCGCGCCATTGCCGCTGAATTCGCCAAAGCCGGCCTCATCATGCTCGATGCACCGATCTCCGGCAGCCCTGTCACGCTGGTTCAGGGCAACGCTTCAACGATGGTCGGCGGCGACAAGGCGGCGTACGAGCGCGTGCTGCCGGTGCTGCTCGCCATCGGCCCAAAATCGACTTACATCGGGGGTAACGGACTCGCGGTGCAAATGAAACTGTCCGTCAATGCATTGCTGATGGTGGAAGTCATTGCATTCGGCGAAGCGGTGGCGCTGGCGGAAAAAGGCGGCGTGTCACGAGAAATTGCAGTGGAAGCCATTCTCAAAAGTGTTGCCGCGTCGCCAGTGCTCGGTTACCGCGGCCCGTTCATACTCGAAGGTAAAATGCCTGCCGTGCCGCTGGCGGATGTGACCCTGCAACAAAAAGACATGCTGCTGGTGCTCGAACAAGGACGCAAACTCGGGTCACCCACGCCGCTGGCGGCAGCCGCCAACGAAATGATGAATGCCTGCCGCGGGCTGGGCATCGACCATCACGATTTTGTCATCGCGCATGAAGCTTATCGCCGTCTGGGCGGACAAACTGGAGGACAATCAAAATGAAACCCGATCAATACACTACGCTAAAGCCCTACAAAACCAGCCTGAACGAAACGCCCAAAGTCGGCGGTCTCAAAGAAAAAGACGGGTGGGTCAACATGCAGGTGCAATTTTTGATCAATCAAAAAACCTGTAATTCCGACAAACTGCTGGTGGGCTGGACCGTGCTGCCGCCCGGTGCACAGCACGACCGCCACCGGCATTTCAACTGCGACGAATTCTGGATCGTCATCAAAGGCAGTGGTGTGATGTACGGTGATAACCATGAAGAGATTCCATCAAGCGAAGGTGATGTGGTCTTTACGCCGCGCGGCCATTGGCATGGATTCAAAAACAATTCCACGGAAGATGTGGTGCTGGCATGGGGCTGGAGCGGCGCCGGGTCGCTGGAGGCTGCCGGCTATGAGTCGATCGAAGGCGGACGTACCCATTGAGCACTGAAATGACTGACGCCCGCATCACCCGCGGCTTCGCGTTGCAACTCGCGGAGCGCCGGGCACGTATCGCCGGCGGCGAAAAACCGCTGGGCTGGAAAGTAGGTTTTGGCGCGCCCGCCGCGATGAAAATGTTGGGGATCGACGCGCCGCTGATCGGCTATTTGATGCACCGCGCATTGCTGGCAAACAACGCCTGCGTCGCACTCAACGGATGGCAAAAGCCCGCCGCTGAAGCTGAAATTGCGGTGCATATGGCGAACGATCTTGACGCGAATGCGGATCGTGCAACGATTCAGCGGGCGATCGCAGGCATCGGCCCCGCTATTGAATTAGCCGATGTCACATTCGCGCCGGACGACGTTGAAAAAATTCTCGCCGGCAATATTTACCAACGCTACGTAATGCTTGGCGCGTGCGACACATCGCGTGCGGGCGCGCGGCTCGATGGCATTCGCGCGCGATTGCTGCGCAACGCTATCGAAATCGGGAACACTGCTGATCCACAAGCCGCTACCGGTGAAATCATTGGCATCGTCGGGCATGTCGCCACTCTGCTGAGCCTGCACGGCGAGCGATTGCGCGCCGGCGAAGTCATTATTACCGGCTCGATTACGCCGCCATTATTTGTGGCGGCGGGTGAATCGCTGGAATATTCGCTTGAGCCGGTGGGTACGCTGAAAGTTCAGTTCGACCGCATCAATCCAGCTTGATACCTGCATCCTTAATCACTTTCGCCCAGCGCTCAAAATCACGTCGTATCAGAGTTGAGAATTCGCGCGGCGTGCTTGATGCCGCTGCGGAACCCAGGCTGGCAAACCGGTCGCGGATGTCTTTGCGATCCAGTATGCGCACGATCTCCACGTTCAGCCGCTTGATTACGGCGTCGGGCGTGCCCGCCGGGGCGAGCAGGCCGTACCAGCTTGACGCCTCGTAGCCCGGCACACCCGCTTCCGACACTGTGGGCAAATCCGGCACGAGCGCCGAACGGCTTGGCGTGCTGACCGCCAGCGCACGCACCCTGCCGCCTTTCAGATGCGGCGCCGCGACGGGCATATCGCAGAACATCATTTCTACTTCGCCACCGAGCAATGCGGTCAACGCTGGCGCCGCGCCCTTGTACGGCACGTGGGTGAGATTCGTTTTCGCCGCAGCGCGAAACAGCTCCCCCGCCAAGTGCGCTGGCGTACCCTGCCCCGCCGATGAATATTTCGCGGGTGCGCTTCGCTTGCCAAGCCACACCATCAATTCACTCACCGAATGCGCACCAACTGCCGGATGCACCAGCAGCACGTACGGACTGGTAGCCACCATCGAAATCGGTGCGTAATCGCGAAATACATCGTAGGTCAGCGATTGATACAAGCTGGGCGCAATGACGTGCGGGCCGTTCGCCGTCATCAGCAACGTGTAGCCATCGGCGGTCGCTTTAGCGCCGAGCGTGTTACCGATAGTGCCGCCCGCGCCAGGCCGGTTATCAACGACGATCGATTGCCCCAGCGCTTCGGATAACGGCCCCGCCACCGCGCGCGACGCGATGTCGGTGCCGCCGCCCGCAGCGAATCCGACAATAACGCGGATAGGTTTGCTGGGATAACTTTGGGCAAGCCCCTCACTCACGGGCATACACAGGAGCGCCGCCACCGCCATTACGCCTCTCATAACCCGCCTTAAAATATAAATAAAAACAATAAGTTACATTCACTGCCACGACTCAATTCCTGGCTGATCAATCAGCCATCCCCAGCGCTCGCGTTCCGATTGAATCAGCGCCGCTAC
>JBEBHE010000531.1:0-1597 GCA_040081205.1 Burkholderiales bacterium | reverse complement strand
CCTTGATGATGCTGCCAAAGCGCGGCGCTGTGGCGAGATACATTGCAGTGGGCGTGTCGCGCGTGCCAAAGACGCCGGGGCGGCTGCCCAGCGCCACACCGATAGTCGTGTTGTTATTGCCGGTAAAGGCGCGTGACGGATCGTGACACGAGGCACAGGCTTGCCCGGCGGGTTCCGACAGGCGCGTATCGAAAAAGAGGCGCATCCCAAGGCGCTCGCGCGACGTGAGATTCGGTTCGTCGAAATTAACGCTCAGTCCCCGCGCGGGCTTTTCCTGAGCGGATGGCGTGGTAGCGAGGAAGCAGGAAAAAATCCCGACTATGGCAGGAACGGCAAAAACCAGTGTCAGTATCTTGCGACGCATAAGGCTAAGTTATACTAATGCTTAGTGATTCTCGCAAGAGGTGGTTTTGATGAACGGCTTAACTGGGCGAATGCTGTCGCTGGTGGTTTGTGCGGCAGGCCTGATGTGCCCCGTGGCGGGCTGGGCGCAGATCGAGCAAGCACGCGCGGCTTTCGATAAGGAGGATTTCGCGGCGGCCTACAAATTGTATAAACCGTCGGCCGAGCAAGGCACTGCCGAGGCGCAGTACCGCGTCGGGTTGATGCACAAATTCGGCTGGGGCACGGAGCGGGATCACAGTGTTGCTGCTCGCTGGTTCGCGGCAGCAGTCGAGCAATCGCACGCCGAAGCGCAATTCGAGTTGGGAATTTATTACAAAGATGGCCGCGGCGTGGCCAGGGATATGGCCAAATCCGCTGCGTTGTTTTTGAAAGCGTCGGAGCAGGGCGTGGGCATCGCGCAACTCAATCTTGGGCGTTATTTTCTGGCGGGCACGGGTGTCGCCAAAGACCCGGTGGCTGCGTATTACTGGCTAACCGCTGCCGCGCAAAACGGATATATGGATGGCATGGCGCTGCGCGTGCCGGCGGCTGAAGAAATGACGCCGGAGCAGATCAAGGAAACCAGCGCGCGGGCGAAGCAGGCGCCGCGAAAAGCGAATTAGGTATTCAGTAACTGTAAGTATTTGTTATTTAAAATATTTGTATTATAAAAACCAAACTGAGGAGAATGGCTATGAGGTTAAGAAATTTATTTGCTGCGCTGATGCTGACGTGCGCAGGATGGAGTGCCGCTTTGCACGCCGCGCCCTTTGCGTATGTGGCCAACGAAAAATCCGGCAACATAACGGTAATTGATGTTGCCAACGATTCAGTCGTCGCAACGTTTCCCGCCGGCAAGCGTCCGCGCGGCATGACCGCATCACGCGATGGTAAACAACTCTATGTCAGCGACCAGCCCGCCAACGCACTGCAAATCGTGGACATCGCCACACGCAAAATCACCGGCAAAGTCGATCTCGGTGAGTCGCCTGAGGGGGTTTACCGTTCGCCTGACGGAAAGCTGCTGGCAGTGGCGGTGGAGGAAGACAATTCCGTGCATTTCATCAACACGGCTACCGGAAAACGCGATTTTCAAGTGAAGACCGAAGGTGAAAATCCGGAGCACGCGGTGTTCAGCCGCGACAACAAATGGGTTTATGTCAGTGCAGAAGAATCCGAAGTGGTGGATGTCATTGATGTCGCCACACGCAAG
>JBEBHE010000278.1:0-6217 GCA_040081205.1 Burkholderiales bacterium | reverse complement strand
CTACGAGCCCGCCGCTGATTCACCCGCCGCATTCGACAAATTGTTCCGCGCCGATCTTAAAAAATATGCCACGATCGTGCGTGCAGCCAAAATCGAAGCACAATAAAATAATCAATAAAAACAAATACTTAAATTACATATGACAACCCGATCGCGAGTGGGCGTTATCGGGCTCGGACTGATCGGAACCTCGCTCGCACAACGCTTGCTGCAAGCGGGATTTGACGTCGCGGGCTACGACATTACGGCGGATCGACGCGACCATCTCGCGCAACTTGGCGGCGTGGCGTGCGCATCGGCAAAAGAAGTCGGCGAACGATGCAAGGAAATCGTGCTCGCGGTGTTCAACACGGATCAAGTGGAATCCGTACTCGAATCTCCCGACGGCGCGTGCCTCGGCAACAAACACCTCATCCTCTGCACCAGTACCTGCGATCCGGATCGCATCGAAGCGCTGGCCGCGCGCGTTGCCAAACGCGGCATACGCTTTGTTGAAGCGCCACTCTCCGGCAACAGCGACCAGATTGCCAAAGGCAACGGCATCGCGCTGATTGGCGGCGAGCGCAGCGCCATGGACACCGCGTTACCGATCCTGAATGCGCTGTGCAAGCAAAGTTATTTTCTGGGGCCTGCAGGCTCGGGCGGACGCGCCAAACTCGCGGTCAATCTGATTGGCGGATTAAATCGCGCGGTAATGGCCGAAGGGCTCGCTTTCGCCGAAGCGATGGGCCTGGAACTCGCGCCGTTTCTTGATGTATTGAAAGGCTCCGCCGCTTACTCGCGCACCATGGACAATCGCGGCATGAAAATGATCACCAGCGATTTCACCCCGCACGCATGGCTCACCCAATCACTCAAGGATTTCAAACTGATGCACGCCGTCGCCGCGCGCGTCGGTCAGGAATTACCACTGGCCACGCAATACGTGCAACTCATCGAGAGCTGCATTGCGCACGGCGAAGGCCAGCTTGATAACTCGGTGGTGATGCAGGAAATGCGGCGCCGCCGGAAGAAAATGCCTACCCGACCCCTGGAGAATACGTGATGACGGCACCCGATACGATCAGCACTACTAGCGAAGACATGAGCGCCGAAGCCGTTATCGCACGCGCCATCGCCCGCCGCGGCGAAATTTTTGATGAGTTCCGGCTGCTCGCACAGGAGTCGCCGCGCACCTATGACTTGATATCGAAGACCGCCGGCTATATGCATCACTACACCGGCGAAGCGGGCGCGACACAAAAACTGTCGGGCACCATGCGCGAACTGATCGCGCTATGCCAGCTTTGCGCCAAAGGTGACGACCGCTTCGCGGCCAATCACGTGCGGCGTCTATGGCAGCGCGGCGTCACCAACAAGGTGATGGTCGAAGCGGCAACGTCGATCGCACCGATTGTCGGCTGGTCCACCATCGCGCATGTCACGCTGGCCATGCTGACGGCGAACGACCCGGCCTATCCTTTCGGCAAACGTCCCGCCGACGGCGCGCCGAAAACGCTCACGCCGTTTCCAGAACTGGATTTGGGCCGCAACAAAACCACGGCGGTAAACGACAGCCTGCTGTATTCGACAGAATGGCAATATGTCGCCACGCTCGATCCCGAGCTGGCACGCCGTGCGGCGCAGTGGGTCGATCACTGTCTTCTTCCCGACGGCGCTTCCAACGAGCTGCTGGGGCCGGGGCCGCGCGAATTGATCGCCATTGCCGCCCTGTGCGCGCGAGGCGAAGTTGAATTCGCCGCGCAGCATATCCGGCGCGCGTATCAGTACGGCATCAGCCAGTTACAAGTGCTCGAAGCGATTTCCTGCGTGCTGCCGATGACTGGCGCGTTGACAGTCCAGATCGGCGTGCGCGCGATGCAAATGGCGGATGCAAACCCATGAGACGTTTGGTGCTCACGGTATTGCTCGCCGCCGGTCTGGCCAGCGCACAAAGTTACCCGGCCAAACCCATACTCGTCATCTCCCCCGTGCAAGCCGGCAGCGCCGGCGATACCACCTTGCGGCTGGTCACCCAAAAAATGTCGCAAAACATGGGACAGCAACTGCAAGTTGAAAACACCACCGGCGCCGCCGGCTTGATCGGCGCACAGCGGCTCGCGCGCGCGACGGCAGATGGTTACACCATCGGCGGCATCAGCGACAGCACCGTGACCTACGTTCCCATACTGCAAAAACGCACCGACTTCGATCCGCTCACGGCGTTCGAGCCGGTCAGCCTGGTGTCGGCGAGCACCTGGGTGCTGATCGCACATCCGTCTTTGCCGGCAAAAAGCGTGCGTGAATTCGTGTCGTTCGCGAAGAATCCGTCCCGTAAACTCGACTACGCGTCAGCCGGCCTCGGCGGCTCACATCACGTGGTGATGGAAATGTTCAACGCCGCCATCGGCATCAAGCTGAACCACGTGCCATATCGCGGCGCGACGCAGGCCGCCGTCGATGTGCAGGCGGGACACGTGCCGGTGATGTTCTCGGCACTGGCCGTTGTGCTGGGGCCGATACAAGCCGGACGCTTGCGCGCGCTCGGTATTGCCAATGAAAAGCGTACACCCCTGTTGCCGGAGACGCCCACCATCGCGGAATCCGGCGTCCCCAGCTTCGCGTTTTCAACCTGGACCGGCCTGTTCGCGCCGCGCGGAACTGCCAAACCGATCATTGATCGACTGAATGGCGAAGTTGCCAAGGCGCTCAACGATCCCGCCGTGCGCGCGCGGCTGCAAGCGCTGGGCGGCAATCCGCAGGCCACTACGCCGGCAGAACTGGCCGATCTGATACGAAGCACCACCGCAAAAATGCTCAAAGTGATTCAGGATGCGAAAATAACCATCGAATGAGCGGTGGTCTCCGTTGCTGTCAGCCTTTCCCCTGCGCATTCCCCTCCGTCAGCACAATTTCCTTCGTCACCGAGCGCGTATGCGCCGACACCGGCACAAACACAGAGTGCGAACCCGGCCCGCCTGCAACGATGATGCTGATGTCTTCTGCCGTCTCTGAAATCGGTACCAGGGTATCGGGCCCGATCTCGCCCAGCTCCGCGCGGCGTCCGGTAGCCATGCGCTCGAACTCGCTGCCTTTGGAGCGGCCTGCGCGTATTTTTGACGCTTCCCACAGCCGGCGTTTGACTTCCGCCTTGCTCCAGCCTTCGCGGTGAAACAGATTGGCATGCTGCGGTGACAGCAAAATAAACGGCGCACCGCCGTAGATGTAATCGCTGCTCGCGGGATATTGCATGGTGTCGGCGATCATGGCGAGCACCTCTTCAGCTTTTTTCGCGGTCATATTCATGCTCCACGTGCCGAGTGCGCCGACTACGGTAACCGTATTGGCGTCACGCGAAAAGCCACGCTCAACGTGCAGCGGTTCCCACGGATTTGCTTCCTCGTTTTCCGCACAGCAAAACGTATATTTCGCCGGCTGGCCCTGCGTGGCTTTGTCCATCTCGCCAGGCCATGCGCCGCCGATATTCAGCAGCATCAGCCGCAGCGCGCGGCCCAGGGTGGCGTTCGCCCACGTGCCCGGCCCCAGACAACCGGCGCCGCTGTTCACCTCCAGCCACTTCGCAATCGGCCCATTCACGATCAGCCACGGTGCGGAAGGATTGGTGGTGGACTGTATCGCCTGCAAATGAAACGCCGGCGTACCCACCGCTTCGGCAACGGCAATCAGCACTGGCAGATATTCTGGGTAACAACCCGCCATCACGCCCTGAATGGCAATATATTCCACTGTTGCCGCGCCCATGCCCGGCGCAATCGTCGCCACCACGTCATCCGGTGCGCGGTGCGTGTGACGCAGCATGCGTTCGACAGATTCTTTGGTGGGCGGCGCGATGATCAGGCCATCGCCCCAGCGCTTTTTAATGTAAAACTTATTGAGTTCAGCGAGGTCTGCAGGCGCTTCGATCAGCGTTGCCCGTGGTGCAACAGGTGCAACAGCAGCAGCCGTGGATGCGTCCGCCGGCGCCGCCTCGCACAGCAGACGCGCGATGTCATCGGCGCACTTCGCTGCGATTTCCTTCAACTCGTCGCGTGAACGTGTGCCAAACGGATGCGGTATCAACGCCATCGGCAAATCCGGCGAACCCAGCGCCTTCTGCTGCGCGCGCCCCAGCCCGATAAAACTCTGCGATACCACCGTCAACGCCGCTTTGCCGCGCTTGGCTGCTTCTACACTGTCGTGGATACTCCACGACGTGCAGGAGCCTCAGTCGCCCGAGCCCGTGATGATCGCGTCCGTCTGCGAAACCAGTTCGTTCATCAGGGTTTCAGACAACCCCTGCGACGCGCTGCGCTTGCGCTGCTTAATAATTTGTTTTACGCCGTGCTTCTCCATCAGCACCCGCGACAGGTCTTCGACCAGGTAATTAAAATTCGGCTTTGAATTATCGATAAAGCCGATGGTCTTGCCAGCGAGATTATCCAGCGCTTGGCGGGATTTTTGCGGCCGCGTGAGGCACGGCGCGACTGGTTCGTAAACGAGGATGCTGCTTGACATGGCTACTCCTGAGAAACGGCTATTCGTGAAGATTCCGAAATTCTAGCTTGAATAGTGCTCGCTCCGGCGCAAATAGTACGTTGTTTCATTCACCACAAAGCGCATTTGGTGTTCACCATCCGGCGCGGTTGGCCTTGCGCAAGCCGCATCATGATAAAGTAGCACAGCAATGACTGCCGACCAAAACTTCGATCACACCGACGCGTTTAGCTTTCTTAACCACAATGCCCCGCTGCGGGAAAAGCTGACCTTAGCGCATCAGACCGTGCAGCAAAGCCTGCCGTTCATCGCGCGCATTGCGCTCACGTTGTACGATCCCGACACACGCGTGCTCAAGACCTATCTGCACAGCAGCAGCGGCCAGGAACCGATGCAGCATTACCAGGCGATCATCGACAATGCACCGTCGCTGGTGGAGATCCTCAAGCGCGGGCACCCGCGCGTGATCAACAACATGCTGACAACCCAGAGTGAACACGAACACACTCGCCGCATCGGCCGCGAGGGTTACGCGGCAAGCTATACCCTGCCGATGTTCAACAACGGAAATTTCATCGGCTTCCTGTTTTTCAATTCATACGAGCATGACGTCTTCAGCGAAGCGGCATTGCGGCAGCTCGACTTGTATGGGCACGTGATTTCGCTGATGGTGATTAACGAACTGTCCAATATCAACACCCTGAGTGCCGCCCTCAAGACCACCGGCCATATCACACACCAGCGCGATCCCGAGACCGGCAGCCACCTCGACCGCATGTCGCGTTACAGCCGTCTTATCGCCAGCACGCTGGCCGAACGCTACCGGCTGGATGACGACTATATCGAACATATTTTCATGTTCTCGCCATTGCACGACATCGGCAAGATAGCGATTCCCGACCGTATTCTGCTCAAGCCCGACAAGCTCACAGATGACGAAATGCACATCATGCGCACCCATCCGCTGCGCGGTCAGGAAATGATCACCGATTTGCTGGCTAACTTTGGCCTCGAAAATACCGAGCATGTGGATATGCTGCGCAACATTGCCGCGTACCACCACGAAGCGGTCAACGGCCACGGCTATCCTGAAGGAAAGTCCGGCGAAGAAATCCCACTGGAGGCGCGCATCGTCGCAGTTGCCGACGTGTTCGATGCCCTGACCAGCCAGCGTCCGTACAAGGAAGCCTGGGACAACAATCGTGCCTTCGAAACCCTCCGGAAGATGGCCGGGGAACAGCTTGACCGGGAGTGCGTCGACGCCTTGTTGTCACAGCGCGAGGCGATCGAGGCAATACAGCGCCGGTTCCGCGAGAACTTCTACGGCTAGTGCGCAGGTTTGGCTGAGCGCGCTGCTTGGCCTTGTTGCTCCTTGCGTTAGCCCGAACCCACTACACGCGGCCGAAATCGCTTTCGTACAGCGCATCAAGACGAGCAAGCACGTCCGCAGGAAGCGGCCCCATCGCAGCGGCCTGCAGCGCGTCATCGACATGCTGCGGTTCCGCACTGCCGATAATGGCGCAGGATACATCCGGATTCGACAGCACAAAGCGTAGCGCCACCTGCGCGCGTGTACCGTGGCCGCTGCCAATGGCGTCGAACACCGCCTTCGCTTTGCGCTGGTCTTCGGCGAGGCTGGTGTCCGCGGTCAGCACGCTCTCGCGCCCCGTGCGTTCATCCGTGGCAATGATGCCAGCGGCAAAGATACGAATGGCCATCACTGCAACACCACTGTATCGGCAAG
>JBEBHE010000031.1:0-22362 GCA_040081205.1 Burkholderiales bacterium | reverse complement strand
ACACCGCCGCGTCAATGCCAACACCGGCGAGACGCTGCTTCACGTCATTCGATTGCATCCCCGTCACCACGTCTTTATGCAAGCGCGTGATGATGTCGCTGCGCACACCGGTGGGCGCGGACACGCCATACCAGGTCGTCAGTTGCAGCTCCGGCATGCCGGCTTCGATGCTGGTTGGCAACTGCGGCAGCTGCGGTACACGTTTGGTGTCAAGCACCGCAAGACCGCGCAGCCTGCCCGCCTGTATGAACGGGATCGTCGCCGGCACGGTCACCACCACCATATCGGATTCGCCCGACAAAATATTCGTCAATGCGATGCTCGCGCCTTTGTACGGCACATGCACCATGCTGATCTTGTTAATCGATGCAAACAACTCGCTCGCCAAATGATTGGATGAACCGACACCGCCGGAGCCGAACGTGAGCTTGCCGGGATTTTTTTGCCCCAGCGTGGCGAGTTCTTTCAAACTTTTTACCGGCAGCGACGGATGCACCACGATCAGATTCGGCACCGTCGCCGCCAGCGACACCGGCGCGAAATCCTTGATCGTGTCGTACTTGAGTTTCTTGTACATGCTGGGACTGGTAGCGTGTGACGCGCTCAGGATCACCAGCGTGTAACCGTCGGGCGACGTGCGTGCCGCGATTTCCGCGCCGATATTGCCGCCGCCACCCGGGCGGTAATCGACGACGACCGGCTGACCCAACGACTCGGCGAGTTTTTCCGAAAGCAGATGCGCCAGAATCTGCGACGCGCCGGTGGGAAACGGCGCGATCAGGCGCAACGGTTTCACCGGATAGGCTTGCGCCCCCGCGACTTGCGGCAACAGCAACGCAGCCAGTACAAAATATGAACGCGCTACATTCATCGCTCTCCTCCGAATCGCATATCGTCGTATTTTTGAGTGTGCATCGCTGTTGGTGGAAATGCAACGTGCAAAGCACACCGCGATGCATGCTAGACTTTGGATCATAAAAAATTTCCCGGCCTGAAGGTACACCTCTATGGATTTCGCACTCAACGAAGAACAAAGCCGCTGGCAAAACGAAGCGCGCCATTTCGCCAAAGAAGTGCTGCTGCCCGCATCGCTCAAGCGCGACCAGATCGAAGGCGGCCGCGAGCCGTGGGATTGGGACATCATCAAGCAGGGCTCCAAAATCGGCTTTCGCACGTTTGCCGTGCCGAAGGATCTGGGCGGCATCGGCGCCGATTTTGTGACGCAAGGTATTGTGATGGCCGAGCTTGCCAAGGGCGACAGCGCGATGTCGAAAGCCTTCAGCCAGAACTGGAAATGGAGCCATCTGATCGCCGAGTTCTGCACCAGGGATCAGAAAGACCGTTTTCTCAAACCGTTTCTCGCCGACGATACCTATGTTATCGGCTCCGCCAGTACTGAGCCCAACTCCGGTTCCGACAATCGTTATCCGCCGGATGACGTCAAGTCGGGGTTTCACCTGACGTCTAAACGATCCGAAACGAATGGAGACGAGTGGATACTCAACGGCGAAAAAACCTTCATCGCCAACGGCTCGGTGGGCAAATTGTTTTTCGTCAACACGCGCTCCGACACCAGCGTGTTGGCGCGCGAAGGCACCACGGTGTTCATGGTGCCGCTGGGCACGCCGGGCTTTCGCATCGGCAAGGTGTTCAACAAGGCGGGCTGGCGCTTTTATCAGAACGCGGAACTCATCTTCGAAAACGCGCGCCTGCCGCACGCCAACGTCGTGGGCGAACCACACAAAGGGCAAAAGGTTCGCAGCGGCGTGGCCGCCGAGTTCAGCGATTTCGAACTCGCCGCCAATGCGCTGGGCATTTGCGATGCCGCGACCGAATACGCCATGCAATTCGCCAAGAAAGAAAAGCGCGCCGGCAAGTCGCTTTGGGATCATCAACTGGTGCAACTCAATATTCACGAAATGCACATGCTCACTGAAACACTGCGCTCGTATGTGATGCGCACCGCGTGGGACATGGACAACAAGATTCAAGGCTCACTAAGCCCGGTGCTGGTGATGGCGTATTCGTCCGACGTGCTGCAACGCGTAACACGACTCAATATGGAAGTGCATGGCGCCTCCGGTGGAATGATGGATGCGATGACGCAAAAGCTGGTGCGCGACGGCATCATCTGGACACACCTCGCGGGCGACAACACGCAGCGGCTTAAAGCCGTGCGGCGCATGAAATAATTATTTAAAAACAAATAGTTATGCAACAACAATCTTGACCATCATGAGCAACCCATGAGCGATAACAGCACCTTCAAAGTGTTCGGCAGCAACGCGCTGCGCACGGTGCTGCTCGACTGCCTGCCCGCGTTCGAGCGCGCGCACGGCGTCACCGCCGACGTGGAATTCAGCGCCACCCATCACACATTGCAAAGCCTGCGCGGCGGCGCAACCGCCGATGTCATCATCGCCACCGCCAGCGCCATCGACACGCTCGCCGACGAAGGCAAAATACTCCAGGGCACGCGCATCGATCTTGCCGTCGCGGGCATCGGCGCCTGCGTCCGCGCCGGCGCACCACGTCCCGACATCAGCACCGTGGCGGCGTTGAAGCGCACGCTGCTCGAAGCGCAGTCGGTGACGCATTCGCAGTCCGGGCAAAGTGGCGTGCACATGGCCAAAGTCATCATGCAACTCGGTATCGCGGATACCATTCGCAAGAAAGTCACGATCAACGCTTCCGGTCTCGTCGGCGAATTGGTGGCGCGCGGTGAAGTCGAACTCGGCTTTCAGCAAGTCAGCGAACTGCTGGCGGTAAAAGGTATCGATCTCATCGGCGAACTGCCTGCGGAAGTGCAGTTGCACAGCCGTTTCGCGGCGGGCATCGGCGCGGCCACGCAACAGCGCGATGCGGCGCAGGCGCTGATTCAGGCGCTGTGCACGCCGCACGCGCATGGCGTGATGCGCGCGGCGGGACTTACACCGATTTAAAGTGAAAGGTTGGCCATGTCATTCAGACTTTCGACGAACATTTCCCGCTCCCTTGCGGCGGGCGCGCTCGCCCTGTTACTCGGGCTCGGTCACATGGCCGACGTTAGTGCCGCCGCCGGCGAAGCCTACCCCAGCAAACCCATCCGCATGATCGTGCCGTTCTCACCGGGCGGAACCTCCGACACACTGGCCCGCATCCTCGGCCAGAAAATGACCGCGCAATGGGGACAGCAGATCGTGGTGGATTTCCGTCCCGGCGCCAGCGGCATCATCGGCACCGAAATCGCCATGCGCGCGGCACCCGACGGCTACACGCTGATGCACGGCAACCTCGCGCAGTACGGCATCAATCCGAGTCTTTTCAGCAAACTGCCCTACGACACGCTGCGCGATTTCGTGCCGTTGTCGCTGGTGGCCACCGCGCCGCAACTGCTGGTGGTCAATCCGTCGCTTGCCGCCAAGGACGTGCGCGGCCTGATCGATCTCGCCAAAGCGTCGCCCGGCAAACTCAATTTCGGTTCCGGCGGACCCGGCACGCTGGCCTACGTCGGCGGCGAACTGTTCAAGACCATGACCGGCGTGAACATCGTGCACGTCGCCTACAAGGGCACGGTGCTGGCGATGACCGACCTGATGGCGGGCCAGGTACAGATTCTTTTTTCCGACATGCCGATTGCGTTGCCGCATACCAAAACCGGCAAGCTGCGCGCGTTGGCCGTCACCAGTCCGCAGCGATCAGCGTTGATTGCCAACATGCCGACGGTAGCCGAATCCGGCGTGCCCGGCTACGCCGCGGTGAACTCATGGGGATTATTCGCGCCGCGCGGCGTGCCGCAGCCCATCATCACCAAACTGCACACCGAAATCGTGCGTGCGCACGGACTGGCAGACTTGAAGGAACGCTACGCCAACCTCGGCGTCGAGGCCACCAGCAGTACGCCGCAGCAGTTCACCGACTTCATCAAGGCGGAGGCGGCGAAGTTTGCGAAGGTGTTGCGCGAAGCCGGCGCGAAGGTGAACTGACGCCCCGCCGGCTACTTGCGCGGCGTGCTGAACACGAAGTCCTTGTCCTTCTGTTGCGTGTGACATTGATGGCAGGCGGTGGCGGCGTTCTTGCCCACCGCGCGCTCGGTGGCGCTGTCCTTGGCGAAACCCTCGTAGCCCCAGCCGCCGGTGTCCTTGTATTTTTTTGCGTCCTTGTGCATCACGCCAACCACCTTGCGCTCGCCTTCGGTGACGGCATTGTCGGCGGATTTCGCATCGAGCAGGTCGAACACGATTACCGCGCCGTCGGGGAACTTTCCCTTCTTGTAGCCCTCTACCGCGGCCTTGTTGGCATAGAGGTGATGGATGCCGCCGAAGCTTTGATACAACGGGTGGCCCTGGTTGATGACCATGCTTTTCACGTGATGCCAATCGCGGTACCCCGTGGGATAGGGCACCGGCGCGGGGTCAGCGGCCAGCACGCTCGCCGACAGCGTTAAGACAACGGCAGTGACAATCGCTTTCATTTTGTGCTCCTGTAAAATAGTTACAGGCGCACCTTAGTCACGCGGGAGTCCCGCCGCAAGCGGGCACCAAAGCGTAAGGTAGACACCAAACGGTGCAAATTATGGAAAGTAAAGCGAAAAAATCCCCACGAAAACCGGCGCACACCGGATGCAAGCCAGTGAATGCGATGGTGGAAGACATCGTCGGCTGCAAGTGGTCGCTGTCGGTGGTGCGCCTCGTACGCGACGGCGTTCGGCGTCCAGGCGCCATGCAAAAAGCCGTCGCGGGGCTTTCAACCAAAGTGCTCAACGAACGCCTGCGCAAACTGCAACGCTTCGGCATCATCGACAAGCAGTCATTCCCTGAAGTGCCGCCGCGCGTAGAGTATCAGCTCACCGAATTCGGCAATCGGTTTTCATCGGTGCTGGATGGCGTGGATGAATTGCAGGAGTGGCTAAATCGTAAGACATCGTGGTAGGCCGGGAGCGTGCCTCACGCCCCCCTCACTCCTCTCGCCTCACGCCTCACGAACTTCAGTTACACCCCGCCACACAGTTAGCCTTCCCATCAAACTCCATCACCCGCCCACTGATCGCCAGATGCACGGGCCGCTTCTGCATTTTGATGAGCGCTGCCGTGCGTGAATCCGGCCGCAGCTTGCCGCCGTTGGTGGCGCGCTCGTTGACGTGCGTGGCAATCACCGCCGCCGGTTTGATGAGTTCGTTCATGGCGAACGTCGCCGAATACGCCGAGATGGCGCTCGAACCATAGTTCAACAGCACGAGGTTGGCCTTGTGATAATCGCCAACCACGGTTTTCATTTCGGCATGGATGCCGGTGTCGCCGGACATATACACCGTGAGGCCGTTGGTGAATTTGATGACGTAGCCGCTGGGCGGGCCGAGATAGAGGCTGGTGTTGTCCACCTCCAGCGCAGCTTTTTGCGGATCAGTGAGCAGCGTGCGCGACACGGTGCTGTCGTGCGAGGCGGGGACGATGGTGATTTCGACACCCGCTGTGGCGCCCGGCGCCTTGAGGATGCGGGTGCCGCCGAGCTGCGCGTTGGCGGCGCACGAGGCGCCAAACGGCACGTTGAGCGCGCCGCCTTTTTCGGGACAGTTGCCGGTGGGCTTTCCGGTGATATTCTGGATTTTGCGCGCGATGAACGCACCCATCGGCGAAACCATCATGATCGCTGCGTTCTTCGCCGCCGCAATCTCGGCTGTGGTCGAATGCGGCGCGGCGGAAATAGTGTCGGGCTTCTCGCAGCTTCCGGCTTCGAGCGCCCTCATCTTGCGGTCGCCCATGTGGTCTCCGTGGGCGTGCGACAGCAGCACCATATGCACATCACCCAGCCGCGGATCGTCGCCGCCCGTTACCGAATGACCCGCGTCGTACAGGATACGCACGCCCGTCGGGTCTTCAAAAATCGTGGCGCGGTCGCGGTCGCACAACTCGCCCGCGTGCGAACCCAGTGGCGTGATTTTGACGTGTTGTGCAAAGCTGGCGGTGGCCGTTAACAACAAGGCGCTGGCCAGCGCGGTCAGAACCACAGATTTTGATTTCATAACGCTCCTCCCGATCGCGATTGATGAGAACAAAAATCATCCTCGTCATTCCCGCGCAGGCGGGAATCCATGCAATGTGCCCAATGTGCCCAATGTGCCATATGGCAGCGCGTTATGGGTTCCCGCCTGCACTGGAACGACGGATTTGCTGTGGCGCCACCACGTTACATGCCAGATTCTCCCAAGAGGAAGAATCTACGCAACTATTTGTTTTTAAATACTTTTCTTTCCCGCCAAAACCAATAGTTCCGCGATTTGTGCATCGGTAATCTGCAAGCCATTCACGCGCGCGGCAGCCGTCAACTTTTGCCGACGCGCGCCCGGCAAGCGCACGCCTTCGTCGCGCAACATGCTGTTGATCATCACTTCGAGCCGCGAGAAATACGCATCGCTGCCCGCCAGCGCACCGGGATCAATCGCCAGTACGGCATGACCAATAAGGGGCTTGTTGCCTGCCTCAAAGTACGAATCGTTTTCAAAACTAAATGCCGCACCCGTCAGCGCCACGCATAACACTTCGACCATCAACGCCAGCGCAGCACCTTTGACACCGCCGATGGCGTTAAGACTGCCGGTCAATGCCGCCTTGGCGTCGGTGGTCGGATTGCCGTCTTTGTCCACCGCCCAGCCCAACGGAATCGGTTGTCCTTCCTTGGCATACATCATGATTTTGCCGCGCGTGACTTCGGTGAGCGACAAGTCCACCACCACCGGTTCGGCATTTTTGCGCGGAAAAACTGCCGCAATCGGATTGGTGCCGTAAAACGCGCGCTTGCCGCCCCATGCGTTGATCGCCGACGGTGATACGGAAAACGCCAGGCCCACCATGCCCGCCTGCGCGATGGGCGCCAGATGATAGGCCACTGCACCCATGTGATGACTGTTGGTAACGCCGACGAAACTCACGCCGCACCGTTTGGCGCGCGAGATCGATTCTTTGACTGCCATCGCACATGCAGGAAATGCGAGGCCGCCACCGGCATCAATCAATGCGGTGGCGCCCTTGCGCTTGATCACTTTTGGCTTTGCTTTGCCGAGCGCGCGGCCTTCACGCAAATGCCGGCAATACAACGCGACGCGTGAGAGGCCGTGTCCCGACAAACCTTCGGCTTCGGCGGCGACCAAAGCTTGCGCGGTGGATTGCGCCATGGCCTTCGAAGCGCCCGCTCTTTTCAGCGCGCGCACCGTCAGTTCAATCAATTGCTCAAATGACAATTGCGGCATCGGCGTGACCGGTATCAATCCACCCTGGTACCTGAACGTCTGGCGACGTCCGCCCACTTATCGGCTTCCGCGCGATAGAACGCAGCAAACTCCGCGGGAGAACTGCCCACCGGGTCAGCGCCTTCAGCCGCGAACCGTTGCTTCACTTCGGCATCACCCAATGCGCGCACCATTTCTTTATACAGCCGGTCTGCAATGGATTGCGGCGTTTTCGCGGGCACGAACAAGCCGTTCCATTGCAGCGCAATGTGCCCATCGACACCCCCTTCCTGCATGGTGGGCATTTCAGGCATTACCACGGAACGCTTTGGCGCCGCCACGCCCAGCCCGCGCAATTTGCCTGCCTTGATTTGCACTTGCGCGACGGGCATCACCAAAAACCCGCACTGCGCCTCGCCTGTCATGATGCCCAGCGCAGCGGGCGCAGCGCCTTTGTACGGCAGGTGAACCATTTTGGCGCCCGTCTTGACGCGCAGCAACTCCATCGCAAACTGCGCCATCGTTCCAGCGCCCGCAGAGGCATACGTCAGCGCGTCAGGCTTTGCTTTAGCCAACGCAATAAATTCTTTCAGGTTGCGCACGGGCAGCGAGGGGTGGGCCACCAGCGTGAACGGGTAGGAAGACGCCATCGAAATCGGCAAAAAATCCCTGACCGGATCAAACGGCAATTTGCGATAAATCGCCGGCACGATAGCCATTGATGAATTGCCGAACAGCACGGTGTAACCATCGGGCGGCGACTTCGCCACAATTTCAGCAGCGATGTTGCCGCTGGCGCCCGCGCGATTATCCACCACCACTTGCTGGCCGAGTTGGCTGGTCAATTTTTGTGCTGTCACGCGCGCAATCAAATCGCTGCCGCCACCGGCAGGAAACGGCAGCACCATGCGTATGCTGCGCGTGGGGTAATCCTGCGCTTGCGCTACCGCCGACGTGACGAGCATCACTGCCACCAAACCGGATACCACTATGACTGCACGACTCATATCGCATTCCTCGAATAATTATTTTTGTAGACGGCGCCGATTACTTTAACAGAGTTTCTCCCGGCTTAACCCGCGTAAACACCACCGGTTTGGTCACGCAGTCAAAGCGACCGTCATTTAGCGACACGCTGGTAAAGCGGGAATTTTCAAGATCGCGCACATCCGGGAAATCCGTACGGAAATGCGCACCGCGTGAATCCTCGCGCGCCTCCGCCGCATAGCGAATGGATTTCGACACCAGGATCAGATTTTTTAAATTGAGCCAATCGTGCCACGTCAGATTGAACGCCAGATTGCTGCTGTCCACGCCCGTTGCATCGAGCTCGGCTTCGAGATCATCCAGCATGCTGGCCGAGCGTGCGAGCGATGCCGCGTCGCGCACGATGCCCACGTCGTCCCACATGTGGTTGTAGAGTTTTTCACGAATATCCACTAGCGATCCAGCGGGTTTGGAGAACGGTGCGCGGCACCGTGCCACAGCCTCATCAATGGCGGTTTGGTCGGGTTCACTGAACGCGCCGTGGGCTTTCACCCAGCCGGGCATCACATCGCCCGCGATACCGCCGAACACCGTGGAGTTCGCCACACCGTTGCCGCCAAGACGATTGGCGCCATGCACGCCGCCGGAATCTTCGCCGGCGCAAAACAAGCCATGCAACTGCGTGGTGCAATCGACTTTGAACTCGACGCCGCCCATCATGTAATGCGCCGTCGGCACCACGTCCACCAAGCCGGAAACCAGATCAAAGCCGCAATCGGCGCAACGTTCGACCATGCCTTTGAATTCTTTGCGCACCATCACCGGGTCCAGATGCGCCATGGTGATGTAAAGCCCGCCGACTTTATTAACGCGGCCTTCGCGCATTTCCTGATCCATACCGCGCGACACAATGTCGCGCGTGGCACGCTCGTTACGCGGGTCGTATTTGTGCATGAAGCGTTCTTTGTTGCCGTTGAGCAAATATCCGCCCGCACCGCGCAAACCTTCTTCGATGATGGTGCCAGTGATGCGCGTGTCCGGCCCGGCAATTAAACCGGTCGGATGAAACTGCACCATCTCCATGTCGCGCAACGGCAGGCCCGCGCGCAGCGCCATTGCCATGCCGTCGCAGGTTTTGTCACCCGATGGCGTATGAAATTTATACATCGTCGGCCCGCCGCCGGTAGCCAATAGCACCGCCTGCGCCTGCACGAACACAAATTCGCCGCTGCGAATGTCGATCATTAACACGCCGGCAATTGCATCGCCTGCTTTGTTTTTGATGAACTCGACCGCGCGATGCTCCTCCATCCGTTTGATGCCGCGTGCCCACACCTGCTCGGCGAGGCGATTGATAATTTCGATGCCGGTTAAATCACCTTTATGCACCGTGCGATCGAACGTCTGACCGGCGAATGCCTTCTGGTGAATGGTGCCGTCGGGATTGCGATCAAAGAAACAACCGAGTTCGTTTTCGAGTTCGTGAATGCGTTCGACCGCCGTCTCCACCAGCGTCCACGCCAAGTCCTGATCCGGCAGCCACTTACCGCCTTCGATGGTGTCCATGAAATGGCGCTCGACCGAATCTTCTTTCGCCAGCGCGACGTTGTAACCGCCCTGCACCATGCGCGTGCAGCCCGATTTGCCGAGCAAGCCCTTGACCGCAACCGTGATCGACAAATTCGGATTGTGTTGGTGGGCATGCAGTGCAGCGAACAGCCCGGCGCCGCCGGAGCCGAGAATCAATATATCCGTCTTGACAGTTTTCATCAGGCGTTTTTGACTCCCAGCGCCGCCAACACCTCGGCGCGATTATTGCGCGCCGATTTATTGACCTCGGTGTACAGATTACCGCCGTGCGAATCCATCGCCACCAGCAACGGACCAAAACCCTTGATGCGGAACTTCCAGAGCGACTCGGGATTCAGATCATCGAGATCGACTTCTTCGATCTGTTCGATCCAGGTGGTTTCGAGCGCTGCCGCGCCGCCAACGACCGCGAGATAAATGCCACCGATATCCTTGAACGCCGCTTGCGAGGCAGCGAACAAGCCGCCTTTGCCAATGATGATGCGCACGCCGCACTGTTCCATCAAAGGACGCGTGAAGCGCTCCATGCGCGCGCTGGTGGTGGTGCCGATGCAAATCGGTTCGTAGCCGGATGGCGCAGCTTGCGTCTCCCCCACCCATTTCACGTTCGGCGCGGTATGTACCACGGCGTGGCCGCGCAAATCAAAACGCGTCTTGCGGCCATGATCGAACATATGTATCTGCGTCGCGTCGCGGATGCCGTACAGCGTTTTGTTCAGGGTGACCGTATCGTTGACACGCACCTGGCGTATCTGCTGTTCCGTCACCGGCATGTCGAATTCGTAGTGCGCCATGATCAGAATCCGTAGCTCAGGCCTTGCGGCGTAAACGTCGCCCGCGAGCGGCGCGCAGAATGGCACTGCATGTTGACCGCTACCGGATTCAGGGTGATATGCGTGGCCGCGGTTTCCACATGGACGGCAAACGAGGTTGAATCGCCACCAAGGCCTTGAGGACCGACACCGAGTTTGTTCACCACCGCGCTCAATTCTTTTTCCAGTTTCGCGCCCTCAGGGTCGGCGCAGGCGGTGCCCAACGCACGCGTGGCAGCTACTTTCGAAAGATGCACGCACAGATCGGCGGTGCCGCCCACGCCAACGCCGACGATGGTTGGCGGACAGGTTTTGCCGCCGGCCTCAAGCACACAATCAATCACAAACGTTTTGATCGCATCAATGCCGTCGGCGGGCAAGGCCATTTTCAGCCACGAGTTGAATTCCGAGCCCGAACCCTTCGGAATCATTTCGATCGACAGCTCGTCAGCCTTGTCGGAAAAATCGATATTGATCACCGGCACGCCACGTCCGCAGGAGCTGTGCTCGTTATAACGGGTAGTCGGGTGTACCACCGACGAGCGCAACGGATGTTCGCGCGTGGCGCGTTCGCAGCCCTTGGCGATAGCTTGCTTAAGCGCAAAGCCATCAAACTCAATGCGCGAGCCGATCACCACGTTATAAATCGGAATACCCGTGTCCTGACACAACAGATTGGTGTTGTCCTCGGCCACCTTGATATTGCGGATCATGGTGCCGAGGATCGCCTTGCCGGTCGCATTGGTTTCCGTGGCATCGAGACGCTTGAAACCTTCCTTGATATCCGGCGGCAACAACTTCAGCGCGCGGATGTAGATTTCTTTCGAGGCGTCTTCGATTTGCTTGAGATCAATTTTCATGCGTTCCGTTACTGCACCACGAGATTACGCGCTTTGACAATCTTCGCCCACATCGCCGATTCCGCTGTGATGGTCCTGGCGAATTCCTGCGGATCTTTCATATAGGGCGCCATGCCAAGCTGCGCAAAGCGCTGTGCGAATTCTGGTGATTGCAGGGCTTTGGTGGTGTCTTCATGCACCTTGCGGATCACCGCCGGCGGTGTGCCGGTGGGGGCCATCAGGCCGAACCAGCCGATATTCTCGAAGCCGGGAATGGTTTCCGCAACCGCGGGCACATCGGGCAATTGTTTCGCGCGATCCTTGCTGGTGACCGCAATGCCGCGCAGCTTGCCTTGCGTGACGAACCCAATCGCCGCCGCCATATTGGGCGTCATGAAATTCAGTTGCCCCGCCACCAGTTCGGTCAACGCCGGGCCCTCGCCCTTGTAGGGAACGTGTACGGCGTCGATACCTGCTGCGTGCATGAAGTTCTCGCCCGCGAGATGTGTTTGCGTGGAAAACCCCGCCGATCCGAACGTCAGTCCCTTCGGCTTCGCTTTCGCCGCCGCGATGAAATCCTTGACCGTCTTGGCGGGAAAACTGGGATTCACCGCGATCAGTTGCGGACCGCTCGCCGCACCCGTTACCGCCACCAGATCTTTCTCCGGATTAAACGGCATCTTTTTGTAGATGTGCTGATTCGCAGTAACGATGGAACCGCTGGTCATGAACAGCGTGTAGCCGTCGGGATTGGATTTCGACGCGATTTCACCGCCGATGTTGCCGCCCGCGCCGCCGCGGTTATCGACCACCGTCGTCTGGCCCCACGTCTCGTTCAGTTTTTGTGCAATCAGCCGCGTCACGATGTCGGTGGCGCCACCCGGCGGAAAGGGAACAATGAAGCGCACTGGGCGGCTCGGATAAGCTTGTCCTGCGCCTGTCGATGCGGTCTGCGCGTACGTTGACGCCGCACCAGCCATGAGTGCCGCGAAAAACATAGAATTACGTAAACAATTGTTTTTAAACATGATTAAATCATTCCTAATTGAGCAAACAAATACCATACGCTATGTGGAATGGTGCGGCAATGCGCACGCTCAAACCAGATTCAACAAAACTAGCAAACCTGCCGCAACACTCACGCCGGCCGCACCCGCGAGCAAGGTCTTGTGCCAGTGGCTCACGTGACGCCACGCCATGAATTCCAGCATCAACAACCGCACGCCACCGGCCATATGCGCCGCCAGCAGCAACACCAAAATTACCTCGGCGCACTTCACCAGTGGTTGATTGCTCCAGCGCAAAAAACTTTCGAGCTTTGCTTCACCGTGCAGCGCGTTGCCGAGCACCCAGAAATGCAACGGCAAAAACAACGTCAGCGCCACACCCGAAATGCGATGCACGAGAAACGCCCAGTATGCCGGGTGATTGCGCGAACGGAAATCGTTTTTTATTGGCATTACGACACTACCGCCCACACCGCGCGAAAACCCCACATCGCCAGCGAAAGCGCCAGTACGAACATCAGAGTATCGATACCTCGTCCGCGCCAGCCAAATTCCGCGCAGATGTTACGCACGCCGATCGGCGCATGCACGGCCACCGCCGCGACGAACAACGCATAGAAGCCCCCCCATGCGAAACTGCCGCGCGTGCGTCCAAGAATTTCCGCCGCCGACAAGCCGTTGCGCACGGCGACAATGATGGTGATCAAATGCACGACCACGCATAGCGCCAGCACCATCGCGCTCACGCGCTGCGCGCCCCACAGCAACACTTGGGAACGCGCGTTCACAATTCACCTTTGAGTGTTGCCGTCAGCACGGCACGCTTTAAGCCTGCAATGCCCGCCGTCGGCGAAATGCCTTTCGGGCAGCGCTCAGTGCAGTTCAGATGCGTGTGACAGGCATGGCATCCCGCATCACCGGCGACAGCAGCCAGCCGCTCTTTTTGCGCCACATCGCGCACATCGTTCACCAGCGTCCATGCGCGGCTCAACGCAGCAGGGCCGAGATAATCCGGCTTCCACGTCACCACTTCGCACGAGCTGTAGCACACGCCGCAGCCGATGCATTCAATCGCCGCGTCCACCGCCTTGCGTTGTTTCGACGCCGGGTTTACCTGCGCGAACGCATCCTTGCGCGTTTTGTTGCCGGTGAAGCGTCCGCGCGCTTTTGTCCATTTGTCGAAAAATTCCGTCATGTCGGTGACGAGATCCCTGATGACCGGCAGATTGCGCAGCGGCGCAATTTCAAGACGGTCATTGGTAGCAACCTTCGACACGTGCGTGCGGCAAGTCCAGCGCGACACGCCATTCACCGACATCGCGCACGAACCGCAAACGCCCACGCGACAGGCAAAACGATAGGCCAGTGACGGGTCAAGGCGGCGCTGCACGTAGGTCACCACGTCGAGCACGGTCTGGCTTTCCAGACGCGGCACTTCGTAGTCCTGAAACTCGCCGGTTTCGGCGCCACGCCAGATTCTTACCTGAAGATTTGCCATGTTTCTCAATGCGCCCCGCCGCCGACTGCAGCGATTCGCGACACCGTAGGCGCGGGCATGCGCTCGATCATCACATTAACGCACGCCGGCGACTTTGACGCTACCGCGCGCTGCAAAGCAGATGGCAGATCGGCAGCGCTGGTAACGCGTTCGCCGTGGCCGCCCAGCGCAACAACCGCTTTTTCGTAAGCCACTCCCGGCAGCAGCTCGCAACCCACGGTGCGATCTTTGCCGTAAGTACGCAACTGAATTTGATATTCCGCATTCCAGCAGGAATCATTGCCCACCACCGCCACAAACGGCCGTTGATGCCGCACCGCCGTATCAAACTCGGCCATGTGAAATCCAAATGTGCCGTCGCCCAACACCGCCACCACTGTAGCGTTGGGACGCGCGACACGTGCCGCTATCGCAAATGGAATCGCGCTGCCGATGGAACCCGCGGGGCCATTGATGATGCGCGTGGATGCACTCATGCACGCCTGCGCCCACTGGCCGAATTCGCCGCCATCGACTACCAATATCGGATCGTCGGCGTCATCGAGCATTTTTTGCACGGCGCGTCCGATTTCCAGCGCATGCACTGTGGTTGGCGATGCCGCAATCTGGGTTTTCCAGGCCGCCGGGCGATAGGCAATCGCATCGGTCACAGTCTCACAGTAAGTATTTGTTTTTATAGATGTTTTTTTACAATACTCAATGAGATTTTGCATCGCCGCTGGTGCATCCGCCACGCCGCTCAACACAACGCGTTCACGCTTGATGGTAGCCATCGAGCGCCGCAGCACGGCAATGTCCGGATCAATGACGATAAATTTACACTGCGCGTTTACCGCGGGCGACTGCGCAAAACGCAACGTGTAATCGGGCTGCTTGCCGATCAGCACGATCAGATCGGCTTCTGCAAGCACATCGCCGAACGCACCCAGACACGGATCAGCGATGCCGCGCGGACTTTCCATGCACACCACCGCAACGCCGGTGGCTTCGCTCAATTGACCGCGCAATGCCTGGCCGCGATTGCTCGCGAGCTGAGGCCCGCAAATCATCAGTGGGCGCTGCGCGTGAGCAAGTGCCTCGAGCACAGCCTCGGCAAGTTTGGGCGCAAGCATTTGGGGCGGCGCGTGGAATGCATCCGTTGCTGGCACGCAAGCATCCACGTTTTTCACGGTGTGCTCCAGCACATCAAACGGCAAACTTAAATGCACCGGCCCCGGACGCCCGCTACGCGCAATGCGCATCGCACGCGCCATATCGTCGCCCAGCGATTCCGCGTTGCGCGCAGTGAAAGACGCTTTAGTCACCGGCACGGCCATGTCCGCCTGCGCCATTTCCTGAAACGCGCCGCGCCCCAGTTGATTGAGCGGTGCGTGACCGGAGAGCATCACCAGTGGCGATTCAGATGCGAGGGCCGTATAAAGCGCGCCAATGCCGTTGGCGTGGCCGGGGCCACCCGTGAGCAACGCAATGCCGGGCTCGCCCGTAAGACGCCCCCACGCGTCGGCCATGTGTACGGCGGCACCTTCGTGCCGCACGTGAGTGATGTTGAGACCCGCATCAATCGCCGCATCGTACACCGGCATGATCTGGTTGCCGGAAAGCGAGAACAACTGCCGCGCGCCCGCGCGCGCCAAGGCACGCGCGAGTATATCCGCGCCTCTATTTCGATGGGCAGCCACGGAGACCGTAGTGCTCTATTTTCGGACTACGCGCTTTCGTACAAGCGGGTCATCACGAATTCGTTATGGCCCAACGCTTCGGCAGCCGTCAAGCGTCCGTTACACGTGCGCATCATCACTTCCAGCAACTCGTTGCCGGTTTGATCGAGATTTTTCTCACGCTGCAATAGTCCCGTGCAATCGTAATCGACGTGCTCGGACATGGTGCGCACGGTACGCGGATTCGCGCACAACTTGATCACCGGAATAATCGGATTACCGATCACATTGCCCTGCCCCGTGGGGAAGAGATGCACCACGTAGCCGGAAGCGGCGCACAACGTCACCATCTCCGCGGCGGCCGACGAGGAATCCATGAACCACAAGCCGGGCTTGGTAGGCATTTCGGCTTTGTCGAGCACACCGACCACCTTGCACTTCTTGCCGATTTTCTGGATGTTGCCCAGCGCTTTTTCTTCAATCGTGGTGAGGCCGCCGGCGATGTTGCCTTTGGTCGGCTGCGAATCGGAAAGGTCGCTGGTCTTGTGACGCTCGATCACTTCCTGATAACGATCGAACATTTTCATGAACGCCGCGCGCACTTCCGGTGTCGCGCAACGATCCGCCACAATGTTTTCGCCACCGGTAATTTCGGTGGTTTCGCCGAAACACATGGTCACCCCCAGCGGATCCAGCTTGTCGAACGCGCTGCCCACCGTCGGATTCGATCCGCAGCCGGAGGTCGTATCGGATTCGCCGCACTTGGTCGAGACCCACAGGTCACTGATCGGACATTCCACGCGGCGGATTTCAGACGCCCATTGCGCGTATTCTTTTGCCACTTTGGACGCCCGCATGATAGTGTCGTGATCGCCATGCAGCTCAATGCCGAAGCCCGTAACGGGCTTGCCGGTTTTGGCGATGGCCTGGACGATGCGGTTGGTCCACTCCTCTTCGATACCGATCACCACCACAGCGGCAACGTTGGGATTGCTGCCCGCGCCGATCAAGGTGCGAAAATGCAATTCAAGATCGGCTCCGAACTGCAGGCGGCCGTAGGGATGGCCCACCACAATGGTGCCCTTGATGTTATGCGCGACGGCTTCGCAGGCGGCATTAGACAAATCGTCCAACGGCAGAATGATGACGTGGTTGCGCACGCCGACGCGGCCGTTCTCGCGGCGGTAACCCATGAAGGTGGTTTTGCTGTTAATCATTTTTAGTCTCCAATTCGTTTGCAGGTGGCCTGATGCTTACCAGCGTTTGGTTTTGATGTTATGCACATGCGCGTGCTCACCTACCTTGATATCGGCAACGGCCTTGCCGATATCGAAACCGTATTTCCAGATCGTATCGCCGCTCTTGACCAGCTTGGTCGCGACTTTGTGACCGATCGGAATATCGTTCATCGCCTTTACCGTGACGGTGGAATCGTCCTCCATCAGCCAGCCGGTGAGTTCCTGTCCCGCTTTAATGCCTTCAACCACGGCAACACCGACGGTGTCTTTTTTGTCGTGAACCAGAAAATGAATCATGTTCGCTCCTGAACTGTCATGAAAATGAATGCAGAAATTCGGTGGAAAAATCAGAAAATCCGGTGAATAGCCCTGCGAGGCTCTTATTTGCCAAAAATGGTAGCCGCCACCCCGGCGCAGGTCAACTAGATGACCTATATGAGTAATGGCTTGCGGTGATAAGATTTGCAGCCTTGCGTTTTAGCCCGCCCAGAATACCACCTTGCCCATCGCAGCCGACACCGCCCATACCGCAACACTGGCCAATCCGCTCTACCGCAGGGTGCAGATCGCGCTGACGCGCAAGCTTGCCGCAGGAGACTGGAAGCCCGGGGAGGCCATTCCCAGCGAAACGCTGCTCGCACGCGAGTTTGGCGTATCCATCGGCACCATCCGCAAGGCCGTGGACGAACTCGTCGCCGGCAACATCCTCGTGCGGCAACAGGGTCGCGGTACGTTTGTTGCAATGCACACCGAAGACCGCACGCTGTTTTATTTTTTTCACATCGCGCGCAAAGACGGCATCAAGGAACTGCCGGTGCACGAGTTGCTGTCGTTTCGCAAGGACAAGGCCGAAACCGAAGAAGCGCAGTGGCTCGGCGTGGGCCGCGGCACACCTACGCTGCGCATACACAATGCACTCAAACTCGGCGGCCGGCCGGTCATCTTCGACGATATTGTGGTGCCGGCCGCGCTGTTCCGGGGACTCAACGAGAACATTTATCGTTCACGCGAAAGCACCATCTACGCGTTGTATCAGGCGCGCTATCGCATCAACGTGATACGCATCAGCGAACGTTTATCGGCGGCGATACCACACGCTACCGTTGCAACGGTACTCTGCACGCAGGCAAAAACACCCATGCTGGTCATCAAGCGTGTTGCCTATACCTATAACAATACGCCAGTGGAGTATCGCGTAAGCTGGCTGGACAGCCGCGAGCATGAATACCTGAGTGACGTTTGGAAAGGTGATATCACGCAATCATCTTAATGATGATCGCAATAAAAAAGGCAGCCGAAGCTGCCTTTTTTCCAATCATTCAAATGCGCCCTTATTTGGCTGCTTCCTTCGCCGCTTCAACCGGCGCCTCCGGCAGCATGTCGGGAACCGCTGCACCTCTCGCAACCAGCTTTTCCTTAATGCGTGCTGCCTTGCCGGTGAGATTGCGCAGGTAATAAAGCTTCGAGCGGCCCACGTCACCGCGGCGCTTGACCTCGATGCTGGCGATCAGCGGCGAATAGGTCTGGAACGTGCGCTCCACGCCCTCGCCCGAGGAAATCTTGCGCACGATGAAGTTTGAATTCAGGCCACGATTGCGTTTGGAAATCACCACGCCTTCGTAGGCCTGTACGCGCTTGCGTTCGCCTTCAACCACCTTCACGTTGACGACCACGGTATCACCCGCGGAAAAGTCGGGGACTTTCTGGCCCAGACGCGTGATTTCTTCGTTTTCCAGCTCTTGTATCAAGTTCATTTTACTGCTCCTTGTGCTTCGTTCCTGTATTCATCCAGTAGCGCACGCTCGTCATTGCTTACACCGCGTACCGCTAACAAATCCGGCCGGCGTTGCTGCGTCCTGCCTAATGCCTGCTTCAGGCGCCAACGGGTGATGTCTGCATGATTGCCCGACATCAACACCGGCGGCACCGCTACGCCTTCGTACACTTCCGGCCTCGTGTAGTGCGGGCAATCCAGCAACCCGCTCACAAACGAATCCTGTTCCGCTGATTCCGCATCGCCCAGCACGCCGGGCAACTGCCGAATCACACTATCCATCACCACCATCGCTGCCAACTCGCCGCCAGACAGCACGTAATCTCCGATCGAGATCTCGTCATCAATCTGCCGCGCGATCACGCGTTCATCCACGCCTTCGTACCGTCCCGCCAGCAGCACCAAGCCCTGCTCCGCCGCCAGCGACATCACCAACTCATGCGTCAACAACCGTCCCTGCGGCGACAGGTAAATCACCCGCGGCTTGCGCACGCCGGCGCTGATCTGCCGTTGCCGCGCCGCACTTACCGCTTTTTCCAGCGGTTCGGCCATCATCACCATGCCGGGGCCGCCGCCATAAGGCCGGTCGTCCACCGTACGATGCGTGTTGACCGCAAAATCACGCGGATTCCACGGCAAAAACTGGTACACCCGCCGGTCCCGCGCCCTGCCGACAATGCCCGACTCGGTAAGCGCGTCGAACATCTTCGGAAACAGCGTGATCACATCAATTTGCAGCATGGCAGTCACGCCTTCACAACAACGGCTACGGGCACTATCACTCTAGTAATCCGCGCCCCACTCTACTTCGATCACACCTGCTGCAATATCCACACGCTTGACCACATCAGCGATAAACGGAATCAATCTTTCCCGTTCCTCTGCCACTTTTTCGCCATCAACCGCACTTTGTTGCACGACCTGTTTCACCACCTGCTGCACCACCAGCACCGCATTGGCACCCGTTTCAATCATCGCTGTGACAACTCCAAAATCCAGTCCCGCAGAATTCTTTACGCTAAGCCCCACCAGATCGGCCCAGTAATACTCTCCTTGCTCCGCTGGCGGAAATGCTTGCCGCGGAATCGCTACCTGCCTGCCTTTGAACCCCGCAGCGACGTCGCGATCATCAATGCCCACAAGTTTCGCAATGACGTCCGTACCCTGCACCTGCGCCTGCTCTACGTTGTACTCGCGCCAATCACCTTCACTACCCAGCCACCACGTCGAGTAATTTGTCAGGCCATCGGCTGTTTCTGCGAACGGTTGAACCCTGACCCAGCCCTTGATTCCAAACGGGGCGCTGATGCGCCCCATTCCAACCAGCCGCTCAGGCAGCTTTTTGCTCACCAGCAGCGATAGCGGGGAACTGCTTCACCAGACGTTGCACCGTGTTGGAAGGCTGTGCACCCACTGACTGCCAGTGCGCCAGACGCGCGCGGTCCAGCCGGAAAGTTTCGTGGCCTTCCGGCGCCTTGGGGTCGTAAAATCCCACACGCTCGATAAAACGGCCATCGCGGGCGCGACGTGCATCCGCGACTACGATATTGAAAAAAGGACGCTTTTTGGCGCCGCCTCGCGCTAAACGAATCACTACCATGGGAGTTCCATCCTCAGTTGCCAACGACGCCGCACGGGAAAAACACGAAGTAAGCGCCAGAAAACGTAAGTAAGACGCTTTGCCGTACGGGCGAAAATCGAAAGGCCGTGATTTTACGACACTTTTCACCCTTGGCGCAAGGAAAAGCCCTGTTGAAGCACCGCATTTAACGCCATGGCCTTACAATACATCACTACATTATAAGTATTTGTTTTTATTCATTATTTTAAATAAACCACGCAGGAAACTTACCATGACTTACGATAACGCCACCGACGCCGAACATATCGAAAAAGCCACACAAACGCGCTTCGGCGAGGCAATCCCCGTCCCGGCCGGCACGCAGGGGACGAGCGAATTGCGGCACATGCTCGAACACAGCTCCCACCGAAAGTGGGCCGAACAACCGGTGGATCCAGCGTTACTTAAACTGCTGTTCGCCTGCGCGCTGTCAGCCCCGTCGAAATCCGACTTGCAGCAGGCCGACATCATCCACGTCGCCGACCGCGCCAACATCAAAGCCATCGCGGATCACATCCCTGACATGCAATGGATCAACAACGCACCGGTGTTCCTGGTGTTTTGCGGCAACAACCGGCGCATACGGCAGATCGGCGAATGGCGCGGCAAGCCGTTCGTCAACGAACATCTCGATCACTTTATGAATGCCGCGGTGGACGCTGGTATCGTGCTGGCGAATTTCATCCGCGCCGCCGAAGCCGCCGGACTCGGCACCGTGCCCATCAGCGCCGTGCGTAACCATCCGCGCGAGACCAGCGATATTCTGGGATTGCCCGATGCCGTGTTCCCGGTCGCCGGCCTGTGCGTTGGCTACCCGCTGGAAGCCGGCCATATCACCGCACGCCTGCAGCTCGATGTCACTGTGCACACCGACCGCTACGATGAATCGAAGCTCAAGGAAAACATCGACGCCTACGACCAGCGCCGCCACAAATTATTCCCGCTACGCAAACAGCGCCACCCTAAACTGTACTCGGAGGTGCCGTTTTACGGCTGGTCAGAAGACAAGGCACGACATTATTCCGTGCCGGAGCGGGCGGATTTTGGAGCGTTTATTCGAGAAAAGAAATTCAGCCTGAAATAACCACTTACGATGTCAGCCACCCGAATTCCCCCTGAGAGCCGCCGAGCAGCACAGCGAAAACTGGAGGGGTCGGCGAGGACTGTGTGAACCCTTGGCGCAGAGCACCAAGGGCGAGTTCCGCAGCCGCCAGTTTTCGCGAGCAGCGCAGGGTAGCCCGAAGGGCCGGCGAACCGGGGGAGCGGCTGCGACTCGTTAGCCGCAGGCCCGTTTGCGGGAGCAGCCGCTAGCGCCCCGGCAACCATCGTGAGCGCAGCCGCTGGCGCCCCTACCCGCACCACGCTTCGCGAGACCGAGTCCGGGGCGCCCCTTCTTTGGGTTACTTTTCTTGGCGGAGCAAGAAAGGTAACCAGCCGCCGGGCTGCCCCCGGCGAACTTGCAGTTGACGTGCTGGATGCTGAAGAACATTCGGCGCAATATGATTGCGCCCTACCACATCGCATATTACGCACGTTGAAGTAACGAAATAGCTAGGAGCCTTTGCGGTCGGATTCGTCTAATTTATTCTCAAGTGATTTCACTTCGACTTCAGTGAGCGGTGGAAGTTGAACTGCCTCAAAAAGTATATCGGGAAACTTGATGATCCTCGCCCAACTTTCTTGAATGTGCTGTGCATCTGCACGACCGCGTACCAACTGGTTGTGGGAATGTGCTGCAGAATATGCGTCAACAAAACCTTGGCGAACCTTAGGTTCTAGATAGATGCAATTTGCCTCCCACCATGCTTGGCACTTAAGCACACTTTTACCTACTTCCTCCGTGTGAGTGTTTCCGAATAACTCACGCCAAAGTGTGAACGCCTCCTGATGCGCCTGTAACCTTCGGTCAAGCGCAGCCATGCGTAACTGATGCCGCGCTTTTAGTTCCTCAACAAGAATTGTGTACTGAACGCGAACTCGCTCGATCTCATTTGTGATTGCGGAGATGTCCTCCCGAGTCGCAAGGTTTTTTGCCTTTTCTGATAAATACGTAGGAACATAGAACTTCAAGAGGTAAAAAACAATACCGCCAACAATGATGGCACCTGCGCCGAACGCCCCAACGAGGTTAATC
>JBEBHE010000277.1:0-6227 GCA_040081205.1 Burkholderiales bacterium | reverse complement strand
CATCGCGGATGTTTCTGCGTTAACCCATCCGTCATGAAACCGACATCGCGATGTCATGCCACCCGCGCACCATTCGTCAAACTTCACTCTGGAAAAGGCGCGCATGAAAATCACCGTGGTGGGGGCAGGTTACGTGGGGCTGGTCACTGCGGCGTGTCTCGCCGAGCTGGGCAATCACGTGGTAGGGGTGGATCGCGACTATGGCCGCATCACGCTGTTACAGGCGGGCAGTATGCCGATCCACGAGCCCGGACTGGACGACATGGTGGCGCGCAATATCGCGGCGGGGCGCCTCGCGTTTTCAACGTCACTACCGCGGTCGGTCAACGATGCAGAAGTAATCTTTATCGCCGTGGGCACACCGCCGGTTGAGGACGGCTCCGCCGACATGCAGCAGGTGCTGGACGCCGCGCGGGAAATCGGGATGCACATGCACGGCTACAAGGTCGTGATCAACAAGTCCACCGTGCCTGTGGGCGCTGCCGCGATGGTCGAGCGAACGATACGCGCGCAACTGGAACGCCAGGGCCGGCCCGGACAAGCCTTCGCTGTCGTGTCGAATCCGGAGTTTCTGAAGGAAGGCGCGGCCATCGAGGATTTCATGCGTCCCGACCGCATCGTCATTGGGATCCCGGACACCCCGGAGGGAGACAAGGCGAAAGTTCTGCTAAAACGGCTTTACGCGCCTTTTAACCGCCATCACGACCGGACGCTCTGGATGGATGTCGCCAGTGCGGAACTGACCAAGTACGCCGCTAACGCCATGCTCGCGGTGCGCGTTTCATTCATGAACGAAATGGCTGGCCTGGCCGATCAATTCGACGCCGACATTGACGCCGTGCGCCGCGGCATCGGAGCAGACGCGCGCATTGGACACGGCTTTCTGTACGCGGGAACAGGGTATGGCGGCAGTTGCTTTCCAAAGGACACGCGCGCGCTGATCCACACTGCGGCTCAGCAGGGCCTGCGCATGCAAATCGTCGAGGCCACGGAGCGCGTCAATCGCGCCCAGAAAACATTATTAGTGCGGCGCGTAGTGGACTGTTTCGGCGAATCTCTCAGTGGTTTCCGATTCGCGATATGGGGTCTTGCCTTCAAACCAAACACCGATGACATGCGCGAGGCGCCAAGCCGCGCCGTGATTGTTGACCTGCTTGCGCGTGGCGCGGAAATCGCGGTGTACGATCCGGTCGCCATGGAAGAAGCGCGCCGGGCGCTGAACGCGGACCTCGGCTGCACACCGGAGGCCATCACGCGCGTGCGATTCGCGGACGATCCGCTTGATGCTCTCGGCGGAGCGGATGCCCTTTTGGTCATCACCGAATGGAAGTGTTTCCAGAATCCGGATTTTCAGGCGATGACGCATCGCATGCGCCGCCTCGTCGTATTCGATGGACGAAATATCTATGATCCGGAACAGATGCAGGAATACGGCATCACCTACTGCGGCGTTGGCCGGCGCAATGCGCTCGCAAACGCGTTGGTCGCGGTGAAACGCGCGGGCGCCCCCATGCCAGAGCCCAGCACCACAAGTATCAATCGTTCTGCCATTGCAGAATCCGAAGTGTAGGCCTGGCAGGGCGGCAAAGCATCTGAAGGTTACAGCGCGTATCAAAAACGGCACGGTATGCGATGTCGTTCTACACATTTCCCGACACCGCGAAAAACAAAGGGCTAGCGCATAGGCTAACCCCTTGATTTGAATGGTAGGCGGTGCGAGATTCGAACTCGCGACCAACGGATTAAAAGTCCGCTGCTCTACCGGCTGAGCTAACCGCCCAAAAAGGGGCGAATTCTACCGCTCATAGGGGGATGGGTCAACCGCAGAGACACTATTATGCGGAATTTCCCGCTACGCTTCACGCATCATGCGCCAGTATTGGAACTTCATCGTGGCCGCAGCGCCAACGACGATAGCGACGAATGTAAGCATGGAGCCAATCGCCAGCGTGGACATACCAGTGATCGCCTGCCCTACCGTGCAGCCCATCGACAATACGCCGCCAATACCCATCAGCACCCCGCCGATGGCGTGATTGACGAAATCGCCAAATGACGCGAACCACTCGATGCGAAAATTTTTGGTGGCAATCGCATAAAAAAACGATCCGATAATCACACCGCCGAGCGCCACCACGCCAAAATTCACCAGTGACATTTTCATCGGGTCGAGCAGATAGCGCACGGAATCGCCCATGGGACTGACAAAGGTATAAGACTGCACCTGTACGCGGCTGGGAATGTCCGTCGCCATCTCGGCGTATTCCTTCCACGATTGGCCGAGCGGGCCGCCGGTGATATACCAGCCGGCGACAATGGCCAGTCCGACCACCGCGCCGCTGAGAATGTTGTCAAAGCTGCCGCGAAAGTCTCTTGATTTCATCACAAAGATCAGCATGCCCACCGCAACCATCAACGATACGGCGAGGTTGTTGGTTTTCGAGGACGCCTGGCCGAGCAAACCAGAAATAACATCCCCTGCGTGCTGCGACGGAATGCCGTGCTGCGCAAGATTGATCGTGGCCGGTTGTAACCACGGCAGAAACGCTTTTTCAAATAGCGGCGACCATAACATCAGGTACGACGCGATCATGCCGATCAGCAACACGGTCAGTGATTTCAAATTGCCGCTACCCACGCGCACCAAGGTTTTGTTGCCGCATCCGCTGGCGAGCACCATGCCAATGCCGAACATGAGCCCGCCGGCAAGGTAGCGCGGCCACGCGAAATTGGCACTGCGATACGGCGGAAACGTTTCGCCGGAAAGATTAATCGTGCCTGCGGTTTCGAGCGCGATCACGCCGAGCAGCGCAACTGCCATCGCGAACACCCACGCGCGCATGCGTCCCGTGTCGCCGATGTTCAACCAATCGGATACCGCACCCATGGTGCAGAAGTGCGTTTTGTTCACGACCACGCCCATGATCACTGCAATCACGAATATCGCACCGAGCACTTGATGATGAACGGTAAATTCCATGATGCAATATTACCGTAAGTATATGTTTTTGTTAATTATTTTTTGTATATCGCGTTGGGTCTGCGATGCCGGCCTGTTCGAACCCTGCGCGGCGCAACCGGCATGCGTCGCACTGCCCGCAGGCAAGGCCCTCATCCGTCGCCTGGTAACACGATACCGTCAATGCGTAATCGACGCCAAGCGCCATGCCGTTGCGAATAATCCCGGCTTTCGACAACGCGATGATCGGCGTGTGTATCGTGAGCCTTTGGCCTTCTACTGCAGCGCGCGTCGCGAGGTTAGCCATCGTTTCATACGCTTTCACGTAATCAGGCCGGCAATCAGGATAGCCCGAATAATCCACTGCGTTTGCGCCGAAAAAAATATCGTTCGCGCCGATCACTTCGGCATTCGCCAGCGCGAACGACAGCAATATGGTGTTGCGCGCCGGAACGTAGGTCACGGGTATGCCGGGTGCAACGCCGCTGGTGGGCACGGCAATGTTTGAATCCGTCAACGCCGATCCGCCGAACCCCGCCAGATCAATTTTGACGACGCGGTGCGACTGGGCTCCCAGCATCGTTGCGACGCGCGCTGCCGCCGTAAGCTCCGCACGATGGCGCTGACCATAATCCATCGACAGACAGTGACAAGCGTAGCCTTGCGCTCGCGCCATGGCGAGTACGGTAGCAGAATCGAGTCCGCCCGAAAGCAGGACAACAGCGGTTTTCATACGGTAGTCGCGTGCGTGCGCACGCTCGGCGTCAATTAAAACAGGATTGTACTACCGGAGACGCTGCCGCTACCGCAGCGTGCTATTGCAAGCTATCGCAGCGTGCTGATACGGCGCTTGGCTTTTTCGGCTGCCTCGCTCGAGGGATAACGTGCCACCAGCGTATCCATGGTCTTGCGCGCGTTGGCCCCGTCACCCAACTCGGCTTGCGAGCTGGCGATGTTGAGCAGCGCATCCGGCGCGGATGCGCTGTCGGGATAGGTCGAGATCAGCTTCTGCTGGCTGGCGATGGCATTTTTGTAATCGCGCAGATTGAAATAAGAATCGCCGATCCAGTACTGCGCGCGATGCGCCAGCGGGCTGCGCGGGTACTGGCCCAGAAAAGATTGGAATGACGTAATCGCGCCCTGATAATTGCCGTTGCGCCGCTGCTGCTGTGCGGCTTCGTACACGCGCCCTTCGTCCGCGGATGCGCCTGCCACGGGCGCGGCGCTTGCGGGAACGCCCGCATCCACAACGGGACCTGGCGCCGCTGGTGCGCCAGCACCCTGTTCGATGCGCCGCATGCGCGTGTCGAGATCAACATACATATCGCGCTGGCGCTTCGCGTTGCTCTCCACGCCGTTGTTCACCACTTCGATTTGTCCGCGCAGGCCCTGGATTTCGCGCCTGAGTGCTTCGATCTGACTCACCAGCTCCAGCACTGGCTGATTGCGCAACGATTCTTCAATTTTGCCGATACGTCCGAAGATGGCGTCGGACTGCGATCTCAGATCATCAACACGCCGGGCCTGCTCGGCAATTTGTTTGCGCGCCACATCGTCGTCGAACAGAGCGGCGTGCGCCGGAATCGCGACCATCGCCGCAAAAAACAACGCGCCTGCCACGCGGGCAAACACACCGCCAAACGGGTCGCGCCTCACGCCTCACGCCTCACTTTTCGCCCCTCTCGACCTATTCGCCCTGATAAACAATATCCGCACGCCGGTTCTCGGCGAACGCTGCCTCGGTGGCGCCCTGTCCACGCGGCTTTTCTTCGCCGAAGCTCACGGTTTCAACCCGCGGCGACTCCGCGCCCAGCACGGTCATCATTTGTTTCACCGAATCAGCGCGGCGCTGGCCCAGCGCAAGGTTGTATTCGCGGCTGCCGCGCTCGTCGGTATTGCCCTGGATAATCATTTTTGCGTTCTTATTCTGCGTGAGGTAGCGCGCGTGCGCGGCAACGAGAGGGCGATATTCTTCTTTCACCTGATTGCTGTCGTAATCGAAGAAGATCGCGCGCTTGGAGAGGATATTCTTCGGGTCTTTCAGACTGGGATCAAGGGCAGTGCCGGACGTTGTAGACGGCGGCACCGCCCCCACAACGGGTGCGCTATCAACCACCTGCGGTTTCTGCTGTTGTGAAGTGCTCGCGGAGCGATCTTCAACCGCTGCGCCCTTTTGTTCACTGGTGGGCGTGCTGCTACAAGCGGCAAGCAGAACAGCGATAGCCAATCCGGAAACAATTTTCAGCATGGTCTCACTCCTTTTTTCAATTCTGATGGGAACTCACTTACTGACAATCGGACCCCACGCAGGTTCCCGTATGTCGCCTGCGTCTTCGGTAAATCGTTGCTTCACACGACCGTCGCTGGAAACGGCGGCCAATATACCACGGCCTCTGATCTCGCTTGCATAGAGGATCATGCGTCCGTTGGGCGCAAAACTCGGCGATTCGTCAACACCACCCTCGGTCAGTACTTGTACTTGGCGCGATGCAAAATCCTGTACAGCCACATTGAAACGACCGCCGTTGCGTTGTATGAACGTAAAACCCTTGCCGTCGGGGCTATGACGCGCGGATACGTTATAGGTGCCCTCAAAGGTCACGCGTTGCGGTTGTCCGCCGGAAACGGGAATGCGGTATATCTGAGGGCTGCCGCCGCGATCCGAGGTAAAAAGAATCGCGCTGCCATCCGGCGAAAAATTCGGCTCGGTATCGATGGAGGAACTCGCTGCCAGACGCTGCGGCTGCCCGCTGCCGTCAGCGTTGATGATATTCATCTGCGACCCGCCATCTTTCGACAATACCACCACCAGCCGCCGCCCGTCGGGCGACCACGCCGGCGCACTGTTGCTGCCGAAGAAATTCGCCACCGCCTGCCGCGCGCCGGTGACTATCGACTGCACATACACCACGGGCTTGCGCTGCTCGAACGACACATACGCAAGCCGCGAACCATCGGGCGACCACGTCGGCGAAATAATCGGCTCGTTGGATGACAGAATTGTCTGCGGCGCGAAACCATCGGCGTCGGCGACGTGCAGCGCAAAGCGTTTGCCGGGAAGGCGTACCACGTACGCGATGCGCGTGGCGAACGCACCCTTTTCACCAACGAGTTTTTCGTAAATGACGTCGGCGATTTTGTGCGCGGTGAGCCGCAGTTGTCCGGCGCTGGCGCTGTACGAAAATCCGGCTAATTGCGTTTGCCGCACCGCGTCCATCAAACGAAAGCGCACTTCATAACGGCCATCGGACTGCGGAATAACGCTGCC
>JBEBHE010000530.1:0-1600 GCA_040081205.1 Burkholderiales bacterium | reverse complement strand
TTCAGCGACGCGCTCGGCATTTTCGTGGGGAACGGCTGCACGGCATTGGCGAAGTTGTTGTTGCAATAGATCAGGATGCGCGTGTTTTTGTCGGGAACAGTACGCGCCAGGCTATCCACCGCGATATCCGAAAAAGCGAGGCTCACCGCGCCTTTCACGTGCAGTTCGTCGTATTTCTCGCGGCTGCGCGCATCGAGCACTATCGTGTTCGGCTCGCGGCTCATGCGCATAAATTCTTCTTCGGTGACGCGGCGTGAGGCGCGATGTTGCGCAGCTTCGCGCGAGACGCGCAGGTAGCCTTCCATATCGATGGCTGGATTGGCGATCTCGATCGGTGCGCGAGGATTGGCGCCCACCGGAGTAACGAATGCGAACGGCGCACACAACGCGGTGGCAAACATCAGTGCGACGACAATTTTATGCATGGCGGTGTCCTTTTGTGATTCGTGATCGGGCGACAAACCACTAACGTCTATCGCCTGCCATTGGTGGACAGCGTGTGTGCGCTGGAGTTCACGCACTCAGAATTCTCGTAACTATTTGTTTTTAAAAAATTATTCCGGCTTAAGCCCAATCGCCGCCAGTATTTTCGCCGTTTGTGGAATTTCGATTCGTATCAACTCCAGCATGCGCTCCGGCGTGGTGTGCATGGGCATGATGCCCAGATCGCTGTAGCGTTGCTTCACGTCCGGCAACGCAACGATGCGCCCGATCTCGCTGTTCAAGCGCGACACGATGGCAGGTGGCATGCCTTTCGGTCCGGACATGCCCCACCACTGCGTGGGCAATGGTTCTTTGATGCCGGATTCGATCATCGTCGGCACATCCGGCAGCGCGGGCGAACGTTCTGCAGTGGTAACCGCCAGCGCGCGCAGACGTCCGCCGCGTATCTGCGGCACGGCGGGCACCATGTCGGAGAACACCATTTCGATTTGCCCGCCAACCACATCCGACACCGCCAGCACCGTGCCTTTGTACGGCACCTGCAGAATATCGACTTTGACGATTGATTTGAACACTTCGGCGACAATGCCCACCGTGCTGCCGGCGCCTGCGGAACCGTAGCTCAGTTTTCCCGGCCGGGCCTTCGCCAATGCAATCAATTCTTTCACGTTGCGCGCGGGCACCGCCGGATGCACCACCAGCACGTGGCCCGCGTTGGCGATCATCGTCAGCAGCGAAAAATCCGTCAGCGGGTCAAACGGCAGCCGCTTGAATAGATACGGATTGTTGACCATCTGCGATTTGGTGGTGAGCAACAGCGTGTAACCATCCGGCGCCGATTTCACCGCCAACTCGTGGCCGATATTGCCGGTGGCGCCGGGGCGGTTCTCGACGATCACCTGCCGTCCCAAAGCGTCGGTCAGCTTTTGCGCGATCACCCGCGCCAGCACGTCGCTGGAACCGCCGGGGGGATACGGCGCGATGAAGCGCACGGGCTTCGCAGGATAGCCTTCCTGCGCCAATGCAGGTGACACGCACAACAACGCAAACAATGCCGAACTGACAAGACGCCACATTTCGCTTCTCCTCCCGTCGTTCCCGCGCAGGCGGGAACCCATGCAATTTTCCCGATGGCACTGTGTTATGGGTTCCCGCC
>JBEBHE010000276.1:0-6239 GCA_040081205.1 Burkholderiales bacterium | reverse complement strand
ACTGATAAATGTCGGGTACCTGATCCGCAGGTGTGATCCATGGGCCCATCGGCGCCGCGGTTTCGAAATTTTTATGGCCGAACCAATCAATATTCCAGCGCGGCCAGTCGGGGCGGCGCGACAGATCGCGCGCGGACACATCGTTCATAATGGTGTAACCCGCTACATGTTTCATCGCGTCGGCTATGCTGATGTTGCGACCTTTCTTGCCGATGACCACGGCGCACTCGGCTTCCCAGTCGACTTTCTTTGAAGTGTTGGGCAGATGGATCGCATCGTTGGGGCCGATCATGCAATGCTGTGCCGATTTCAGAAACAGATAGGGTTGCGTCGTCGCCTTGTCCACGCCCGCGCCCTCGGCGGACATTTCTTCGGCGTGCGCCATGTAGTTGGCGCCAGTGCAATAAATTGCCGGCGGATAATAAATCGGCGCGAGCAAGCGCACCGAGGCCAGCGGCAGTTGCGTGCCGCGTGGTGCGGCGGCCAGCGCGTGCAGCGCCGGGAGCGCTTCCTCCCACGCGTTCAATACCGCGAGCGTGGATTGCGACCAGGCGTTATCCGGCAACGCGTCGCGCAGATCCACCACGGCATCGCCACTCACCAGAATGCCCGCGCGTGGCGCGCCGTTGGTGCCTGCGTAGTTCAACAGCTTGAAACTCGACATGTCGATAACCTATTGTGGGTGTCAGTTTTTGTATTCGGGAAAAAGCTTGTCCGCCAACGCCATGCCGGCTGTCCAATCGCGGCTTTTTGAATCGTAGACGCCGATGCGGCCTGCGCGCGATACCCTTTCTTCGCACACGGCCTCCGATGGAATAATCAATTCGCCACCGCCTGCCAAAGCACCGATTTGCGCGCGGCACGCGAGTTCAAAAAAGTGGTGATAGATATACGCCTCTGGCAGCGATTTGCCGCAAATCAACGCGCCGTGATTTTCGAGAGTCATCACCCATTTGTCGCCGAGCGCGCGCGCCATGTGCGCTGTGCCTTCGGGTGTGATGTCGTCGTATTCGTTTTTGTAGTAAGCGATACGCTTATAAAAACGCATCGCTTGTTGCGTGATCGGCAGCAGGCCGCATTTTTGTGCGGAGATCGCGAGATTTGCCGGCGAATGCGTGTGTACGGCGGCAACAATATCCGGGCGCGCTTTCAGTACCGACGCATGCACGTTATAGGCGGCGGGACTTGCCTTGAATTCCGACGCCATCACCTGATTGCCATCGACATCGTACTTGACGAGATTGGACGCAGTGACCTGCTCCATGTACGCGGTTTCCGGCTTCACCAAAAAATGGTTCGGCTCACCGGGAATGCGCGCTGAAATGTGGTTGTAAGTCATATCGACGAACACAAAATGCGCCACCAGCCGGTGCGCGGCGGCAAGCTCGCAGCGCAGTTGCCATTCTTCGGGGCTGACTTGATCGCGCACGCTTTTGCCGCTACGCAATGGAATTGTTGGAATGGGTTGGGTGCTCATGAATTTTCCTTCGGCATGGAGGGCGAAACTTTAACATGCTGCCGGCGGTGCCGCCGTATAATGCCGCGCATCAAACGCAGATTAATCAGATTATGAAACGTCGGTTCTTGTTCGCAAGCGTTCTGGTCAGCGGCATTGCTGCCGCTCAGAATTATCCCGCCAAACCGGTGCGCATTATTGTCCCCAACGCACCCAGCGGGCTTGCCGATGTCAGCGCGCGCATCGTTGCGGCGAAGCTCTCCGAGGCGCTGGCGCAACAGTTTGTTGTAGAGAATCGCGTTGGCGCGGGCAGCACGCTCGGCACGGCGGCGGCGGCGCGCGCCGCGCCGGACGGTTACACGCTGCTCGCCGTATTCGATAGCCATGCCACCAATCCGCATTTATTCAAAAGCCTTGAATACAACACTGTCAACGATCTCGCACCGATTTCGCTGCTGGTGCGAGGGCCGCTGGTGTTGGTGGTGAATCCGGGCGTGCCGGCGAAAACGGTGAGTGACTTGGTTGCCCTCGCCAAAAACAAGCCGGGCTCGCTGAATTTTGCCAGCGTCGGCCCCGGTTCTCCTGCGCGGTTGCTGATGGAGTTGTTGCGGCTGGAAGCGAACGTGAATGTGACCAATGTGCCATACAAGGGCGCGGGAGGCGCCATTACCGATTTAATCGCGGGGCATGTCGACGCGATGTTTCCCACGGTATCGACAGCAGCCCCGCATGTGCGCAGCAAACGGCTGCGCGCGATAGCGGTTACCTCGGAGAAACCGAGCGCCGCTCTGCCGGGCGTGCCGCTGATGCTGAGCGTGTATCCGAATTTCCGCGCGGAGTCGTGGGTAGGGCTGCTTGCGCCTGCAAAATCGCCGTTGGATATCATTGCGCGTCTCAACACGGAAAGCGCGAAAGTACTCGCGCAAGCAGATGTGAAATCACGTTTCGCCGAGCTCGGCCTGGAAACGGTCGGCAGCACGCTCGCACAATTCGATCAGTGGATCAAAACCGAGATCGACCGCTGGGGGCGGGTGATCAGGGCGCAGAAAATTACGCTGGATTAGACGCGATGGCTATAAAACCCCATGTGCTCATCATTTGCGCGCCATTCGGATTTGGCCCGGCAGCCAAGGCGCTAATCCTGGCGCATGCACTGCGAGACAGTGCCGAAATTACGCTGTGTGCCGATCGGGACGCTTATCGATTTATTTTTCAATACAAGCCTTCTGCCACTGCCCGCGTTATCGAGGGGGTCGCCAGTAATTTTAAAGACCGCCGAAACTTGTCCAGTTTCGACATGTTCGTCAACATTGGCCATGCGCCGGCCCTACAGCAGTTACACCGGCTCGGATTATCCGGACAGACGGTTTTTGTAGATAGCTTGCTGCTCTGGCGCAAAGACAATATTCAAACGCCTGTTCCGGATGGGTTGCTGGGCTATCTGGCGGAGGACCATCCCGGTACCGCCGGGTTGCTGGATCATTACACTGCCACAATAGTTGCCTTGATAGCGCCATTGATGTGGCCACTCGCGGATCGCACGTTGTCAGACGTGCCCTCGATCGTGTTGCATCTCGGTGGCGTAACGTCGCCGCTGGTCCCTTGGGAGACCATCACTGAGCCCATCGCAAAGATCGTGACGGCGGTAGCGCGGCTGGCCACTCGTTACGCCAGGTCTCTGACAATTATCGGCAGCCCCCATCTGAAAAGCCTTTCTCTACCTGAGAACAATGTCAGTATTTTGGGTGATGTCAGTCCTGAGACGTCAGCGCGGCTTATTGCAGGTGCGGAACTGGTGGTTACCACGCCGGGTATAGGCGCGGTTTACGAGGCCATGGCTCAGGATATACCCGTGTTTCTGTTGCCACCGATGAATAGTACGCAGCTGCACCATTACCAGGTGTTCACCAGGAATGGCATGCATGGAACGATACCCGCCGGACTTGTCACTCGACTCGGAGAATCTGCGAGAAGGGTTAACTGGGAAAAACAAACCGGTATGTGCCTAAATGCGTTGCGCGCTCATACCGAATCCCTTTTGTCAGAACTGCCGGGACTCTTTTGCGCGCTGCTGGAGAATCCGGGCGACGCCGATTTGCGAAACCGTTTGATGCAGGGCCAGAGAGAGATATTCCGTTCTTTTAGTCAGACCAATGCGATCGACATTCTAAAGACCTTGCTGGCAAGGTCGTATCCCGACGCTCGGCCTTCTCGCCACTCCGTCAGGATCGGTATTGAAAATCCCGCACCCGGTGAATTCTCTCTTGAGCAGCAGCTTCTGTCTCTGCCCAAGGTCGAATTACATTTGCATATGGAAGGCTCGATCTCGCCTGCGCTTATGCTGCGACTCGCCGAGCGAAATAAACGGAAGTTGCCTTTTACGCATCCGGATCAGTTTTACCGATATTGCACCTTTGGGAGCTTCAGAGACTTTGCAAATATTTTTTTACTGGGTGTCCATTGTTTGCGACAGCCGGAGGATTTTTTTGATGTCATTGTTGACATGGGCGGCACCATGGCCCGGCAAAATATTCGCTATGCGGAGATAACTTGGGCGCCACAGTTCTACCTGAAGCGGGGATTTCCCTTGGACAGCATACTCAGTGCTTTAAATGAGGCCCGGAGAATCGTCAAAGCCCGGTGGGGCGTGGAGATGCGCTGGATCGCCGACCTGCTCAGAAGCTATCCTGCTCCAGCGCTCACTGTCACGCAATGGGCAGCGAGCGTCACAGCGCGAGCAGGGGGCGTGGTTGCGCTGGGTCTGGGAGGGCCGGAAGCCGGCTACCTTGCACAAGGTTTCTCGTCACATTTTCAACAGGCACGGTCTGTCGGGTTACCAGCCAATCCCCATGCGGGCGAAGGAATGGGCCCGTCCAGCGTATGGGAAACTATTGAACATTTAAGGCCTTCACGCTTGGGTCATGGCGTGAGGTCTATCGAGGATCCCGCGTTGGTAGACTATCTCGTTCGCCATGCCCTGCCGTTGGAAGTTTGTCTCACCAGCAATATAAAATTGGGCGTATATGCGTCCTACGCCGAGCACCCCGTAAAGCGCCTCGTGGATGCGGGATGCAGGGTGACGCTCAATAGTGACGACCCCGTTTTGTTTCAGACAACGTTAAGCGAGGAATATCTGCACGCCATCCGTGACTGCGGCTTGAGCCTGGCATTTGTCAAACAGTCGGTTGTGGATAGCCTGAAATCAAGTTACCTGAATGAGGATGAGAAATCGGCGATGCTGAAGGAATTCGTTGCCCATTGATGGCGGTGGCAATCGGAAGACGCGACGAGAACAAACGAATCCAGCCATGACTTCATTGACGGAAGAACACGAGGAGCAGCGTCGTTGGCGCTTCAGGCCCGAAAAACGCAACATGGCGCCGCAGATCGCTCGGCTTGTCGATGGCGAATTCACGCCGCCGGCGATGCTGGCAGCGCAACAAGGCGAGGGCTTGTCGCGAATGGCGCTATTCGCGTCGTCGTCGGTGCCCTATTGGTCCGCGTTATTCCGCGAGCGGGGAATCGATCCGAAAATACTGCACGACGTCGGAGAACTTGAACGTCTTCCCGTGTTGAACAAGCTCGAGCTGGCGCGGCATAACCCGCGTCTGCGCGCCCGCCGTCTGCCGCCAGGCGAGCGGGTGTTTGGCTGGACGGCATCGTCAGGCACTACCGGGCAGCCTGCCAAAGTGTTGCACAGCGTTCGGAGCAACCTGATGTTTACGCTGCTGCGACAGCGGCATTACCGCTGGCACCGCATGGATCCGGAGGCCACGTTTGCCTCGATCCGGTTGCCGAGCCAATTACCGATTGCTCGTGGTGAAGCGCCGTTGGCCAACGGCATCACCGGGCGAAGGCCGGCTTGGCGCTACGCCAGTGCTTTTTTCGAGACCGGGCCCTATATATTTTTCAGCGTCACGAATCCGATCGAACGCCAACTCGAATGGCTGGCCGAAGAATGCCCGCACTATCTGGAAACATATTCCGAAACGCTGGAGCATCTGGTTTTTGCGTGCGAGGGACGCTGGCCCGCGCCCAGCATCCGCAAGCTGCAGGCGATTTCAGAACAACTGACGCCATCGATGCGCCGGCGTATTGAGGCCACTGCCGGCGTGGCGATAGAGCAGAGCTACGGTCTGAACGAAATCGGCCTGGTGGGCGTGCGCTGTGCCGGCGGGCGTTATCACGTGCATGCGGAACATTGCGTGGTGGAAATCGTGGATGAGGATGGTCGGCGCTGTGCGCCGGGCGCAACGGGGCGCGTGGTGGTCAGCACGCTGACCAATGCGGCCATGCCGCTGTTTCGCTATGACACCGGCGATATGGCGGCCGCGGTGCAAGGGCCTTGCCCCTGTGGACGTACCTTGCCCGCATTCGGCGATCTAGCTGGGCGCTACAGCCGCATTGCCTATTTGCCGCAGGGCACGCTTGCGCTTGTCGGCGCATTGCGTGAAGCGCTGGAAACGATTCCGCCGCTGACCGCGCGCCATCTGCGGCAGTTTCAGATACATCAGTTTCGTGACGAGTCGTTCGAGCTGCGGCTGCTGACCGCCGGCGCGTTGCCGCCGGAATTCGAGACGCGTATACGCGTGGCCTGGACGGCGGCCACTAACGATAAGCATTCGCTGCGCATCGTATTGGTGGATGTGATTCATCGCAGTCCCGGCGGAAAATTTCAGGACTTCACGTCAGACTTTATGCCCAATGCTGATAGTGACAACGTGCCGCCGCCGGCTACCGGCGCTGACAAGGATAAGGGCTAACGAAACAGTAAGTTATAAAA
>JBEBHE010000030.1:0-22456 GCA_040081205.1 Burkholderiales bacterium | reverse complement strand
CAATCCCAAGGGAAGCACCATGACACGCCGCGAGGATTTCAGATTAATTACCGGCCAGGGCCGCTACACATCGGACTGCAATCTGCCCGGCCAGTTGCATGCCGTGTTTCTGCGCGCAGACCGTGCACACGCCGAAATTTTGCGTATAGACACCACCCAGGCACTCAAACATCCGGGCGTCATCGCCGTCTACACCCACGCCGATATCAAGGAAGCGGGCTTTAAATCGCTGCCCAATCCCGTGGGCTTTCCGGGACGCGGCGGCATGGCGATGCATAAGCCATACTTTAACGTGCTGGCGATGGATCGCGTGAATTACGTCGGCGAAGCGGTCGCGATGGTCATCGCGGAAACCGCTGCCGTCGCCGAAGACGCACGCGAATTGATCGAGATCGAATACCGCGACCTGCCGTCGGTAAGCCATCTCGACGACGCACTCAAACCCGGCGCGCCGCTGGTACACGACAGCGTGCCCGGCAATCTGGCTTTTGATTTTGAGTCAGGCGACGAGCAAGCCGTAGCCGCGGCTTTTGCATCGGCAACCTTCACCAGCAAAGTCACCGTCGATAGTCAACGCCTCTGCGGCAATGCGATGGAACCGCGCTCCCTCCTCGTTGCATTTGATCCCGCCAACGAACGCTACACCATGCATACCTTGCTGCAAGGCCAGGGTGGAATGCGCGGACAACTCATGCACGTCAGCGGGCTCGACAAAGACAAAATAGAACTGGTGGTGCAGGATGTCGGCGGCAGTTTCGGTGTGCGCGGCCCGGCGTATCCGGAAAATTTTGCCATGATGTACGCGGCGAAAAAACTCAAACGCCCGGTTAAATGGGTGGCAACGCGCAGCGAAACGTTTGTCAGCGATTTTCATGGCCGTGCGTTGTCGCTCAGTGGCGAACTCGCGCTTGATGCCGATGGCAAAGTGCTCGCCATTCGTTTCGACGATCGTGCCGATATGGGTGCCTACGGCGCGGGCTTCGGTCCTTTCATCGCCACGCGCAATATCACCATCACCGCCGGTGGTGTGTATCGCTTCCCCGCGATTTACGTACGTTCGCGGCTGGTACTGACCAACACCGTGCCGGTGTCGGCCTACCGTGGCGCGGGCCGCCCCGATATTGCTTATGCGGTCGAACGGCTGATCGACCACGCAGCGCACGAACATGGCTTTGATCCGATTGCCCTGCGCCGCAAGAATTTTATTCCGCCCAGCGCGATGCCCTACAAAACTGCCAACGGCACGGTATATGACTCCGGCGATTTCGAAGCGATCATGAATGACGGGCTGAAACATTCCGACTACGCCGGTTTCGAGCGGCGCCGCGCCGCCGCCAAAGCGGCAGGCAAATTGCGTGGCATGGGTATCGCGACTTATCTTGAAGCAGGCGGTGGCGGCAATACGCCCAAGGATCAGGTATCGGTGACGTTCGCGCCCGACGGCAAGTTGACGCTGTACGCGGTAACACAGGCCTCAGGCCAGGGCCACGAAACCGTGTTCCCGCAAATTGTCGCTGACGCACTGGGCATTTCGGCGGAACACATACATTTTCATCCGATGCCACCGGCTGCGGAGTTGGTCGGCAATGGCACCGGTGGTTCGCGCGGCGCACTGGGCACGGGTAGCGTGTTTCATGTGTTGGGCCAAAAACTGATAGAAGTCGCCAAGCCACATGCCGCGCAAAAACTCGGCCGCCCTGAAAACGAGTTGCGTTACAGCGAAGGCCGTTACCATGCGGGTGACCGCTCCATGGATTTCGTGGAACTCGCTGCCGCACTTGGCAGCACAACGCCGCATCCGCTTAACTGCGTGGGCGAAGCCACGTACGGCGCAACCTTCCCCAACGGCTGTCACATCGCCGAAGTCGAAATCGACCCGGAAACCGGCGCCACCACCATTGAAAAATATATCGCGGTCGATGATCTCGGCAACGTCATCAATCACACGCTGGTCGCAGGCCAGGTACACGGCGGCGTGGTGCAAGGTGCCGGACAGGTGTTCGGCGAACACGCGGTTTATGACCCAGCGACAGGCCAGTTGTTAAGCGGCAGTTTCATGGATTACACCATGCCGCGCGCGAACCTGTTGCGCGACATCGCGGTGTACGATCATCCGGTCACGACTACCGCCAACGCGCTGGGGGCCAAAGGCGTGGGCGAAGCCGGCTGCAGCGGGTCACTGCCGGCGCTGGTAAACGCCGTGGTGGATGCGTTAAGGCCGCTCGGCATCAAACATCTCGACATGCCGTTCACGCCGCATCGGGTATGGCAAGCCATTCAAAATATAAAAAATAACCACTAAAAGATTACGCCCCGCCTTCGGCATAAGAGGCTGTGCCGGCATGCCAGCATTGGACGGCGCTACTTGGGCGCTTTAAACAAACTACTCTCGTACCTCATCCCACGTGGGGCCGTAGGAACGCAAGACAATCGGTAGTGCCGTGACAGCAGCAATACAATCCAACAACGCTGGAGCGGAATCTACGGATTTACTGGCATACTGCGGTTCCGCACTCAGCAGCAGATTGGTCAGCGCACCTTGGTGCGTTAAGTCCGGCTCGCGACTTAACGCAATTCTCTCCACTGTATCGACAGACTGCTTCCCATCAGGCTGCGACAATGACGCAGCGATGTAACGCTCGCACCACTTAAGTGAAGTGCCTCGTTCAAAAACATCGAGATGGCTTATGAGCAAACCGGACAAATCGCCCACTACGTCGAGTGCATAGCGCAACAACACCGCATCGGGATGTCCACGGCGAAAGCTGCCTTGCCAGCTGTCGCTGTGATTATGAGGTTCGGGTATCTGATCAAGCGTTTTATCGTACGTGGGAAGTGGCCCTGCACCGTGGCGCGTGAGATAGCTGCGCAAGACACCATAATGTTCGATGGATGACGAAATCCCAAAGCAGCTAACTGCATCATTCACCGCCGCAGTGCTGATGGAACTCCAGGTTGTATGGGGATGAAAGCCGCGCCACTCGTCGAGTAGCACGCCTTGCGCACCTTCAAACAACACACAGCCGGGTTGACGCAACTGACGACTGATGACATCAGCCGAATGCGGTGGACATTGGCGCGCCAAAGCCTGCGCGCGGATAAGCCATATTCGCGCTAATTTATCATCCTGCAACGCATGGACCTCCGTGTCGACATGCACCTCGTTGGCAATCGACAATAAAGGCAAAAGCTCACTAGCGAGCGTCGCGCGGATCGCCTGGAGCTTGTCAATCTGTGCCTTTGTATGCGCTGCGCCAGTCTGCAAAAGATCGCCATAGTGCAGCGCCAGCTCGGGATGCATCAGCGCGTGACGCACCGTTTCGCCCATGCCCACGCCGCAGGTTCCGTGAGCCGACGCGCCGCGCAAACGCTCACGCAGGCAACCGGCAGCCTGATGATACGGCGTGGTCACACGGCACTGTTTGTCGATCATCAAGCGCGACAACGCATCCTGCACGCCTATGCAGCCCAGCGCCTGCGCCTCCACCAGCAATGCCGTGGGATGTACAACCACCGGATCAACCAGCACGGTACAGACGCCGGGCACGAAAGTACCCGATCCAAATTGTGAAAACGTATGGTGCCGTGCGGATGATTGCGGGCCCGCGGACTCCAACACGTTATGTCCCGCCTGGGCCCCGCCATTGAAGCGAACGACTGTGTGCGCCTGCCATCGTCGCGCCAGCACGTCAACAAAATGCCCTTTACCGCAGTCTCCAAAGCCCAGCCCAAGCACCGAAGCGTAGCGCGTAGCGCTCATGGCACGGCAAATCCAGGGATTACTTGAATATACTTTTCCACCAACTATTGCCGGTCACGCCATGCGTGGCGAATGAGGCGGCCAACTGTGGGTTAATCAAAGCAGCATAATGCTGCACCGCGCGTATCGTGGATCCGACATGCGCTTTATCGACGCCATTGCTGGCTAATATATTGGCCAGGCCATCGACGTCGGGAATGAGGTTCTCGGTCAATCCCACTATCGCAGCTGCTACGGAGCAGGCATCCGTAGGAGACTCCATGCAAATGGTATGGTCACCTAACAGGTCTCGCCAGCGCGCTTCGCACCTTTGGCGGCGCTGCAAATCCGGAATCAGGAAGAACAGATGGTAGGTCTCTGCTGCGGCAGCGATCACCTCCTGAATCGGAATATCTTCGTCCAGTTTTTCTCCCATCAGGGCTTCAATTTGGTGCCGCGACACGGCCGGGTAAGGCAGTTCATCGCCCGTAATAAAGAGATAACCTTTTTTCTTGCGCTTGACCCAGTTGTCCATATCCGTGTGTTGCGCAGCAAGATAGAAAGCCAGCTCATAACTCTCTTCACCGGTGCCACCACCCCCACCTTCTATATAGCTCCAGGTCAGCCACTGGTCCATCAATTCTGCAGTGCTTTCAAACTGCCCCACTTGCAGCGCTGCCTGATCCGAGGTGGCATCGCCTATCGCCATAAACATGAGCTGCGGGTCTATCACGCCGCAGGCTGTGAGCAGCTTCATAAAGTTGGGCAGCTCTTGCTTGGCCAACAGGTGCGGAATATCCCCCATAGAGCCCGTCACATCCAGGGCAAAAGCAATGCCTAGAGAATTCGGATGATCAGCGCTGTCACGGCATTCACGCACTTTCAAACCCTTGGGATTCATCAATGCGTGGCACTGCGTTTGACTGAAGACTTCGGTACCCGCTTGATGCGCGCGACTGGCAGTCAAGGCGACGTGTGCGGCGTGTGAGTAATTTCCGTGGCCCATTATGATTCCTCTTTAACAGTGTCTATTCAAAATAACAGATGCCAAATCAAAGCTTCAAAGGCACAAACTGTGGCGCGCCAAAGGCCACAGCCGCAGCCGCTTTGAGCAATTTGTCCAAACCCGCAGCGCCTTGCAGCCGGCAAAACTCTATATCTTCGCTGGCATGTGCAATGAGTTGCGCCAGGCCAGTGGGCACGCTGTGCGGAACACTGGCGTCCTCTGTGGTGCCAATGAGCAAGACCTTAATTGTCCGTGCGCTATGCATAATATCCCGGGCTTTGTCTTTCGCGCTGGCGCCGGCGTGCGCAGATGCCCAGCCGATCAGCAAAACGCCATGGTCTTGGGGATGCACCAAGGCGTGCTCAGGCCGTACATCGCCATGGCACCAGTTCTGACGATGGATAAAATCCAGCACATCGAGCATGCGCCGCCATATCCACACTGCATGCCGTGCATCCAGACCCTGAGCGGCGTAACTATTGAGCGCAGCCAGGCTGCCCCAATAGCCGTTAGCGTATCGCAGCACCAGCGCATGTTGCGTATTATCACCTGCGCTATGGTCCGCACCCACTGCTCCGTGCGCCAGCACCTGCGGTAAACGCTGGGTAAAATAAGCGGCGTCCGCGCCCGGCAAGGATTGCAACTCGCGCAACACCTGCGCCTCGCGCGCGTAGCGCACAGCCGCGGCAGGCGCACCAGACACTTTTAACGTGGCCAGCAAGGGCAGCGCGCCGATACGGCGTGCCGCGTAGACTTGAGAGACCTCACCCTCACCCAAAAGCTGCAGCAAGCAATAGCGCTGCCCGCCACATTGAACGCTCCGGCCTAACATAGCTGACGCGGCAGCGTCCTGGCGAGCCCGTATCAAGGCTTGACGAAACGAGTCGCGCATCACGATCGATTCGGTTTTGGTGATAAGTGCTCCACAGGAACCGCAATTGACCGAGCGCCAAATGGCTAGACGTGGCAGTGGGGCGGAACACTGCGGGCAACTTAAGGCAATCCAGGCCATCGTAAGCGTTTCCGATAGTTGTTCAATGCTGCTTCTTGGTTACCGTTTATGGTATCAGTAACAAATGAGGGCACGGGCGATAGCGGCAAGGGAAATGTAAGTCTGCTTTCCAAGTATCGGCAATGTAGCCATCGGTTGCCTACTCGTCAAACGCACAACACTTCCACAATGGACACACCGAAGAAAAAGGGCCGCGTGATGCGGCCCTTTTGGAATGAACAGTGCCGTCTAAATCACGCCACCACCACCATATCGAAATCCGCCTTGCTGGTGCCGCAATCAGGACAGATCCAAGATTCCGGCACATCCTCCCAGCGTGTGCCGGGCGCTATACCGTCGTGCGGCATGCCTTTCGCTTCGTCGTACGAAAACGAGCATAGCAGGCATTGCCACACACGGAACTCCTGCGACTGGGATGCTTCCGGCACGATGGCCTTGGCCGCCTCCAGCCGCGGGAAATTCAGTATCAGCGCTTCCACGCCTTCGGGACCGGCAACCATCGGAAAGTAACCTTCATCGGGTTTGGTGAAGCCAATCGAAACGGCTTTGTACTCCTTGCCCTGATAATTCAGACTGCCCTTGGTAACAATAATATATTGGCCGTTGCTTTTCGATGCATCGGGGCCAGCGGTTTGCACGCCGGGTGCGAGCTTCAGCGAATAAGCCGCAAGACCGCGCTCGTCCTTGATCTCGTTGAACGTATACACATTGATATCCGCGCTGCCTTCGAACTTCGGCGCTTCGGTCACCTGCCACGGTTTACGATTGGGCACCGCCACCAGTTTTTCTTTGCTTTGATCCAGATACTGCGCACCGGGGTCCCAATGCGCGCGTAGCGTCAGGAAACCCACCCCGCGATCGTCGCCGGTGAGCGGGCCGTAAGGGGTATGCGCGCGCGAAAAATGCACCGCGTTCAGCGACAGCGGATGCTTGCCGATCACCCCGCCGCCACTGACGATCACCTGAAACTGATCGACTTCATGAAAATGCGGCCGGATCACGCGATGCGGTGTGCCTTCGGCGAGAAACGCCACCGGATGATCGACCACGCCTTGCGGCGGCACAATGAAATTAGTGCGCCAAGCCTGGTGCCCGCCCGGGGTATCGCGCTGTTTTTTTCCGGCTTTGACATCATCGTACGATGCGATTTGTGGCATGCGAAATTTCTCCCGTTATTACAAACGATAGGCGCATTCTACTCGCGTCGTGCACGCCCGCAAAAGGGTTCCATCCCACAGAATCAACCAGTCCAGATATTGAAAATTTAACGGCTTGCAGGATCGCACGCGCCGCGCGCGGCCGTTAATCCGGTGCGCATTCAACACGATAGCCGGTGTAAGATTAGCGCCCGAATCCGCACAGGAAACACCATGAAAGTGTTGCCGTTTATCCTTGCAGCGTTCGCCGCCTGTTCTGCGCAAGCGCAACATTATCCGATGAAACCCATACGGCTGGTGGTTCCACTGGCGCCGGGCGGCGGCAACGACACGCTGGCGCGCTACGTCGGCAAATATCTGACCGAAAGTCTCGGGCAATCCGTGGTGATCGAAAACCGCACCGGCGGTGGCGGACTGGCCGGCGGCGAATATGCTGCGCGTTCCGCGCCCGACGGCTATACGTTGCTGGTTGCAGGATCGGGACTGATCGTCGTCACGCTCACCCACAAGCAACTCAACTTTCAGCGCGACTTCACACCCATTGCGAATATCGGCGAATACGCCGCACTGCTGGTATGCCACCCGTCTTTGCCGGTGAAGAACGTGCGCGAGTTGATCAAGCTCGCCCAATCGCGGCCCGGCCAGCTCAATTTCGCTTCCGCGGGAAACGGCTCCGCCGGACATCTGGTATTGGAAATGTTCCGCTCTGCCGCCAAAATCGATTTCGTGCATATTCCGTATAAAGGTGCGGGCCCTGCCGCGACCGAAGTCATGGCGGGACAAGTGTCGCTGGTGTTCGGCAATCCGCTCGGCTCCATGCCGCATGTCAAAGCGGGCCGTCTGCGCGCGCTGGCAATCAGCGGATCGCGGCGCATTGCAGCGATGCCCGACGTGCCCACTGTCGCCGAGTCCGGCCTGCCGGGTTTCGATGCGACGTTTTTTCTGGGCTTGCTGGGGCCGCTCGCCCTGCCGCGCGATATCGTGATGCGGCTTAACGCCGAGACGGTAAAAATCGTGCAGCGGCGTGACGTGCAGGACGCGCTAACGCTGCAAGGCATGGAGCCGATGAGCAGCACGCCCGAAGAATTCGCGGCACGCATCAAATCCGAAATGGAAAAAACCGCGAAAGTGGTACGTGAATCGGGGATGCGGCTGAATTAGCCTCTTTGCATTCTGCAAACAGTAATCAGCGCCTGGCGTATTTCAGCTATTCTTCTGTGAAGCGCAACACAGTCGGTTTTCACGCCGATTTTAATAGGATGTTATCCAACACATTACAGCATAAGCATTTGTTTTTAAAATGAATTATTTTAATTTTTCTGGAATGTTATGCGACACGCCAGAATGTTGTACGGCGTTTTCGTTGTATAAAACTAGTTAGCCGCATAATCCGCGAGGCATTTGCGAATCAACCATGGCAAACACAGTATTCTTTGCATGGCAATTGGATACGCCTTCTGACCAAAACAAGACGTTCATTTGGAATGCCTTGGAACGCGCCACGTCGACTGCTGAAGCATCCGCCTCCCTGGAGTCATCGCCGAGGCCAGAAAGTGACACAAGTGGGGTCGCTGGCACCCCGAACATCGTTGAAACGATCTTTAGGCGCATTCGGGACTGTGCAATCTTTGTCGCGGATTTGACGTTCACGGCCAACTCTGAATCGGGCAAGCTGAGTCCGAATCCCAACGTTCTGATTGAGCTTGGATATGCGGCGCGATCAGTAGGGTGGGAGCGAACAATCTTGGTCATCAACGAGAAGTATGGAAAGGCTAACCACCTTCCATTTGATATTCTTCAGCACAGATGGCCAATCGAATACCGTATGTCTGAGGGAACAACCGTTGGTGAAAAGAGATTTGACCAACTATCTGACGCGCTGGCGGCGGCGATTGCAAGCTGCCAACAGTACACGCTTGAGCGTGCAGAAGAAATGGCCAACTCCCTCGACACAGCTACAATCGACGTAGTCGCGCAATACGAACAGGCTGATTTCATTGACATGAGGCTGCCAGCAAAAACCACGGGAGAGTTACTGACAGGCCTTGACCACATCTTAGCAATCCGTCAGCTAATTTCGCTCGGTGCCTTGCGTATTACTCATTCGCCAACCGTCGGCTACGCATGGACATTTGATGGGCAGTGCATGATTGAAGCATTGAAAAGGAAGCAGCCACGGCTTCTCGACGTGGTTCGGAACCACCGACAACCGTGAGTCGGCTAACCATCACTCCACCGAGCCTTGCGCATAAAGCCGCGCAAGGCCGGTGATTTCAACCGTTAGGCGCAACAACTAAACCACCATGCATCTTTTCATTAGATATTTCCTGATCTGTTTGACCTCACTCTCCTCGATGGTCGTGTACGCACAAACCAGCGATGACCCTCTGACTTTTGATTTGCATTTTGCCGTGATTACAAAAAACGTCGATGCTCATCGCATTGCATCATTAGAACAGCTTAAGAAAGAAGTCGATATTCTGAATATGTATTTTGTTGCCGAAAACCGAAAAGCCATCGTAAAGTTCAGATTCAAATCAGCAGCCTTCTATAACGAGATACGAAATTCTGACTGTGAATTCGTAAAACTCGGTGACGCGACCAGCCCGTATGATTCGGATCGGGGAGCGGCATTGTTTAATGCCTGCAATGATCTGCGGGTTCGCGATCCGCGCGCGATTAATTTCTACATTTACGATAGTTACGCCCCCAGAATAGGTTTTTCCGACACCACCAGCCATGGCAGACGAAATGCCAATAGACCCTATGTTTTAATTGACTGGGAAAGGCTGAACCATAGCGATCAGAGCGCAGAGGAACATGAAATGGGACATGCGTTTGGTCTGTATCACGAGTGTGTCCCTGGCGCGACGCGAGGTACGTCGACCAATATCATGGCGAGTGCTGATTGTGGAAAAGGAAGCGGGGGCCGCCGGGATATTGGTTTTAACGCGTTACAGGTTAGAACAATACTCGACTTTGCCCGGCAGATCAGAGCTCGCTTGAAAAAATAACTGCGCGTCCGCGATTGCGAGGAGATCTACTTGGCTATTACACGGTTTTCGTGCTCGATCCAGACGCCAATAACATGGAGGCCGCGCTTTGTGACGACGAAGTTTTTACAGCCTAACTGTAGTTCGGGCGGACGTTCTAAGGCGCGCCACTTAGCATAACGCTAGGCATCGTAAAGTGTGCAATGTTATGAAAGGTCTCATCGTTTTTCTTTGCGCTGGCTTATTGTCTGGCTGCGCCATGTTTCCGCAGAATCGCGCTGAATTGGAAGCCAGCCATAAAAGCACGCGTTACTGCTACGCGGAGTCACCTCAGACAGTCACGGATCGCATGCGCACGTATTTACAGCGATGCTTTCGCTCGCACAATTCAACAACAGCAGCGCCCGTGGGCGCAGGATTTGTACCCGTTCCGATCACATTCTTTTGGGCTGTCGACGAAGAACCAACACCATCTGGAAAGTGGTTTGGGGCCCGGGGGAGATACGGTTATGTACTCTCTGCGGATATTTCAGGAACAGCCAGTAGTTGCACCACGACCATGCAGGTATATGTAGCTTTTCAAACTTGGGTCGAGCACTTTGAAACACTCGACAAAGTGGCTCGAAATCAACATGCAGAGTGTCCGAGGGCAACAAGGCCATGATGCCCAGCCACAGGTTTGAGAGGAACGTGCGCAAAAGCAGCACGCGCCCTCCCCGTGAACGTTATGAACACATATAGTCGAAATAATATCCATCACACCGCAAAGGAATCGTAAAAATGCCCGATAGCACATCCCAACCCCATCTGCCTCTTTCCGGCGTCATCGTTCTCGATCTCACACTCGCACGCGCGGGCCCCACCTGCGTGCGCCATCTCGCCGATTGGGGTGCGGATGTGATACGCGTGGAGCCGCCGTCCACCGGCGGCGAAGATGTCGTCGGCCGCCGTAACGGTTCGGATTTCCAGAATCTGCACCGCAACAAGCGCGCGATTCAGCTCAATCTGAAATCCGAAGAAGGCTACAAAGTGTTCATGAAGCTGGTGGAAAAAGCCGATGTGCTGGTGGAGAACATGCGTGCGCCGGTGAAAGGCCGTTTGAAAATTGCCTTCGATGATTTGAAAAAAGTGAATCCACGATTGGTCTACGGCAGCATCAGCGGCTTCGGCCAAACCGGCCCTTACAGCGAGCGCGGCGGTGTCGATCAAATTGCCCAAGGCATGGGCGGCTTGCAGTCTGTCACCGGCGAAGCGGGACGCGGTCCGATGCGCGTGGGCATACCGATTTCCGATTTGTGCTCCGGCAGCTTTCTGGCGATGGGCATTGCGATGGCACTGTTCGACCGCAGCCGCACCGGCGAGGGCCGCTGGGTGCATACCAGCCTGCTCGAATCGCAGATCTTCCTGATGGATTTTCAGGCATCGCGTTATCTCGTTAAAGGCGAAGTGCCAGGGCAAACCGGCAACGATCATCCGACCTTCACCCCAACCGGCGTGTTCAAGACCAGCGACGGTTACATGAACATCGCCGCCAGTTCAGGCCGCCTGTGGGAGCGTTTTTGCGATGCCGTTGAGAAACCGGAATGGAAAGCCGATACAAAATGGAGCACGGCCGTAGGCCGCACCCAGGATCGCGCCAATCTGAATGCCGCGATTTCAAATATCACGCAGCACAAACCCGCCGCGCATTGGGTCGACATATTCGAAGCCGCTGGCATCCCCGCCGGTCCGATCAACACCATGGATAAAGTGTTTGCCGATCCGCAAGTGCAGCACCTCGGCATGGCCGCGCCGCTCAACACCAAATTGTTTGGCGACACGCGCTTTGTGGCGTCACCGCTCAATTTTCAGGGCATGCCGCGCAAACTACGCTGCGAAACGCCGGAACCCGGACAGCACAACGAAGCAGTGTTGAACTGGCTCGGTTACTCAAAAGAGGAACAGGTGAAACTGAAGGCTGCGGGCGCGACCTGAACCTCGTTTCTCAAAAAAAACGCCGCTGAAAGCGGCGTTTTTTACTTCCGCAAACAACGTTACACCAACCTGAGTCCACCCGACAGCGGCAAACTGCGCACGGGCTTGCCGGTGGCCGCATGTATCGCGTTCAGTATCGACGGAATCACCACGCAGATGGTCGGCTCGCCCACGCCGCCCCAGAAGTCAAATGTCGGCGCAATCACCGTTTCGACTTTTGGCATATGCACGATCTTGGGCATGTGCAGCGTATGGAAGTTTGTTTCGGAGATGCGTCCGTTGGCCACCGAGCTTTGGCTGAGCAACGTGCTCATGCCATACACCACGCCGCCCTGCACCTGCGTGGCAATCTGCTCCAGACTGACGGCGTGGCCGCAGTTGGTCGACAGCACCATGCGATGCACTTTTACATCGCCCTTGGCACTCACGGATACTTCGGCAACCGCTGCCGAATAACTGCCGTAGCCCATGAACTGCGCGATGCCGCGATGGCGTCCTGCCGGCAACGGCGTACCCCAACCCGCCTTTTGCGCTGCCGCGTTAAGCACGGCCAGATGCTTGGGATGCTTTTGCAGCAACGCGCGCCGAAACGCCAGCGGGTCCTTGCCGGCGGCTTTCGCTGCTTCATCCATGAAACACTCAAGGAAGTAGCCATTCTGATTGGTATTCACGCCGCGCCACGGGCCGACCGGCACATGCGTATTACGCATCGCATACTCGGTGCGCAGATTGGCGGGTGAGTACCCGATTTGCGCGTCGCCCGGGGCTTTCCACAAGCCTTGTAACTGGCGTACATCACGGCCATTCTTGATTGCCGCAGGATTGGCAAACGCATTGATGGATTGACCTGTTACACGAATATTCAAGCCAACCAGATTGCCCTGCGCATCAATGCCGCCAGAGATTTTGGCTTGCTGAATCGGACGGTAAAAGTCATGCGCCAGATCTTCTTCGCGCGTCCACAGCATCTTGACTGGCGTGCCGGGCGGCAACTGCATGGCAATCTGCACGGCTTGCCGCGTAAAGTCCTGATTGCCGCCGCGACGCCCGAAACCGCCTCCCAGATCCATTTTGTACACTTCGCACGCACTCAACGGCAGGCCCGATGTTTGCGATAACGTCGCCATCGACGCTTCGGCGTTTTGGGTTGCCACCCAGCACTCGGCCTTCTCCGCCGTCAGGCGCACGGTGGCATTCATCGGCTCCATACAGGCGTGGGGCACAAACGGCGAGTGATACACCGCCTCGACCTTTTTCGCGGCGCCCTCAATGGCCTTCAAGGCGTCGCCGTCGTTGATATCTGCGAACGCATCGTTGGAATTCAAACCTGAACTCACATGTTTGAGGATGTCCGCCTGCGACACTTTCGCATTGGGACCTTCGTCCCACACCTTGGGCAGCGCTTCGAGCGCTTTTTTCGCGCGCCACCAGGTGTCGGCAACTACCGCGACGGTGGTTTCGTTCACACGCAGTGCCTGCGGCTTGCCCGGCATGTTGGTGATTTTGCTTTGATCAAAACTCTTGAGTGTGCCGCCGAACACCGGGCAATCCATAATCGCTGCATGGACCATGCCGGGCAATTTAACGTCCACGGCATAGAGCTTGCTGCCGTCGAGTTTGTCATTGGTGTCGAGGCGCTTGACCGGCTTGCCGGCAATCTTCCACTGACGCGGATCGCGCAGCTTGATTGCTTTCAGATCGGGGGGCGTCAGTTTGGATGCCGCATCGGCAACCTTGCCATACGTCGTGCTGCGGCCGGAGGCTTTATGCGTGATGACACCCTTGTCAACCGTTAGCTCACCGGCGGGGACTTTCCATTCGTTCGCGGCTGCCTGCATCAGCATGATGCGCGCCGCGGCGCCGCCACGGCGCACGTAATCGTGCGACGTGCGGATGCCGCGGCTGCCGCCGGTGGACATGTCGCCCCACGCACGTTTGTTCGCGAGATTTTGACCGGGAAAAATGTGTTCGGTGGTGACTTTGTTCCAGTCGCAATCCAGTTCTTCAGCCACCAACTGCGCGAGGCCGGTCAGCGTGCCCTGGCCCATTTCGGAACGCGCAATGCGCACAACGACCGTGTCGTTGGGTTTGATCGCCACCCAGGCGTTGATCTCGGTCGAAGGCAGGTTCTCGCCGCCGCCCGTGGTAGCGCAGCCCGACAGACTGATGCCCAGCACCAGTCCGCCGCCGGCCGCAGCCGTTTTCACCATGAAATCGCGGCGCGCGGGATTGTTCACAGTATCGATGGTCATATCATTAATAGTCGTGGTATTCGTCATGGGTAATCTCCGCTCTCTCAGACCACGGTGAATTCGTTGGACATCACCTCGGCGGCGGCAGCGCTGTTACCCGCTGCTGTGTGAATCGCCGCACGGATACGCTGATAGGTGCCGCAGCGACAAATATTCGTCATCGCCACATCGATATCTGCGTTGCTCGGGCGCGGGTTCTTCGCCAGCAGCGCCGTCGCCGCCATGATTTGTCCCGATTGGCAATAGCCGCACTGCGGCACGTCGATTTGCTTCCACGCCTGTTGGACCGGATGCGAAGCATTAGCCGACAAACCTTCAATCGTGGTGATGCGGTCGCTTTCCTTCACGGCAGACAGCGGCATGGCGCAGGAACGCACGACATCGCCGTTGATATGCACCGAGCAGGCGCCGCACTGCGCAATGCCGCAACCGAATTTGGTGCCGGTTAATCCAACGTGTTCACGTATGACCCACAGCAGCGGCGTATCCGCCTCTGCCTGCACATCATGCGTCTTGCCATTGATATTTAGTTTTGCCATGATTTTCCTCCTGCGGTTGATGTAATAATTCGTGAATCGTGAAGGGTTAAACGCAAATAGCGACGCGTAGCATAGCGCATCCCGCATCCGCTTGCCTGCTGAAGTTACGCTTTATCCTGGCGATTCAGCAGCTCCACGCTCACCCCGTCCGGCGCGTTAATAAAAGCCAGTTGGGTGGTGGGATTGAATTGGGTGGGCTCCACGCTGAATTGCACTCCCTTGCCCTTGAGTCCCGCGCAAAATGCATCAAAATCCCCTTTGACTCTCACGCCAAAATGATCAACCCCCCACTCCAGGCCGGATTTGTCATCGGTCGATTCGCCGGGACGCTCACCGCGCACAATCAGCATGGCGCCACCGCCGATTTCCACATAAACCTGCGGCGCGCCTTTCACGGTTACGTTGCGCACGATGTCGGCCCCAAGCTTATCGACATACCAGTTGGCGGCAGCCTGTGGGTCTTTGCTAATCAGATGGACATGGTCAAATGTAATATTGGGATTGGGCATGGTGGTTTCCTGAATTGAACAATCGGTGGACGCTGCTTCGCAGGCAAACGGGAGCGGAAATTGTAGCTGCACTAGCGACACTCTGCTGCGCCCATGCAGAGAAAATTATAACCATTTGTTTTTAAAATGTTTTTTATTTTTACATCCATAGCATTTAGCGCACCAAGCGTGGCAAGCGGAACACCGTCGGCCGATTGCCGCAACAGCACGCCTTGTGCTACGTTTGCAGTTCCCGCCTTGCAGAAAAATTCACAATCCGGACCACGAGGTTTACACCATGAATCACCCCGCAGAAGCCGCCGCAACCCAGGTTCAAGCCCTTCCCCTGTCGCGCATCACCGTGCTCGATCTCACGCTGGCCCGTGCAGGCCCGACGTGCGTGCGCCACCTCGCGGACTGGGGCGCCAATATTATTCGCATTGAGCCGCCCGATACCGGCGGCGAAGATGTGTCCGGCAAACGCGACGGTTTTGATTTTCAGAATCTGCACCGCAACAAAAAGTTCTTGCAGCTCAATCTGAAAACACCCGAAGGCCACGCGGCCTTCATGAAGCTGGCGGAAAAAGCCGATGTGGTGATTGAGAACATGCGCGCTGAAGTGAAACATCGCCTCAAAGTGTCGTACGACGATGTGAAGAAAGTAAATCCGCGCATTGTCTACGGCAGCATCAGCGGCTTCGGCCAGAGCGGCCCTTACGGCAAGCGTGCGGGTGTTGACCAGATCGTGCAGGGCATGGGCGGCCTGATGAGCATTACCGGCCTGCCCGGGCAAGGCCCGGTGCGCGTGGGCGTTGCCATCGCTGATCTAACCGCCGGTAATCTGCTGGCGTACGGCGTGATGACTGCACTATTTGATCGTGAAAAAACCGGTGTCGGCCGCTGGGTGCATACCAGCCTGCTGGAAGCGATTATTTTCATGCTCGATTTTCAGGCCACGCGTTACCTGATGGCTGGCGAGGTCGCGGGTCAGGCAGGCAACGATCATCCGACGGGCGTGCCGACTGGTGTGTTTCCCGCGAGCGACGGTTTGTTCAATATCGCCGCATCGTCTGGACGCGTGTTTGCGCGTTTTTGCGAAGCGCTGGGCAAACCAGAGTGGAAGGATCGCGAAGAATGGAACACCCAGGGCAAACGCAGCAAGGATCGCAAGGCGATCAACGCTCAAATCAGTGAAATCACCAAACACAAACCCACGGCACATTGGGTCGAAGTCATGGAAGCTGCCGGCGTGCCGTGCGGCCCGATCAATACCATCGACAAAACCTTTGCCGATCCGCAGGTGCAGCATCTCGGTATTGCGCAGAGCGTGATGAGCGAGAAACTCGGCGACATCAAACTCGTGAGTTCGGCAATTAATATGGTCGGCACCAGCAAGAAAATCCGCCGCGCCACGCAGGATCTGGGCAAGGACAGCGATGAAATTCTGGCGTCCGTCGGTTATACCAAAGAGCAACTCTCAGACCTGCGCGCCAAGGGCGTGATCTAACCGGACAGGAGCACATCGGCATGGATTCCATCAGCACAGATAAAATACTCGGCAGCAAAAACGGTGCCATCGGCACGCTGACCTTCAACTACCCGGAAAAGCACAACGCGATGTCGCCAGAGATGGCGCAAGCGGCGGCCGCTGTCCTCAATGATTTCGCCAGCGACCCCGCGGTACGCGTGGTGGTGCTGCGCGGTGCGGGCAGCAAAGCGTTTGTGTCAGGCGGCGACATTTCCAAATACGAAAAAAACCGCGCCACACCGGAACAGATTGCCGAATACAACAAGATGTCTTCCGGCTTTCGCGATGCGCTCACCAACATCGCCAAGCCGACTATCGCCATGATTCGCGGCTGGTGTCTGGGCGGTGGCCTTGCCATTGCCCTGCGTTGCGACATGCGCATCTGTTCCGAGGATGCACAGTTCAGCGTGCCGGCAGCGCGGCTCGGTATCGGTTATGCAGCGGAATCACTCGGCCAGTTGATCGAACTCTGCGGCCCATCCGTCGCCAAGGAAATTCTGTTCACCGCGCGGCGCTATACGGCGCACGAAGCGCACCGCATCGGGCTGGTCAATCACGTGGTGCAGGCCGGTGTACTGGAGGCCTTCGTACAACAATACGCCGATACCATCGCCGATAATGCGCCGCTCTCGATAATCGCGTCCAAGCACGTGATCAACGAATATGTGAAAGACCCCAGCAAGCGCGATCAGGCGCTGGCTGACAAAGCGGTCGCCGATTGTTTCGCCAGTCAGGACTATGTCGAAGGCCGGCGCGCATTCATGGAGAAACGCAAGCCGGTGTGGACGGGGCGTTAACGCACGCGCAGTAGCAAAAATACATACGCATTCTTTTAAAAGTATTTAATTTAACAAGGCCACGCGAGCATGCGTGGCCTTGCTGTTTTCAGGACAACAAACTGACCGGCCAAAAATTGCATACGCAATTCGCCGCGCATTCCGATATCGTTAGTATAGGTAAGCATGAACACAACAACCCATTACGCTGAACTCTGCCGCACCTGGATGCGGCTTTATCACTATAGCCACGCCGCGTCCATCCTCGGCTGGGATCGCAACGCCATGATGCCGCCGAAAGGAAATGACGCACGCGCAGCGGCCGAAGCGGAACTGCAAGGCCTGATGCATCGCATCCGTACCGAGCCCAAGCTTGCCGAACATCTGCGCCTGGCGGAGTCCGAATTATTGAGCGACGTAGAGCGCGCCAACCTGCGCGAGATGCGCCGCGACTGGCGCGATGCCAATGCGCTCCCCGAATCGCTGGTGCACGCCAAATCGCTGGCAGGCGCTAAATGCGAACATGCGTGGCGCAGCCAGCGCGCCGCCAACGACTGGCGCGGCTTTCTGGAAAACTTTCGCGAAGTCGTGCGCCTCTCACGCGAAGAAGCCAAACGGCTCGCCGACGACAGCGGACTCTCGCGCTACGACGCGCTGATGGACCGCTACGAGCCCGGCGTGCGTGCGGCCGATATCGATCGCATCTTCGGCGACGTCAAACAGTGGCTGCCACAACTCATCACGCGCGTGCAGGCCAAGCAGCGTGACGAGCCGTTGACTGCGCCTGTCGGCCCGTTTCCCACGGCCAGTCAGCGCGCAATGAACCTTGCCGTCATGGAAAAACTGGGGTTCGACTTCGACGCCGGACGGCTCGATGAAAGTGCACATCCGTTTTCCGGCGGCGTGCCTGAAGACGTGCGTCTCACCACGCGTTATCGCGAAGACGATTTCGTGCAGAGCCTGATGGGCACGATCCATGAAACCGGTCATGCGCGCTTTGAGCAAAACCTGCCACGAGAGTGGCTCGGCCAGCCCATCGGTCACGCCCGTTCGTATGGCATTCATGAAAGCCAGAGCCTGTCGTTCGAGATGCAATTGGCGCGCAGCCGTGAATTCGTCGGCCTGCTCGCACCCATGCTGGAGAAACACTTCGGCAACCAGCCTTCATTCGCGCCGGACAATCTTCACCGGCTGCTGACGCGCGTGAAACCGGGATTAATACGCGTGAATGCCGATGAGGTAACTTACCCCGCGCACATCATCCTGCGCTACGAGATCGAGCGTCCACTGATTGAAGGTGAGATCGAGCCTGACGACATTCCCGCGCTGTGGAACGAGAAAATGCAAACCCTTCTGGGCATCGACACAAGCGGCAATTACAAAGACGGTTGCCTGCAAGACGTGCATTGGAGCGACGGATCATTCGGCTATTTTCCGAGCTATACCCTGGGCGCGATGTACGCCGCGCAATGGTTCGCGGCAATGCGTCGGGGTGCGCCCGATCTTGATGCGCGCATTGCCGCAGGCGATTTCGCGCTGGTGTTTGATTGGCTCAGGACGAACGTCTGGTCGCAAGCCAGCCGCTGGGAAACGCCCGAGCTGGTAGTCCGTGCAAGCGGTGAAGCGCTGAATCCGGCGCACTTCCGGGCGCATCTGGAACAACGTTACCTCCAAGGATAACTTCGCTACGCAAAAAACCGTCGAAATCAGAAACCAGAAATCACATGAGCATTCGCTTCATCACCCGCTTTGCCGCTCTTCACGCATAACGCACCTACGACCTACGCGGCAGCAACTGGAACAATCCGCCGCTCATCAATAGCCCTCAACACCGCATTCGTCACCGCCACGGTATAGGCAGCATCGTCGCCATCCGCCAGGTTGCCGCGCACGCCGCGCAACTCACTTGCGAACGCCTGCACCTGCAACTCATACGCCGGGCTTGCGGCAAAACGCTCTTCCGTTGCGCCGTTTTTATCGCGCACGGTGATGACATGCTCTTTCACCCAGCGCAGCGGCGATGTCACCAGCGTGGCTTCGGAGCCTTCGATGACAAGATTGTTCTCGCCTTGAGGCACTTCGCGCGTGGCGCGCACCAATGCGTGACCGCCGCCCGAAAGACGGCCCAGCACGGTAAATGTATCGTCGGCATGACCTTCGCGGCGATCCGGGTTGGTGAATGCGCTCACCTCGACAAACTTCTGTCCGCTGACCCACTGCACCAGATCAAGCAAATGCACGCCGACATCGTACATCACACCACTTTGCGAGTTGTCGAGCCGCCAGGTTTTACGTGGCGGCATGGCAGACGTGCGCTCGAGCGACATCGCAACAATCTTGCCCAGCCGTCCCGACTGCACGATCTCCCGCACGCGCGTCACCGCGGCATCCATGCGTATCTGATGCGCCACGCGCAGAATCACGCCGGCTTTTTTGCACGCATCGGCCATTTCGCGCGCATGATCGGCGCGCATGGCAAACGGTTTTTCGCACAGCATGTGTTTCTTTGCGCGCGCGCCCGCGAGCACCGCTTCGTGGTGCATGGCGTTGGGCAGCGCAATGTACACCGCATCGATTCCGGGATCATTCAACAGCGCGTTCAGGTCACTATGCGCGCGCGCGACGTTAAAACGCTCGGCGAAGGCTTTGGTTTTTTCCGGTGTGCTGCCCAGACACGCGACAATCTCCGAGCCGGGGCTTTTCTGCATGGCGGGCGCTACAAAATCTGACGCAGCCCAGCCCAACCCTACAATGCCCCAACGAACGGGTTTGGTTTCACTCATTCTTTGCAACTCCCTTTTTGTTCGATTATTTTTTACAGGTCACCCCTAATACTGTCGTTCCAGCGCAGGCGGAAATCCATAACACAGTGCCATGTGCCGCATTGTATGGACTCCCGCCTGCGCGGAAATGACAACGAAGGGGGTATCTACGCACCACACAGCTTGCGCCGCGCCTCCAGATATTCCTGCTCAAGCCGATCCACCAACTCGGCCACACTCGGCACATCGTCAATATTGCCCACACCCTGCCCCGCGCCCCAGATTTCTTTCCAGGTTTTCGGGCGCTCTTCGCGATTGCGATACTGACCCGGCGCTTCATTGATAGGCAGATTGTCCGGATCCAGTCCCGAGTTGCGAATACTGCCGGCGAGATAGCTGCCATGAACGCCTGAAAATAACGGCGTGTAAACGATGTCCCCGGAGTTCGATTCAACAATCATTTTTTTATAGCCGTCCACTGCCAGCGATTCCTTTGTCGCGATAAAACGCGTGCCCAGATAGGCGAGTTCGCAACCCATCGCTTCTGCGGCCAATATCGCTGAACCGTTGGTGATCGCGCCCGACAGCACCAACGGGCCTTTGTGTATGCGCCGCAATTCGTTCACCAACGCAAACGGATTGAGATTGCCGGCATGTCCGCCCGCACCACCGCATACCGCGATCAGTCCATCGACGCCGGCTTCCAGCGCTTTTTCCGCATGACGCACTTTGATCACATCGTGAAAAACCATGCCACCGTACGCATGCACACGCGGCGCCAGTGCTGTCGGCGCGCTGAGCGACGTAATCACTATTGGCACTTTGTGCGCCAGCACGACTTCGGTATCCTGTTCGAGGCGCTTGTTTGCTTTGTTCACGATGAGGTTCACCGCGAACGGTGCAACCTTCTTTGCGGGATTGTCGCGCGCATACTGCGCGAGTTCGGTTTCAATGCGCGTAAGCCACTTGTCGAGGTCTTCCTGCGGGCGCGCATTGAGCGCGGGAAATGAACCGATGACGCCGGCCTTGCATTGTTCAATCACCAACTCTGGGCCAGACACCACAAACATCGGCGCCGCTAGCACGGGGAGGCGCAATCGGGCGCGCAAATCCTGAGGAAGAGACATCCACACTCCTTGATCAATTGTGAAAACGCGCGGCAGACAACTGCCGCCGGAGCGATTTTATACCATGCGTTATACCGATTTGGCTGGCAGTTATGCCATCGCTGGTAAAATGCGCTTCGTTCATCGCTCCACCCCCCTTCTGATCATTCCATGCCCGCGCCACAGCCTGTAGATAAAGCCCTGTTCTGGTTCAGGCGTGACTTGCGCATCCTGGACAACGCCGGGCTTTACCACGCCTTGAAATCGGCGGCCCACGTGTATTGTATTTTTGTATTTGATCGCGACATTCTTGACGCGCTCCCCGGCAAAAGGGATCGGCGCGTCGAATTCATTCGCGGTAGCATCGTCGAGCTCCAAAAAAAAATGCGTGCGGCAGGCGGCGAATTAATCGTCCATCACGGACGCGCGCCGGAAGTGATTCCAAAACTCGCGAAGGCCTTGGGCGTAGCTGCCGTATTCACCAACGAAGACTACGAGCCTGCCGCCATCGACCGCGACCGCGCGGTTGAAAGCGCGCTGAACAAAGCCGGCATCACCTTTCGCGCCTTCAAGGATCAGGTCATTTTCGCGAAAGACGAAATTCTGACACAAGCGGGCACGCCCTTCACTGTGTTCACGCCGTACAAAAACGCTTGCCTGAAAAAACTCGACGCGTTTTATCTGCGCCCCTACCCCACAGAAAAGTATTTCTCCCAGCTCGCGCGCCTCGACACGACATCAGCGGTGCCCACACTAGCCGAATTGGGTTTTGAGATAACCAATTTGAAGACGCTCGGCATCAAACCCGGCGCCAGCGGCGCGTTGGAAGCACTAGACGATTTTCTGGAACGCATCGACCGCTATCACGAAGCGCGCGATTTCCCCGCAGTACGCGGCGTGTCGTATTTATCGGTGCATAACCGCTTTGGCACGGTATCCGTTCGCCGCCTTGCGCAACGCGCGTTAGAACGCCGCTCGGCGGGTGCCGATATCTGGTTTAGTGAGCTAATCTGGCGCGATTTTTACTTTCAGATTCTGTATCACTTTCCGCACGCCAAAGATTCGGCATTCAAGCCGAAATACGATAAATTATCATTTAAAAACAATAAGTTATTGTTTTATGT
>JBEBHE010000275.1:0-6284 GCA_040081205.1 Burkholderiales bacterium | reverse complement strand
CGCCCACGCCGACGCAGAAGGCAAAGCGCGCCTCGCGCTTGAAGCGCAGATGAAAGCGATGGCTGACGCGCTGGCGCAAGCCAAGAAAGTAGCCGCATACGAGGCGGCCAAGCGCGTGCAGATGGAAGCCGAGATCAAGGCGCGCGCCGAGGCCGAGCAAAAAGCACGAGAGGAAGTCGAGGCACGCGGCAAAGCGGCCGAGCAAGCCATCGCGCAGGCACGGGTGATGGCGGAAGAAGCCGCGCGCGCCAAGGCCGAAGCCGAAATGCGCAGCCGGACACAAACCGACGGCAACAACGCCGAGGCACTGGCGCGGGTGCAACAGGCAATGAAAGCACTGGAAGAAGCCAAGGCGCTTGCGGTTTCCGAAGCCGAAGCCAAAGCCAAAGCGGAAGTGCGGGTGCAAGTGGAGCAAGAACTACGATTGCGCCAGGTGGAAGAACGCGCCTTGCGCGAAGCAGCCGAGGCCAAAGCACGCGAAACAGCCGAAACCAAAGCGCGGGATGAAGTACGTGAACTGATGGAACAGGCGCGCCAGGCGAAAGCCGGCGCCGAAGCCAGCGCCGCCTCCGAGCGCATGGCGCGCGAAGAAAGCGAAGCACGCCTGCAGGCGCAGATCAAGGAAGTGCAGGCGCAGGCCGCACGCGCGAAAGCGGAGTCTGATGCAGCGGCGGCCAATGAACGCAAAGCGCGCGAACTCGCCGAGGCATCGGCCCGCGCAGCGGAAGCCAAAGCCGACGCAGAACGCAAGCAGCACGAAGAAGCCATGCAGCAGGCGCGCGCGGAAGCAGAGCAAAAAGCGCGCGCCGAAGTCGACGTGTTAATGGCCACCGAACGCAAGGCGCGCGCGGAAGCCGAAGCCAAGGCCGCCGCTGAAAAAATCGCCCACGAGCAGGCGGAACGCAAGGCCATGCAGGAACTCGCCCTGAAAATCGCGGCGGAACGCAAAGCGCGCGAACAGGCGGACCAGCAGGCGCAAGCCGCGCGGCAGGCGCGCGAAGAAGCTGAGCAACGCGCACGCGCCGCAGCATCGGGCACACCGGAGGAACTGCGCAAGGCGCGCGAGGAAGCTGCGGCATCAGCACGGGCCGCTGACGAAGCCATGGCGCACGCCACTGCCGTGGCAGAGGAAGCCGCCAGAGCAAAGATCCAGGCTGAAGCCAGAGTCAAGGCGGAGCAGGAAGCCCGTGCCGCCGCCGAAGACCGCGCCAAAACAGAATCCGTACAGCGCCTGATGCAGGAACAGCAGTCGCAAGAGCGCGCGGAAACGGATATTCAGACCCGGGTCGCGCAGCAACTCAAGGCACGTGAAGAAGCTGAACGCGCCGCCGACGCGCAAGCGCGGGCCGAAGCCGAAGAACGCGCCAAAAAATCTGCGGCGGAACGCAAAGTGCGCAGCGCGGAAACCGTGGCGGCGGCCGATGTTCAACCGGTGCGCAAAAAGAAAAACTGGGCCGTTATCGCCGTGGCGGGCGTGATGGTATTGATCGCCGCAGGTCTGGGACTGCTGCATCTCATCCCGCTGTCCGGATATATACCGGGCGCACAGGAATTGATGTCCAAGCGCCTCGGCCAACCCGTGACCATCGGCAGCATGCGTTATGAACTGTATCCGTCGTCGCAGTTGACACTGCAAAACGTCAATATTGGCAAGCTTCAGGAAATAAAAATCGATACGCTGTTGGTACCGGTGGGGCCCGTTGGGCTGGTCAGCGGCACGCGCAGCTTCGACTCGGTGGAAGCGAATCGTGTCAGTGTTGAGCAAGAAGGCCTGAACGCCCTGCCCGCGTGGATCCGCGCGCAAAAAGACGAAACGGTGCTGCAGGTGCCGCGCGTCAAACTCAAAGCCGTTAAACTCGTCAGCCGCACCGTGGAATTGCCGCAATTCGATATCGACGCATCGTTCGCGCCTACCGGGGAACTGCGCAAAGCAACGCTACAAGTGGAAAAAGCGCGGTTTGATATCACACCCAAGGACAAAACCTGGGAAGTTGCACTCACCGCCAGCGGCTGGAAACCCTTTATCGGGCCAGCGGTTGAATTCGACGATATCGAAGCTACGGCAATTGTTGACGGCAACCAGGCCACTGTGAGCCAGTACAAAGGCAAACTCGGCGGCGGCGCCATCAGCGGGCAATTCAAGGTCAATTGGGGCGGCACCATCGAAGGCCGCGGTGATATCAAAATGGAAAACGGCCGCTTGAACCAATTGATGCCGTTCTTCACGCGCAATTTCACCTCGAGCGGCACTGTGAACCTGACCGCTACGTACGCGATGAGCGGCGCCACAATAAAAACATTGTTCGACGGCGCACGGCTGGAAGGCACCTTCTCGATTGCCGGCGGAGAACTCAATAACGTCGATGTCGCGCGCGCGCTGCAAGCAGCCAAAGCGACCGGCTTGCGCGGCGGTAAAACCCGATTTGAAACGCTGGCGGGCACGGTGCAAGTCAGCGGCAATCAGTATAGCTACCGGCAGTTGCAGTTGAATTCAGGGCCGCTCAGCGCATCGGGCAATGTCGATGTCAGCGACGGCGCGTTGTCGGGGCGCATCAACGCGGAGATTGGAACCAAGACTGCGATCGTAGCGCGCGGCGGTTTGAGTCCCAGCGGAACCTTGCGGGATCCGGTGCTGCGCCCATAGTAAAACTAACTATCCACCGATCTGCATCCGTAGCGATGTTGGCGCGGGTCAGCAAAGCAAAACGGCACGCTTGAATCAAGTGTGCCGTTTTGCTTTGAAGCGCCTTTGAAGCGCTTCGGGTAATTCGGAAAATCAAATCGCGCGGCGCAGCGCCTCGATACGCTCTTCCAGCGGTGGGTGCGTCATAAACAGTTTGCTGAACGCGTTACCTCCCGAAATACCGAATGCAGCCACCGATTTCGGTAGCGCCGCTTCTTCGTGATTCATTTTCAGGCGTTCCAGCGCCGCGATCATTTTGTGCTTGCCGGCCAGGCTTGCGCCGCCGGCATCGGCATGAAATTCGCGATAGCGGCTGAACCACATCACGATCATGCTGGCGAAGATGCCCAGCACCAGTTGCGCCACCATCACCGTGATGAAGAAACCGATGCCTTCACCGCGCTCGTTCTTGAAAATCACACGGTCAACAATATAGCCGATCACGCGCGACAGGAAAATCACGAACGTGTTGACCACGCCCTGCACCAGCGTCAGCGTCACCATGTCGCCGTTGGCGACGTGGCTCACTTCGTGCGCCAACACCGCTTCGGCTTCATCCTGCGACATGTTGTTCATGAGGCCGGTGCTCACCGCGACCAGCGCATTGTTTTTGTTCCAGCCGGTGGCGAAGGCGTTGATCTCCGGCGAATCGTAAATCGCCACTTCGGGCATGCCGATACCAGCCTGGTCGGCCTGACGTTTTACCGTATTCACCAGCCATTGCTCCGTGGCATTGGACGGCACTTCGATCACGTGTGCGCCAACCGAGCGCTTCGCCATCCATTTCGATATGAACAGCGAAATCAGCGATCCCGCAAAGCCCATCACCAGCGACATGATCAGTAGCGCGTTGATATTGAGCCCGCCGGACGCCGAGACCACCCGATCCACGCCCAGCAAGCGCAGCGTGATGCTGAGCACGGCGACAATCGCCAGATTGGTGACGACAAACAGGAATATTCGCATCATAAAATAAGCACTCCTCGTGTTTTGGTTGTTCGCGCGAACGGAATCATCGCACGGATTTAGATGGGGCCGGGACGGTAGAGTTCAATAGCCGTACCGTATAGCCAGTATTATATAAATATATGTTTTAATTAAGTTTTTTATTTATCGATGCCGATTCACGAAATCCAGAATCGCGGCCAGCACGTTGGCGCCATTCTGATGCGGCGGCAGCACATTCCAGAATTCCGCGTTGGGCATCAGTTCTTTCATCGCCCATGCCGACGAGGTTGAATGCGACGCGTCGGCGCCCGGCAGTATCAGCGCCGGTGTCTTTATGTCCAACAGCTGCTCGCCGGTGGCGCCGGACGGCATGGTATCGCCATACAGCGCATCGCGGCTTTGCACGCAGATCTCGAGATATTTCGTCACGTCGTGTTGAATGTATTCAGCGGTAAACGCGGGATCAACTGCATTTTGCGCAGCCCACGGTCCCGCTTCCGGATCGAGCCAGAAATTTTTTGCGGAAGGTCCGCGCGCCGCTGTCGCGGCCAATCCCCTGGCGCCATTCGCCCGTACAAAGGCAATGTGACGGTCGTAAAAGCCGCGGCCTTTCAGCATCCACTGATAGCCGCCCACCGGCCAGTGCAACAGCAAACCGGCGCAGCGTTCCGGTCGCAGCACTGCCATTGCCGCCGCTACCGAAACACCCATGCAGCCGCCGACTACCCACGATTGTTGCACGCCCAGATGGTCGAGAATCGCGTGGCCCTGCCGCGCAAAAACGTCCCACGTGAGTTTTTCAACACGTCCGCCGGACAGCCCCGCTTCGCGCCGGTCGTACGCAATCACCGTAAACGATTTTGACAGCGTATTGATCGAATCCATTTCCTTCCACACGCCACCGCGCGTCCAGCTTTCGATGGTGGAATTGAATCCGCCGGGCGCTAGCATCAGCAGATGCGGCCCGCTGCCCTGCACGAGATAGTTGACTTTGAGTCCGTCGATAATGGCGGTCGGCATTGCTTGCGGCTTTCTGAAAAATATTTGCCGATGATTCTACCGCAACGCATCCACCAGAGGCGCAATGGCATTGGCGTAATACGCCAGCAGCGCGCGTTCGCTTTCGACGGCAACGAACAAACCGTCCTGCTCGCGCACGATGCGCCGCAAGGTCAGCATGCGCAGTCCGACGCCGATGGCATAATCCAGATCGCTGCGCGGAACGTAGACATGCGCGCCGCCGGCTTCGAGTCTGCACGCAAGCGCATTTGCCTGGATCTTCAAATCAATTTCAGCCAACGGCTGCGTTTGGCTTCGCACAAACACCGTAGCCACCAGCGACACCGGCAATACCGGAATGACATCGCGTATTGCGCCCATCAGTGTGTGGCCGACCTGCTCCACCGCGAGGTGCCTGGCGTCGTCGTCCAGCGCCCTGAAATCAACGCCGGCCCGCGCCGCGTAGTCGCGCATCGACAGCGGCCGCCCGAAATTCACGCAAGCGTAACCGTAGCGAAACCAGCGCCCGTTCGCCATCAACCACACGTTACGCGCAAAGAATGACAGGATGGTGGCAATCGCGCCGAAAAATCCGCGCTTCGGCAGCGTGGTATCCAGCTTGCGCAGCAAAGTGCGATCTTCCAGCACGCGGTCGTAATTGATGCCCACCGGAATGAACACCAGATCGCGCCCGGCTGCCGGATTGAACGACTTCAGCATGTAGTCCAGTAAACCGAGTTTAGGCGAACGCAATTTCCCATCGACAGACAAACCGCCTTCCGGATACACCGCCTGCGGCACGCCGCCTTCCGTGGCCATTTGCACGTAGCGTTGCAGCACCGTGCGATACAACATGTCGCCGGAATTACGCCGCACGAAATAGGCCCCCATCGAACGTATCAGACTTTGCAGCGGCCAGATCCGCGCCCATTCGCCCACCGCATACGATAGCGAGGTGCGTTCGGCAGCGAGGAACGCCACCAGTACATAATCCATGTTGCTGCGGTGATTCATCACGAACACCAGCGACGAGCGCGGATTGATCGCCGCCAGCGCCGCGCTGTCGGTATAACCCAGCCGCACACGATACAGCCAGCGCGCATAGAACTTGGCAAGCCGGTAGCCCCAGCGAAAATACGCATAGGCATTGAACGACGGCACAATTTCGCGCGCGTAGGCGTCCACGCGCGCCAGCGCTTCGTTGCGCGGCAGGCGTTGCGCTTCGCAATAGTGCGTGACGGCCGCCTGCACTTTTTCATCATGGAACAGGCGGTCGATCAACACCCGACGGCGCGTGAGCTTGAACTCCGGAATCTCAATATTGAAGCGCGTGTTGACCTCATCGATCACGCGATTCACCTTGCGCCGGAAATACCAGCGCACGCCAGGCAGCAAAAAAAACGCCACCAGAGCAGCCAGCGACAACAGGCACATCAGCCCTGCCAGCCACATCGGTAGAATCACGCTTTCGCTCATGACCGGGCACTCATGGGGTTATCATAGCGCACCGCTTTTGCCGGCTTATGGGGTAATTCCGTGCTGGCATCACGCCGACGAAGGTTTGGGTTCCGCATTTTTGCGCGGTTGTCTGTGTAAGATTGTCAATCCGCGCGCATCCGTTTCGGAAATCCACAGAAAATTACATAAGTATATG
>JBEBHE010000274.1:0-6313 GCA_040081205.1 Burkholderiales bacterium | reverse complement strand
CGGATGTTTTCGCGCTTTAATTTTTCGGCAAGAAGCGCATCCCCCTTGCGCATGGCGCCCAGCACGGCGCGATGCTGTTGCAGGCCGTCCGCTGCGCGCCCCGGTAATATGATAATGCGCCGCATCAGTTCACGCGTCTTGTCATGAATGCTGTCGAGCATGTCCGTCAACACACGGTTGTTGGCCGCCTCGGAAGTACGATGCCGTAGCAACTGAAGCTTCTCGATGTAATCCTCGAAGTCACCGCTTTTAACGCTACGCTCCATCGGTTTGCCGAACAGCGTTACCAACGATTGCCAGGATTCGGGCTTGGTGTTCTGCACCGCGAGTCTCGTGCATAACCCCTCGAGCATCTCGCGCACATCATAAATCTCGAACATCTGGGATATGTCGAGACGCGCTACCTCTGCACCGCGATTGGGAATTCGCTGTATCAGCCCGCGGTTCTCCAGAGCGCCAAAGGCCTCCCGAACTTGCGCGCGCGAGACTTGGAATTCCCGCGCCAAATCATGCTCCAGCAACTTGGCGCCAGGCCGGTATTCGTGCCGGGCGATGCGTTCACGCAAAACGTTGAACAAATCCGCGCGGCTCGAACGCTGGCGCACTGACTTTCGCGGAGACGGCGGCGAGATGGATGGAGACCCCATCTGGCCATAGTAAAATTTTGTAAACTATATTGTCAACAACTCTGCCGACAATTTCTTCCGCTGTATCCCGCATGAATTCATACGGAGTGCAGCCGGTCACATCAAGTGCCCATTGCGGAAACGAGTCCCGACAATCCGGCTGGCGCCGGACGCGAAACACTGCCTATCAAGCGAACACCACAACCGAGCCGATGATCGCGAATGCAGTTCATGCAATATCGCGAAAGAATTAACTATTTGTTTTAAAAAGAGAATTCTGCGTTAACACCAATAATCACATTGCGCCCCGGCGCTGGCTCATAGAACTGTCCGCCCGCTTGCGCGACGATTACCGAGCCGATATATCCTTTGTTGCCGACGTTATCGATGCGTACGAATTCCGTCAGCTTCCAGCCTTTGCCGCGCTGCTGCAGTCCTGCACGCAGATTCGCGATGGTGTATTCACCCGCCGATTCCGAGTTCTGATCATTCACCCAAATCTTACCGCTGTGGCGGACTTCCACACCGATATGGAGGCCGTTCGATGGATGCCGCCACACCAGTTCACCGAAAAGATTATTGCGCGCGATACCCGGCAGCTTGCTGCCCGCAAGCACCGGGGTTGTGCCCGCTGTAAATGACTGCGTGAAACGCGCATTGAGCAGCGAATATGAAAGCGCCGCCTCAAACCCGCCCGCAAATTTTTGCATCCAACCCAGCTCGAACCCTTCGCGCCGTGTCCCCGCCGCGTTCTTGAAATCGGAGCGCCCGCCAGCGTTGCTGTTGACGACGATTTCGTCTTTGACATCAATGCGGAACAACGCAGCATTCAGGCGACCGTGGTCACCCACCAGCCATTTCAAGCCGATCTCGCGGTGCAGGCTGTTCGAGGGCTTTAACGCGAAATTTAAACCGGTGCCGCCAGTGGGACGATATGCAAGCTCGGCGAAGGTGGGCGTCTCGAAACCTTTACCCGCATTGGCATAGGCGTTCAGTACCGGCGTGATCTTGTAGGTCGCGCCCAACGCCGGCGTAGTGCGCGAATAATCCACTGCGCCGCTGTCATTGGGATTGCCTGTCACTATGTAATAGTCAGTGGATTTGAACTCGACGCGGCTATGCCGCAAGCCTGCAAGCAAACTGAGGTCTTTGATCATCCGCCATTCGGCCTGCGCGTACACATCGGTGTTGCTTACCACGTCGTCTTCGTCGCGTTTAATCACGCCGGTAACGCCAAAATTATTGATAAATCCGCGGCGACGTTCTTTAAGACGATCGTAATCAATCCCCGCACTGACGGTTAGCGGGCCGCCGGCCAGTGTTGTTTCATGCGTCAAACGCAGCGCAGCGCCGCCGAATCCGCGATCCAGATCAACCACACCGCCGGACGACGTCACAGCATTCTGCGTCGGCAAAAAAATCGCCAGATGCTGTGTCACCTGCCGGTCGCCGAGATAGACCCGGGCACTGAGTTTGGTAGCGCCAGACAACGGCACGTCATAGGTCAGCCCGGCTTGCGTCTGCGCGTTACTCTTGCGCGTATTGAAATTGTAGGCATTCACCGTCGCACTGCCACCGGCCTGCCTGCGATTTTGCGCCACCTGCGCCGCGGTCAAGCCCAGCGGGTCTTCATTCTCCGGTTGATCCAGCGAATTGAGCACCAGCGTAAACACGCCCGCGCTGCCAAGGTCATACCTGAATTTTGCATTCAGATGATCGCGCCGCGCTGAACTGTGATCGCGATACCCGTCGGTCTCGAAACGCGAGGTATCGACAACAATATTCAACGGCCCATGCTGTCCGCCATACTGTGCGTCAAGTTTGTAGGTATGAAAGCTGCCGTAAAGTCCGCTTAATGAAAACGTGGGGTCCTTTGGTCCGTCGGCCGTGAATATCTGAATCACGCCACCAGCCGCATTGCCATAAAGGCTGGCAAACGGGCCGCGCAGCACTTCGATACTTTTCGCCGATGACAAGTTGAAGGTTGATGCCTGCCCCTGCCCGTCAGGCATGGTGGCAGGTATGCCGTCGGCGATCAGACGCAATCCTCGCACACCGAAAGTAGAGCGCGCGCCGAATCCACGCGACGAAATCTGCAAATCCTGCGTGTAATTCTGACGATTCTGTACTACAACACCCGGCACGCGGTTCAGCGCTTCCGACAGGTTTACCTGCGGATTGCCTTCACGAATCGTTCGCTGATCGATGGTATCAATGGACGCCGGAACATCCATGTTGTCACGCTCGACTCTGGTGGCGCTGACCGACACTTCGGGCAACACGGCAGGTTTTTGCGCTGTTTGGCCGTTCGCACCGCATGCAAGACAAGCGAGCGATGCTGCAACCGCGTTTCGCATCACAATTTTTGTCATCCCGTCCTCTTCTGCTATTTGAGGCTATTTAAGACTAGCCAAATCATGCGCCGGATTCTCAATGTCCTGGTCGCTCAACGCTGATGCCGCACTCGCCATTGTGCCATCAAAATCGCGCAGGCTGCCGTCTTTGAGCCCGCGCAACCGTATTACCCGGATATTCGATATCCGGCTCGCCGCGATCACACAAGCGCATGCAAGTGCAACACCCAGCCAGCGCCTGTTATCGCTTGTAACTGATGCGATATAACGCACCCGCTACATCATCCGACACCAGCATCGCACCGTCGGGCATGACCTGCACATCCACCGGACGGCCCCAATAGTTGTTGCCGTCGGCCCAGCCTTCCGCGAACGGTTCGTATTTCACCGCTTTGCCCTGCGCGTCCAGCGTCACCTGCATCAAATTGAATCCGATTTTGGTGACCCTGTTCCATGAGCCGTGGTTGGCGATGATGATGCGATTGCGAAATTCAGCCGGAAACATCTTGCCGTTATAAAAACGCATACCCAGCGGCGCGATGTGTGGCCCGAGTTTCAGCGCCGGTGGTGTAAATTCCGCGCACGAACGGCCTTTGCCATGTTCCGGATCCAGCGTGTCGCCCTGATGACAATACGGATAACCGAAATGCACACCTTTCTTTGCAACGCGATGCAGCGTGTCGTTGGGCAAATCTTCGCCCAGCCAGTCGCGTCCATGATGGGTGAACCACAGTTCCTTGGTGTTGGGATGGAACGCCATGCCGACACTGTTGCGCACCCCTTTAACCACGGTTTCCAGAATGCCGTTCTTAGGATCAACGCGCACAATTTGCGCATGCGTATCCGGCGGCACGCAAATATTGCACGGCGAGCCGATGTTGAAATAGAGCCAGCCGTCCGGCCCCACCGCCAAATATTTCCAGCCGTGCGGCTCGTCTTTCGGCAGCGCATCGAACACAATCACCGGCTTCGGCGGATTGTCAAGATTGTCTTCAATATTGTCGTAACGCAGGATGCGCGACAGCTCCGCCACATACAGCGCGCCGTTATGAAACACAATGCCGTTCGGGCGATACAACCCTTTGAGGATGGTTTTGACCTCGCGCTTGCCGTCTTTTTCCACGACCGCGTAAACGTTGTCGATCAAACGCGTGCCGACGAACACAGTGCCCTTCGCACCCACCGCGATGGAGCGCGCGTTGGGCATGCCTTGCGCCCACAACTCAATGGTGAATCCCGGCGGCAACCTGATTTTGTCGAGCTTCATTTCCGAGGCGGGCTTCGCCGTCAGCCCCGGCGGATTCGGCACGAGCGTCGAACGCTGCATCGATTCGGGCCTGCCCTGCTGCCACGAGGGTGGCGGTGGTGGCGCTAACGGCTGCTGAATAGGTTGCGCTTGCGGTGCCGGGGCTGCCTGGACTGCAGGTTCCTGCGCACCGGACGGGGCAGCCGTCATCAATGCCGACACAACCAATAAAGTAACCGCCTGGTTTATGCGTAAACGCATCAACAATGACAGCATAAGATCCCTCGCTTAATGGACCGAAAATACTGAATACATGCAGACCGCATACGTTATAAAAATGTCGCCAAACTTTCCCGATGCGCCACGCAAATCACCGCACACCCATGCCCGCTGCACGCAACACCTTGCCCATACGCGCCATTTCTGCGTTCATGATCGCCACCAATTCTTCAGGTGGCGTGGGCACCGGATCGATTCCCGCTCGCAGGAATATTTCTTTGGCCTCCGCTGATTGCAGATAGCGGGAAACCTCCTGGTGCAGCCGTGAAACGATCGGCGCCGGCGTTTTGGCAGGCGCCAGCAGCGCATGCAGCGTTTCCGATTCGTAGCCCGCAACGCCAGACGCGGCAATGGTGGGAACGCCGGGCGCCAGTGGCGAAGGCTTGGCACTGCCGACTGCAATAGCGCGCAGCCGCCCCGATTTGATGTGCGGTGCCGCGCCGCCGGCTGAGCCGAACATGGTGTGGGTTTCTCCACTAATGACCGCCGTGGTTGCAGGGCCGCTGCCTTTGTACGGAATGCGCACGATATTCACGCCGGCCATGTAGTTGAACAATACCGCGCCCATAAAATTTGAACTACCCGGCCCACCGACCGCCACGTTGATCTCGCCCGGCTTGGCCTTGGCCATCGCGATGAGATCCTTGACCGACTTAGCCGGCAGCGACGGGTGAACCACCAGCACATTGGGCGCGCGGTCCACCAGCGTGATCGCGGAAAAATCTTTTATCGGGTCATAGTTCACCTTATCGAGCAACGGACCGATCCAGTGCGCGCTGCCCGTCAGTAAAAGTGTATAGCCGTCCGGCGGCGCTTTGGCTACCAGATCTGTAATCAGTATCGTCGGGCGATTGTCCACAATCACCTGCTGCCCGAGTGGTCCCGTGATACCGCGTGCGATCAGGCGCGCCGGAAAATCGTTGCCGCCGCCTGCCGGGGAAGTAATGATGCGCACCGGTTTGACCGGGTAATCCTGAGCAGCAGCGGCGCCTATGCCGAAAACAATCACTCCGGTCGTGACCACAGAAAACAAGTGTGCCAGTGTGCAGAATTTCAAATTACCCTCCTTGCGGGTTTACATGAGTCGTATTGCAGACAATACCCTATCAATGAACGCATCTCATTCACCTCCCGCAGCGCGATACGTCACCATTGCGCGCTCGGCTGATTCCAGCGCGGCACGAACAGGTTTGCGCATCCACGCTTTGCCGGCCGCGAAAGCGCGCGGAAGCTTCGCCATCAGATGGCGCGCGGCCTTTTCAGCTTCTGTCAGCACGTCGGCACGCGGAACCGCTGCGCGAACCAGGCCATGCCGTTCAGCCTCCGCGGCACTGAGATGCCGTCCGCTTTGCACCAGGTCATACGCCAGTGCCCCGACCACCAGTGGCTCCAGTATCGCAAGCCCCGCCAGCGCCGGCGTGCCTAAATCAATTTCCGGCAATGCGAACGACGCCGTGTCCGACACGATAATGACATCAGTCAATGCAGCAATCATGAAACCGCCACCGCTGGCGACACCGTTGACCGCAGCCACCACCGGTTTTTCAAAATCCACCAGTTCCATCAGCACCGCAAAAAAAGCCGTGGAACGCGCTTGCTGAAATTCGCCAGGCGGCATCGCTGATATCTGACGCACATCAACGCCACCAGAAAACACGCGCTCACCCGCCCCGGTAATCAGCACCCCGCGCACCGCCTCATCACCACGCGCATTGCGCAAGGTCGCCGCCAAGCCGCGCGTCATCTCTATCGATAAGGCGTTAGCCTTTTGCGGGCGATTCAGCGTGATCGCAAGCAAGCCATCGCGA
>JBEBHE010000029.1:0-22748 GCA_040081205.1 Burkholderiales bacterium | reverse complement strand
GTAAACGCTTTTCGAGTACAGCCCCGGGTTCACCACGTACGCCGAACTCACGACCAGTATCGTGTGGCCGTCGGGGTTAGCGTTCGCGGCTATCCCGATACCGATATTGCCGCCGGCGCCAGGGCGGTTATCGACGACGAACTGCTGGCCATGTATCTCGGTAAGCTTTTGCGCCATGATGCGCGCCATGATATCGGTAGGCCCGCCCACCGCAAATGGCGCGATGATGCGAACGGCACGCGTGGGGTATTGCTGCGCAAGCGCCGGCGCCAAAAGCGCAGACAACAGCAGGCCGAAACCCAATGGGGTGAATCGTTTGAACATCAACATTCCTTTTGAATAGTCAGCAGCAGCCAGTAGGGGCTTCGCTACACCCCAATTTTCTCGTCGGCGGCAACCACGTTCCTGACCGCGCCACCCCAACCGTTTTCAGTAATATCGACGACGACGCCGTTGGGGTCCCGATATTTTACTTCGTAGAAACCGTCTCCCTCCGCAGCCTCGCCCATCCAGTAGCGGCCGCCCTCCGCTTCCATCGATTTGCGTGTCTCCGCAACATCATCGACCCAAAATCCAATGTGATGGATGCCGACGTAATCGACCCCGCGCTCCTCGCCTGCCGCTTCCACTGTCTTGTAATTGAGCAGCGCCAGATTGATCACGCCGTCGCTGAGATAAACGCCGCGTGCATTCTCCCAATCGGTCTCGCCGACTTTCTGCATCCCGAACACGCGCATATAAAACGCCGCCGCTTTCGCCGGGTCCGGCACCTGCATTGCAATATGACGCAGCTTGGCCATGATGATTCTCCTTGGGTGTTGCGTGGATGGAGCCTAAGGCGCGCTCACCGTGCGGATATACCAGGGAAACGAGTCCCAGCTAACTACTTTTTCCGTGCCGTCAAACAGCGCAGCGATCTTGCCACCGCCCGCCTTGTAAGAAAATTTCTTGATGGTATCCGGCGGATTGGTGGTCGGATTGCGCATGATATCGATGGCCTGATCGGTCTTGAACGTCTGGTATTTCGACGGATCGTTCGGATAGAAGAATTTCACATCGTTGGCACCCTTGCGTGCGGGGCCGCGCACATACTCCACCTGCAACGACATGTGCTCGCCGCCTGCCGCGGCAAATTCCCAATTCTCTGAACCCGACAATACGCCGCCGGAGGAAAAATGCGTGCGCGACATTTTTGCCGTTGTCGCGTGCTGATACGTGCCAAAGTCGCCCGGCGCGTCTGCTGCCAATTCGGTCAAGCCGTGAATGATCATCTGCCCGGCGTTTTTGGTACCCGTCTCCCTCACCGGAATCGCCAGGTAAACCAGCCGCGCCGTGTGCCGCGCCGCCGTCTTGCCGCCTTCCGTCATGATCGCCATGCGATCAATAAAAATCATGCGCAGATTGCAGTCCTTGGCCGGGCCTTGCGTGGCGATCACCGTTTCCCAGCCCGGCGGCAACATTTTTGCCAGCGCCGCGTCGTTTACGCGAAAATCCAGCTGAAAACGATGTTCCGCTGCCTGCTCGAGCACGGTTTGCGCGGACGCCAATGACGCGAACAGCATCAGAATTACGGCAATAAGTACGCCGGTAAACGTGGTTCGTTGTTTCATGGTGCCTCTCCCTTAACGTGGATACGGTGAATTACGCTTCCGGTATGCTTTTTATGATTTTGAACGAGAACCGAATATACGCTCGAAACGTTTTGAGAAACCATCCCACGCATCCGGATTAATCAAACGCGGCGGACGCTCTCCCCGCAGTATTTGTGCGACCTGATCCGCATTCCAGTTGGCCATGTTGTTGCGGGAATCATGCGTGACACCGGCCGTGTGGTACGTGGCAATCAGGTTTTTAAATGACAACAACGGATGATCAAGCGCGGGCGGCTCGTCGTTCCAGGTATCGATGCCCGCGCCGCCGATATGCCCGGACTTGAGCGCGGCCGCGAGGTCTTCCTCATTCACAATGCCGCCGCGCGCGGTGTTGATCACAATGGCGCCGGGCTGCATCGCAGCCAGCGCGCGGCTGTCGATCAGGTTGCGCGTGTCTTTGTCGTAGGGGCAGTGCATGGTAATGAAACGCGACTCTTTCAAGAGTGTGGCGAAATCCACCTTGGTTGCGCCGCGCGCCTGACATTGTTCCGCCGTGAGATACGGGTCGCACGCCACCACGCGCATTTGCAGCCCCAGGCCGCAGATACGCGCCACGCGGCTACCCACCTCGCCCAAGCCGACAATGCCCACCGTGCGGCCCTTGGCATTCCAGCCTTTGAAGGTTTCGCGCTTGACGCCGCGCTCGGTGCGCAACGAATGATCCGTCTGCGGAATATTCTTGGTGAGCGACAGCATCATCCCCACCGCATGTTCCGCCACCGCATCGGCGTTGCCGCCCGACTGGTTCACCACCAGCACGCCCGCCGCCGTGCACGCCGGCACATCCACTGTGTCGTAACCGGCGCCGCTGGTCGATACCACCAGCAGATCAGGGCAACGCGCCAGCAGTGGCGCTTTGGCCTGATATTCTTCGGGCACCTCCTGCCGCGTCGAGGTAATGCAATACGCATGCGATGCCGACATCGCGCCCCAGTTGTCTGACTGAGGCCCCTTGAAATCGAGACGATGCAGGGTGATTTCTTTATTCTTGTCGAGCGAATCGGCGACGTTCGGGCTCTTGCCGTCGTTGAACCAGAATACGGTTTTATTGGGCTTGCTGCTAGTCATGAGAAGTCCGCTATGAAGTTATTCAAAAAAACCGCCGCCCGGCGGGAGCGCAAACTATTTGGGGCGATTCACGGGAGTAATAGAACGTGTCGCGTAGAACGCAAGGCGATGATCGAATCCGTCTTTCAGCCCATCGTAGCGGGATTTTCTCGGATCGTATTGCTCGCAAACCTTGCCGAGCATCCTGTCCTCTGCATAATCCTTGCTCTTGATCAACGTGCCATCGGCTCTGATGAATGAAGCGCTGAATACGCCCTTGCCGGCGGTAAATTCTTTTCGTACCACGACGTCTATGCTTACCGTGTCATCGGTCAAGTCGACATAGACTGCGCGCGGAAACCAGTCGGTCAGCACATGCTGAAGGCCTTTGAGGCTGCTCGCAGAAAACTGATAACCGTCGGCCACACGGGAACGGATGAGTAGTTGCCTGTCGGGATTATTATCTGCCATGGTGACCTCTTGAGCGGGAAGGAAGCCGGTCGCGCCCTACGCGTTTTGAGTTCTTCCGTAGACTGGATTTTGCCATAAGGAATGCACGGCTTGTTGCTGACTCAACCGGATAAGCGCTCAAACACGGCAGCCGTAACGACATTCATCATTTTCCGCGAACGAACAGGGTCTATGTACATGGCCTTTTGAAATGTTGACTCAGTAGAGGCAAGTACTTCGCCGACTGTGTTGATCCCTATTGAGGCCAATGCAGTTTGCTGATGATGCGTGAGGTCTAGCACCGTTGTTGGCTTACCAAGTAGTCGCTCAAGCGCCATCAAGATGTCTGCATCCATCATCTTGCCAACGCGTTTCGCGATCTCTAGAAACGCAGAAAAATTCTGTCCATATTCGGTAAATCTCTTTTCACCAGCACATCCAGTTTGCCGAACGTCGCCACGGTGGTGTCGAGAGCCTGCTTGACCGCGGCATCCTGCGTGACGTCGGCCTGGATAAAAATGACGTCGCCGCCGGCATCTTTGATTTCCTGCTCGGCGCGTTTTCCAAACTCGGCGTTGATATCGACGATCGCGATTTTGGCGCCTTCTTTCACAAACTCGAGCGCGCTACATTTGGCGATGCCCGCGCCACCGCCGGTTAAGAAGGCTACTTTTCCGTTAAGTCGCGGCATGATTTTTATTTACAAAAAATCGTTTAAAAAAACAAATATTTATATTAATGATGTCAATGGCGGCTATTTTTCAATCACCAAGTAACGCACCTCACTGTCGTCCCCGCGCAGGCGGGAATGACAGTGTTGATGTAATGCGTTCTCGATGTGATTGCAAAATCGCTGGCATGCCACCGACTGACGAACCATCACTTGATTTTGATGCCAGCGGATGCCACGACCTTCGCCCATTTCTGCAAATCACTGGCCATCGCCGTGCCGAATTCCTCCGGCGTGCCGGTACGCGGCTCGGCGCCCTCGCTCGACAGTTGTTTGCGTGTTTCGGCGCCCTGCAGATACGTGTTGATCTCTTTGTTGAGGCGCGCCACCACCGGTTGCGGCAACCCAGCGGGGCCGATCACGCCATACCAGCCGCTGACCTCATAGCCCTGGATGCCGGCTTCGTGGATGGTGGGCACATCCGGCAAGGCGCCTGCGCGCTGCGCGGTGGTAACGCCCAACGGCACCAGTCTGCTGGAGCGAATATGCGCCACCGCTGACGGAATCGACGGAAACAAGAATTGTATGTGGCCGCCCATCAGATCCACCAGCGCCAGCGATTGCCCTTTGTAAGGCACATGCACGTAATCGACTTTGGCAAGCGCTTTGAACAGTTCGCCCGACATGTGGCTGGGCGAGCCCACGCTGGACGAACCGTAACTTAGTTGTCCCGGCCGCGCGCGAGCGAGGGCGGCGAACTGTTTCACCGTGCGCGCAGGTAGCGACGGGTGAACCACCAGGACATTGGGCACATTCGCCACAATCGCTATCGGCGAAAAATCTTTCAGCGGATCGAACGGCAGTTTGGCATACACCGAGGCGTTGATGACAAAACCTTCGGGAATCATCTGGATGGTGTAGCCGTCGCGCGGCGATTTTGCCGTTAACTCACCGCCAATAATGTGATTCGCGCCGGGCCGGTTTTCAACAACCACCTGCTGCTTGAACGATTCGGAAAGCCGCGCACCGACGGCACGGGCGAGAATATCCGTGGCGCCGCCGGGCGCTACACCGACGATCATGCGGATGGGTTTGCTGGGGTAGTCTTGCTGGGCAGATGCTGTGAAGGCGATACCAGCACAAAAAAAAGCCGGGCCTGCGCACACCAGCCACCGAAATACACGCTTCATGTCCATAGCTGCTCCCATTCGGTCACGCCACGATGTTGTATTGCAATCTGCCGTCACATGCCTGCGATAAACGCCTCAATCAAAGGATTCGTCTTTTCCGGAAACTCTGTCAGCGGAAAATGCCCCACGCCGGGCAACTTGATGTACTGCGAGCCCGGCACGGCGTCGTGTATTTCTTTTTCGTACTCGGGCGGATTACCGTGGTCATCCAGGCCGCGCAACAGCAATAGCTTCGGCTTGAGCGTAGCCATGCGGTCGCGCACGTCAAAAGCATCGATGGTCTTCAGGTCATAATACTGCGACATGGGACCTACCTGTTTATGGCGCTCCATCAACTGCTCGCGCAAACCAGGTTCAACGAACTTCATGGCGTGCCGCTGAAACGCCAGCCACGCCTCATAGTCCTGCGGGTTCTGCGCCGCGCGCAGCCGCATCTCGTAGGTATCCGGCGCGCGCACCTTGGGCCGCGCGGCGACGGTCATAATCACCATGCCCTTCACTTCATCCGGATAGTCCAGGCCATATTGCAGTGCAATAGAGGCGCCCAGCGTATAACCGACGAGCACTAGGTCTTTTTTCAGACCTTGTCCCCATAACCAGCCACGCACCCATTCGGTATAGCGCGCGACATCCGCACAGTGCGTGCCCTCAAGATGGCCGGGTAAGGTCGGCGCAACACTCCCCGGAAAATGCTTGAGTTGATGCACATACGCATCAGCACAGGCGCCCGCGCCCGGGCCGTGAATAAATACGAGTTGCGGCATGCGAAATCCTTTACGTCTGTTCATGGCGAATGCGCGAAGCATAGCGCGTGCTGCACTTGTCGTGCAGTTTTGCGCAAATTCGCGTGCGTCAACCCGTTCGACCAGTGGTTGACGGTTCCCCGGCCAGGGAATAGATTGCGCGTTAGCAACAAGCAGCGTTTACGACACCCCATCCAGAGGTACCGGCGCCCTGATGAACAAACTGCTACCGCTCAAAGTCCAGGTGGGTCGTTACATGAAAATGCTCGCCGGGCATTTTCCTGATTCTTTTACCCGAGACGAACGCAATGTGGTGGACAACGCCGGCACGTTTACGCCCAGATTGCTGAGCGGCAATACCCTGCTCAATCTGAACTATCGTGACATTGACCGCTTCAGTGCCAACACAGGCGCGACGGCCACGCTGTTTGTCGCCAGTGGTGACGACTTTGTTCGAATCGCCACCTCGGTCAAAAACCAGAACGGCGAAAGGGTCGTCGGAACCGTGCTGGACCGCTCTCACCCCGGCTATCAATTGTTGCGCGCCGGACAGTCTTACACCGGCTATGCAACGCTGTTTGGCAAGCAATACATGACCAAGTACGAGCCGATTCGCGATAGCGCCGGCCACGTGATCGGGGTTTTGTTTGTCGGCCTGGACGTCAGCGGCATATTCACCCTTTCCGTCTGGGGCCGACTGGGCCTGTTGACACTGGTATTCGCGACCGCCGTGTTGCTGGGATACGCCGCATTGCTCGACATCGTGTTGAGCAATACTCGCACCGGCGCGAGCGGCGCCTCGTTATTCAATTTTACCCAGCAGGGCGCGATAGCCGGATTAGCGCTACTCGGCGCAATGTTGATCAGTGGTCTGGTTTTCACCGTGACCAAGCACATCATCGGCGTGCAGCTCATCGAGGCGAAGGCCGCAGCGGAAAAACTGGCGGCAGGCAACCTCACGGCGCAGGTTCGCGTGGACCGGCGTGACGAGTTAGGCCAACTCATGCAGGCTATCAACAGCATCGGCGTCAAGCTTTCGGCGGTGGTAATGAAAGCGCGCAATAACGCCGATAACGTGTCGTCCACCAGCGTTCAAATCACTGAAGGCAACGACGACCTGTCGGTCCGCACCGAACAACAGGCCAGCGCGCTGGAAGAAACCGCGGCAACGATGGAAGAACTCAGTGCCACCGTCAGACAAAACGCCGAGCATGCCCGTCAGGCCAATCAACTGGCTCTAAGCGCCAGTACTGTCGCCGCCAAAGGCGGAAAAGCCATGGGCGAGGTGGTTGAATCCATAAAGAGCATCAACGTGTCTTCCAGAAAAATCTCCGACATTATCAGCATCATCGACGGCATTGCGTTCCAGACCAACATTCTGGCCTTGAACGCAGCGGTAGAGGCCGCCCGTGCCGGAGAGCAGGGACGCGGCTTTGCCGTCGTTGCCAGTGAAGTGCGCTCCCTGGCCGGCCGCAGCGCTGATGCCGCCAAAGAAATAAAGGGTTTGGTCGGCGCCAGTGTGCAACGGGTAGAAGAAGGAACCGCCCTCGTCAACGCAGCCGGATCCACCATGACTGAAATCGTCGACGCCATCAAACGCGTGACGGATCTTGTGGGCGAAATCAGCAAGGCCAGTAACGAGCAAAGCCAGAGCGTGGCGCAAGTGGGTGAGACTGTCATCCAGATGGAACAGACAACCCAACGGAATTCGGGTTTGGTTGAAGAGATGGCTGCAGCGACAGCCAGTCTCAAGACACAGGCCCAGGATCTGGTGCAGGCGGTGGCGGTGTTCAAGCTGGCGCAGGATCAAGGGACCCGCGGCACCGCATCCATAGTGAGAACGCTGCCTTTGCATCAGCCACGCCGGCGCCCGTGACGCCTTATGAATTCATTGGTCATGCAGTCGTCGCACGGAAAATTTGCATTAATTTACAGCGTGCCTTCCCGGCACTAGCCAAGATAAAAACCGGCTTGCCTCGTCCTGACAGGTGGCATAGATTGTCCGTTGGTACATTCATTTTCCCGCTCAAAGTCTGTCCGCCCTATTGCCAAGGAGACCACCATGATCGACATGCATGCCCACTGGAGACCCGCCGAGCTGGCCGATGCGCTGCGCGCACGCCTCAAGGAACCGCGCATTATGCGCAATGCCGACGGCGCAGAAGTATTGAAAACCCGGCTCGGCGAAGAACCGCTGTCCCAGGCGTTCGATGCGGTGGATTTTCATCTCGCGCGGATGAATCGTCAGGGCGTCAGCACCAGCGTGCTGTCTCTGCTCGGCTCGGCGTGCTGGATTGAATCGCAGCCGGTCGAGGTATCGGTGCCGCTATGCCGGCTGGTGAATGACCGCCTCTCCCATCTTTGCGTCGAACACGAAGGCCGTTTTGCGGCCTATGCCGCGCTGCCGCTAACCGACATGGCCGCCGCTGCTGCGGAATTTGAACGGGCGCTGGCGCTGCCGGGCATGGTCGGCACGCAATTGCCGGGGAACGCCTTCCTCACCCAAACGGATGCCGATGCAATGCGTCCGCTGCTGGAAGTCGCGAACCGCAAGCATGCCATTATATTTATCCATCACGGCCCGCGGCCCGGCGATACCTTTCCCAAGGTAAAGGGCGACACCGACAACGCGCGGCGCCGCAACGGCACGCTCGACATGCAGGCGAGTCTGTCATCGGTGATGGTCACGTTGTGCCTTACCGACTACCTTGCACCGTACCCCGATGCGATGATTCACGTGCACAACCTCGGCGGCAATATTCCGTACGAGGTCGAGCGCATGGATCACCGCTGCCTGCTCGACACACCGAAAGAGGAATTGCCCTCGGCGCGTTTCCGCCGCGCGAAAGTCTATGTGGATTGCAATTCGTTCGGCCCGGGCGCCATCGAGGCCGGCGTGCGCCTGTATGGCGCGGATCGCATCATCTGCGGCACCGATGGCAGCGAATTCGGCTGCGACTGGACGAGCAAGGCCATCGCGCAGGCACAGATCGGTGAAGAAGCGCGCGAGAAAATTCTGCACCGCAATGCCGCCGCGATGCTTGCGCGTCTTGCGCCGGTTACCAAGATAAAGCGCGAGAAAGTCGCGGCGTAGCGCTGCCGCTGCCCGCCTAAACGGCGAGCCGGTACACCCGCGCCGCCGTATCGCGGTACATGGCCAATTTCTCCGTTGCCGAGTGGTTCTGCGTGATGCGCTTTAACGCGTTCCACAACACGCCGTAGCCTGTCGACTCCTTGTCCACCGGAAAATTGCTTTCCATCATGCAGCGGTTTGGCCCGAACAACTCAATACAGGTCTCGACATAGGGGCGCCATGCGGTAGCGAGTTCCTCCGACGAAGGCGGAATGTCGCGCAAATGAAAATCCCAGCCGCAGTAGGTCATGCCCAGGCCGCCGACTTTCACCGTGAGATTGGGAAACTGCACCAGCTCACGCATGTGATCGCGCCAGACTTTAAATACTTCATCGCGATTTTCATGCGGCGCAATACCGAGCAGCCCGCCGCAGTGATTGAGGATCACATTGGTTTCGGGAAACGCGCGCAACAAATCCACCGCGTCAGGCAACTGCGGATGAAACTGCCACGATTCAAATGACAGACCCAACGGCTTCAGGTGCGCGAAGCCTTTGCGAAATACCGGATCAAGCACCTGATGCTGCGGCGGTTGACGGCGGCCGAATCTCGCGGCATTGCCGGTGTCCCAGGTGACGCCGTGACGTATGCCGCGAAAGCGCCCGTTGCCCGCGGCAATCAGCGCTTCCAGCACTGGTCGCGCACCATCGCCGAGTGTCAGATCGGCATGGCCGATGATGCCATCGCACAAACGTGTCTTGCCGTATTTGCCGCTGGCGCTCATTGCCGCGATGCCGTTGACGAACTCCACTTCGCCTACCGGCTTCATCGCCTCGGGCCCGCCCGCGCGATACATCGATCCCGCTTCGATAAACACGGTGGCGATAATGTTGTGGCCGCTGTTGTTCACGTCTTCAGCCAACTCGTGAATCAGGTAACGGCCCAGCTCTTTTTCCCACACGTGATGATGCGGATCGATGATCGGCAACTCGGGTTCAAGCGCGGCTTCCTGGCGCTTCTTCGTCCAGGCGTTGAGATCAACTTGTTGACGAAAGGTACTGCCGCGGAATTCTTTGGATACATTGGTTTGAGCCATTCCAGCGTCCTTGCGAGGATTTAATATAAGTATTTGTTTTTAAACATTATTTTGTAAGACCTAATTCACCCAGAAAACGCTTGAGCGCAGCGCTGTCGGTGTCCATGAACTGGCGTAGTTGCCGCGCACTCATGAATTCTGCGCTCCAGAAATTTTTCTCGATGTCCTGCTTCCATTCGTCGGCTTCCGTCATGCGCTTTAACGTGCGCTCCCAATACGCGACCTGCGTGTCGCTCATGCCTTTCGGCCCCACGACGGCGCGCCATTGCGACACCACCGCGTCGTAGCCCTGCTCGCGCCAGGTCGGCACATCGGCCAGCGCACCGTACAACCGCTGCGGCGCGGACACCGCGAGTGCACGCACCTGTCCGGATGCAATCAGTTGCGCACCCAGCGCCGACGTCACCGGCACTACATCAACATGACCGCCCATCAAGGCCGCGAGCGACGCCGAGCCGGCATTGAACACCACGTTCTTCAGCGATTTGATATCGAGTCCGCCGGCTTTCAATGCCACGGCGACCGCCTGATGATTCGGATTGCCAAGACTCGTTGCAATGCCGAAGCTGTAGCCGGCAGGATTTTTTTTCACCTGCTCGATGAGATCCCGGCCACCCTTGATCGCCGAATCGGGTTTGACCGTAACCACCAGATACTCGGCGAACAGATGCGCGATCGGCGTGAACTCGGTATAGCTCGGCCCGCGTCCCGCAATGTGATTGGTAAGCAACGCCTTGGACGCAATCATCAGCGTATGCCCGTCGCCGGGCCGCGTGTTGAGATAGCTGTACGCCACCACGCCGCCACCGCCAAGTTTATTGCTCACGGTCACCGGCACGTCGATATGTTTTTTGTCCTGCAAAATGCTTTGCATCACGCGCGCCGTGCGGTCGGGGCCGTTGCCCGGTGGGGTGTTAACGACGATCTCCACGGCTTTTTCGGGTTTCCAGTCGGCGGCAAAAGCACTTGCGCTGCTGAGCAAAGTCATCAGGAGGTTGATGAACACACGCATGACTGTCCTTTCACACATAACAAGGCCCGGGAATTCCCGGCAGTTTCGCAAACAGCGATTCGTCGACCTCAAACCCCAATCCCGGTGCCTCCGAAGGTTCGATGTAGCCGTCGATCACCTGCGGATGTCCGCTGCACAGTTCATCGCGAAACGGATTGAACGCGGAACAGTCGCTTTCATAAATCAACGCATTCGATGTGGCGCACAGCAGATGCACGCACGCGGCGGAATCGATGGCGCTCATGCCCACGTGCGGCGCAAACGCGCGCCTGAACGCCGCGGCAAGATCGGCGATTTTTTTGCACTCGGTGATGCCGCCCGCTTTGCACGGATCGGGCTGAATAACATCGACCGCTTTTTCTTCCAGCAGTTGCCGCGCCTGATAACGCAGAAAATGATTTTCGCCGCCGGCCAGCGGCACACGCGTGCGTGCGTTGAAGTGCGCGTAGTCGGCAATGGCGTCCGGCGCGAACGGCTCTTCGATCCAGAATACGTTGCATTCCTCAAAACCCGGCAATGCGCGCTGCAAATCAAGAAATGAATAACGCGTGTTGATGTCTACCGCGATATCAATTCCGGCGCCCAATCCATTCCGCACGGCGCGCACTCTTTCAAGATCGTTTTTTACGCTGTCGCCCATGCGCAGCTTCAGCGCGGTATAGCCCTTGGCAACAAAGCCCTGCGCTTCCTCCAGCAACGCGGGGGGCGGTTTAAAACCCATGCACACGCCACCGGCATAAGCACGTGTTTTTTTGCGCGCGCCGCCAAGCAAGCGATACACCGGCTGCTTCAGCGCCTTGCCGCGCACGTCCCACAGCGCGACATCCACGCCCGACAGCGCCTTGTACAGCGCGTTGCCCGGCCCATGCGTCTGCCCTTGCTTGAGATAGATGCGATTCCAGATTTCTTCGACTTCCATCGCGTTGCAACCGACAACCATGGGCGCGAGATTCTGGTTCACCAGATCCGCCACCAGTGTGGGCGCCAGCGCATGATGCGCTTCGCCATAACCGGTGATGCCATCTTCGGTTTTGACGCGCACGATGACCGTGTCTTTTTTGATCGGCTGCCCCACGCCGCGGCGCGGTGCGTTGTCCAGTTTAAATGAAAGCGCGAAGGCTTTGACGTCGGTGATTTTCATGTCATCAGGTATCCCATGCAGATCCAATCCTCATACTTGCCGTCTTAAACATCCACTTCGACGCTTGATGTGGATCACAAACGATAACCGCGCAGCAGCCGACACGCCAGTTTTTTCCGCAAGGGTGCCGTCATGCACAGATCGCAAGTTCCAACATCTGGTCGCGAATAGGGATTTTTTCTGCGTACGCCATAACGCGCGCCGTGGACTTGAGAGTAAAATAAAACGCAACCGCACCGGTATTTCCTGATCTTAACCGGCCTGGCAACCGCCATCTGTTCCTCCAACTCACAGGGAGACCCGCATGAATGCACCACTGACCTCCGCACCCAAAATTGAATGCTCGCCCGAAGAATGGGAAGCCCGCGTTGACCTCGCCTGCGCCTATCGCGCCGTGGCACAGATGGGCTGGCATCACAGCATTATTTACAACCACATTTCGTCGCGCGTGCCCGGCACAAAATCGCACTTCCTGATCAACCCGTTCGGCCTGATGTATCACGAGATCACCGCATCGAACCTGCTCAAAGTGGATATTGACGGCAACAAGCTGACGCCGTCGGAGTGGCCGGTGCTGATGGCCGGCTTTGTGGTGCATCGCTCGATCCACATGGCGCGCGAAGACGCGCACTGCGTGATTCATACGCACTCGAAGGCCGGTGTCGCCGTCGCCTGCCAAAAGCAGGGGCTGCTGCCGATCAACCTCGGCGCGATGCATCTGCATGACAAAATTGCGTACTACGACGTGCAAGGCGTTACCAACGACGCTGAGGAAAGCGATCAAATCGCCGCGGCGCTGGGCGACAAGAACGTGGCGATTCTGCGCAATCACGGCCTGCTGACCTGCGGCCCGACGATGGGGCATGCCTTTCACCTGATGCGCCGGCTGGAAATGTCGTGCGAGACGCAAGTCATGGCGCAAGCTGGCGGCGCGGAACTGATTTTCCCGCCGATGGACGTGGTAAGAAAGACCTCGACGCAAACCACGCAAATCGTGCAAAAGAAAGACATCAATACCTCCGATGGCCCGGCGATGTTGTGGGCGGCGGTGCGGCGCTGGATGGCGCAGATTGATCCGAGCTACATGCACTAAGCTGTGCTGAAGTTGAATCGCACGCTGTTCGCGGCCGCTCTCATTTGGGCGGCCGCGCCCGTTTCTGCGCAGCAAAAACCCGCTGGACTACCGGGCAATTATCCGAACAAGCCCATACGCGTGATTGTGCCGGCGTCGCCTGGCGGCGGCACGGATATTGTGTCGCGTATCGTCGGCCAGCGCCTTGCCGAACGATGGATCACACCGGTGGTAATCGAGAATCGCGGCTCCGCGGTGGGCGGCATTATCGGCATGGACATTGCATCGAAAGCAACGCCGGACGGCTACACGCTGCTGGCGGTATCAGCCAGCGCAGTGCTGAATGCGGCGCTGGTGAACAAGACCGCGTACGACCAGCGCGTTGCTTTCGCGCCCATCGTGCAACTGACCACACAACCTTATTTGCTGGCAATCCCCGCTTCGCTACCCGTGCAATCGGTCGCGGAAATGGTAGCACTGGCCAAAGCCAAACCCGGCGCACTGAATTACGGCTCGGCTGGAAATGGTTCGATGTCGCATCTCGGGGGTGAGTTATTCAATTCGCTGGCAAGCGTGAACATCGCGCACATTCCCTACAAGGGCACTGGCCCAGCGTTAACCGATCTGCTCGGCGGGCAGGTGCAAATGCTGTTTGCCGGCGGCATCTCGATCACGCCGCAAACCAAAACCGGCCGCTTGCGCGTGCTCGGCCATAGCGGACTCGCGCGCACGCGCTTGCTGCCCGGCGTCCCATCCATTGCAGAATCGGGTTTGCCGGGTTTTGAGCTCAACGGCTGGTACGGCTGGCTCGCGCCCGCAGGCACGCCACTTGCCGTAGTGCAAGCGCTCAACCGCGAGGTAGTGCAAATTCTGAACGCGCCCGACATGCTGGAAAAATTCGCCAACGACGGTTCCGAACCCGCCCCCGGCACGCCCGAAAAATTACGCGAGCTGTTCAATCGCGATATCGACAAGTGGACCAGGCTGTTTGAACGCATAAAGGTCAAGCTGTAAACACGTAGCCGCCATCGCGCGCACTCGCGCTAGAATCCGCCATTCCATTTTCATCCTGCATCTACCAAGGAAATCGCATGACCGCCTCACACAGCGCTCCGCCGCAAACCCTGGACCGCGATCTCGAACTCGGCCCCGACGACTGGAAAGCACAGGAGTTTTATCACCTGATGACCGCACTGGTGATCCCGCGCCCGATCGGCTGGATTTCCACCATTTCCGCTAAAGGCGTCAGCAACGTCGCGCCCTATTCGTATTTCAACATGATGGGCAATGATCCACCCTACGTAGCGTTTGCTTCCACCGGCGTGAAAGACAGCCTGCGCAACCTGCGCGAGGTGCCGCAGTTCGTTGCCAATATCGTCACCATGCACGTGCTCGAGAAAATGAATTTCACCTCCACGGATTTTCCGCACGATGAAAGCGAATTCGGCTGGGCCGGGTTGACCGCCGCGCCTTCGGCAAAAGTAAAACCGTTTCGCGTACTTGAAGCCAAAGCGCACATCGAATGTGAAGTCAAACAAATTATCACCGATCACAACACCAACATCGTGCTCGGCCGCATTGTGCATACGCATGTCACACCGTCGGTGTGGAAAGACGGACGCGTCGATCCGCGACTGCTGGATCCGGTATGCCGTTTGTCAGGCTCGGGTTACGCACAACTTGGTGACCTGGTAAACGTAGCGCGGCCGTTCTGGAAAGACGTGAAGCGCACGCAGGGGCAGGAAGCGATGCCGAAGGCGGTCAAACGCTGACGCGTTCGATTTGGGGAAAGTTGTAAGGCCACCGACGATTTCAGGTAACCTGCCTGCGTTCATGATTTTTATGGAGGTGGCACATGCGTAAAGATCGATCCATTCCGTGCAATCTCTTTGCCGCGGCTTTGCTGCTGTTCGCTGGTACGGCTTACGCCGCCGACCTTTATCCGTCAAAACCAGGCCGGCTCATTCTGCCGTTCGGTGCGGGCGCTTCCACCGATATCGTCGGGCGCATTTTCGCGCAGCGCTTCAGCGAAGCGTGGGGACAAACGCTGGTGGTTGACAATCGCGCGGGCGCCGCCGGCATCATCGGCACCGAGCTCGCGGCGAGATCGGCTGCCGACGGCTACACGATATTTACCTACGGCATCAATCAGGCGATTACCGCTGCGCTCTACCAGAAACTGCCGTACGACCACCGCCGCGATTTCACGCTGATTTCGCTCTACGGCACGATGCCGAACATTCTCAGCGTGACAACGTCGTTAAGCGTGACGAGCGTTCCGGAGTTCATCAATCTCGCCAAGGCCAACCCCGGAAAATTCAAGTATGCGTCATCCGGCATCGGCGCCTCACCGCATCTCACCATGGAGCTTTTTAAATCGGTGACCGACATCGACATCGTGCATGTTCCATACAAAAACGCAGCGCAAGGCGTCATCGATGTTATCGGCGGACAACTGCAGGCGATGTTCTTCAATCTTCCGTCGGCCTTGCCCAACGTCAAGGCCGGACGCCTGCGCGCGCTTGCAGTCAGCTCGGCAAAACGCACCGAGCAATTGCCCGGCGTGCCCACCATTATGGAATCCGGAGTAAAAGATTTTGAAGTCACCGTGTGGCAAGGTTACGCCGTACCCAAAGGCACGCCACAGCCGATCGTAGCGAACATACACGCGGCGATGATGAAAGCCCTCGCCGTACCCGAACTCAAGCAACGCTTCTTCGACAACGGCGTTGCCGTCGCGCCGGTCACGTCGGCGGAATTCGTGAAATTCGTCAACGCTGAAACTGCGAAATGGCAGAAAGCAGTTACGATTTCGGGCGCGAAGGTGGAATAGCGATCGATCGTTCGCTACCCGGCGAGCCTTACATGCACGCCCTCCCACGCCGACTTGCCCATGGCATCGGTCAACTGCACGCTGCGCAATCCATCGATACCGGAGGGATTCGGCGCGCCCCCTTCCAGTAAGACCTGACTGAAGCCTACCACGCACGCGGCGTGCGCATTGATCGCCGGATACGCGGTGTTGCGCGATGCGCCGTCATTCGTGATGACCTGCAACTCGCCGCCTGCACGGCTGCGCGTAAGCGCCTTGCCGGTGATGCGGCCCTTGCTGCCGTAGATCACAAAATCATTGTACGCGTTCGGCGTCGTCTGATTGACGTTGACCTGTGCCATCGCGCCATTGGAAAATTTAAAAGTCGCGAGCGAGGTGCGCTCCATCACACCGGCCGGCGCGTCGAACATCGCCGACACCTCGGTAATTTCCGCCGACAGGATGTAGCGCAAAATATCATACACATGAACGCCCACGTTCATCGACGTGCCCAGCCCCGCCAAAGCGGCATCGCCGCGCCAACTCGCGGCCACACTCGCCGCAGCAGGTCCGGCGCTGGCCTCCAATTGCACCATCATTACCTTGCCGATTTCGCCGCTATCGACAATGCGCCTGGTCTCGATAAAACAGGGCATGTAGCGATTATGAAAATTAACACTGAGTTTCACGCCGGCTTTGTCGCACTCGCGCACGATGCGTTCAGCGTCGGCTACCGACGTCGCCATGGGCTTGTCGCAAAACACATGTTTGCCCGCGCGCGCTGCCGCGATAGCCTGCTCGGCGTGCTGTGCATTCGGCGTGTGTATCGCAACCACCGTCACGTCGGGATTGCGCAGCAGGTCGTCGTAGTTTGTATAGGCATGTTTGGCGCCAAAGCGTTTGGCGAAATCATTCGCGCGCGCCTGATCGCGGCTGACCACGCCGATGAGCTTGTTGCCTGCGTAGGAATTGATGCCGGGCAGCATGCGATCTTCCGCAATTCTGCCGGTGCCGATAAGTCCCCAACCGTTGAAAGTGTTCATGGCATGAATGTATCAATGTCATGAAGCCGCTGCAATCTTGCGTTTGGGGCGATTACGTGCAAAATCCCCCCAGGGCTGCACTTTAGGTCACCTTGTCACCCCGTAAACGAAGAGGTTTTATTCATGGGCGCCACCGCAACCATCGCCGAGTTCATCGTCAATACCCACACCGCGGATTTTCCGGCAGGTAGCGACGAAAAAGCGATCAAAGTCATTGCCGACACCTTCGCCGTCATACTTGCCGGCGTGAGTTCGGAAGTTGCCGAACCGTTGCAGCGTTATCTGGCGATGGCGGGCGAATCCGGCGCGTCGCCCATTCTGGGCACCGGGCGCACGGCGTCTCCTGAAACCGCCGCGCTCATCAACGGCACCTACGGCCACTCGCTGGACTACGACGATGTGCTGTCGATGATGCCGGCGCACCCGAGCGCGGTAATTCTAAGCACTTTGCTGGCCGGTATGAACGGCAAACCCGTCAGTGGCAAAGCCTTTATCGAGGCCTATGTCATCGGCGTCGAAGTCGGCGGCAAGATCGGCTTGGGCATGACCAACGAGCATTATCAGCGCGGCTTTCATGCCACCGGCTCACTGGCGCTGTTTTCCGGCGTGGCCGCGCTCGCCAAGCTGCATTGTTTGGACGCGCCCGCCATACAACAAGCGTTCGGCATCGCCGCGTCCATGTCAAGCGGGCTGCGACGCAACTTCGGCACCATGACCAAACCGCTGCACAGCGGGTTGGCGGCGCGGAGCGCCTTGACCGCGGTGCGCCTGGCCATGTCGGGCTTTACCGCAGCGCCGGACATCATGGAAGCGAAAGCGGGCTTCTTCTCCACCTATGGCACGGCGGCGTCCGATCCGGAAATCACTGCGCAGGGGCTGGGCAAACCATTTGTCATCAGCAACCCGGGCATCGCAGTGAAAAAATTCCCATGCTGCTACGCCACGCATCGCGCCATCGACGGCGTGCTGACATTGCGCGAACGGCTCGGTTTCGATGCGGGTGCTATCGATAAAGTGATTTGCCGTATGCCGCCCGGCGGCATGCATGTGCTGACCTATCCGCGTCCGGTGACCGGGCTTGAAGGAAAATTCAGCCTGCCTTACTCGATAGCGGCCAGCGTGCTCGACGGAAAATTTTCGCTGTGGTCGTTCAGCGATGAGGCCGTGCGCCGCCCCGAAATCGCAGCGCTTTATGAACGTATCGACGCGCACGAAACGGAAACCAGCCGTGGTGACGACCCGTTGTTTGACAAGCGCAGCTCCGGCAGCCGTGGTTTCGTTGAAGTCGAAGTACGGCTGAAAGACGGCCGCAACGACCACATCCGCGTTGATGTGCCTCCCGGCGCGCCGGCGCGCGAACTCACATGGGACGAGCTGCGCGAAAAATTCATGGATTGCGCAAAGCAGGCGCCGCGCATCACGATAGCCGCTGCGTCAGCGGCATTCGACCACATCCGCGTGATGAACACTGTGGGCGACATCCATACTATCAGCAGTCAACTGCATTAAGGCGGGAGATCACGCATGGCTACGCCCCCCATTTCTCTCAGCTTCGCCGGTCAATGGCTGACCACCTTCGGCTGGCTGTCGTTCGAACAACGCGGGACTAAAATCGCGGGCACTTACCACTATGGCAATACGGAAGGCCGCATTGACGGCACGGTCGATGGCAGCCATCTGCGCTTTCGTTACCAGGAGCCAAACGAACAGGGGGAAGGCACATTTCGCTTGTTGCGTGCCGGAAAATTCACCGGCAGTTATGCCGTTGAAGGTGATCAGCGCGTGCGGCGCTGGGAAGGCGAGCGCGGCTGGGACGGCATTTGGGAAACCGATTTTGGTCGCATGCGATTGCTGCAGGAAGCAGATCGCGTTCACGGCTCGTACGAAGGTGCGGGGTCATCAGTGATCGACGGACGCGCGGTTGATAGCGGCGGCAAACTGGAATTCCGCTACCAGGAACCGCGCAGTTCGGGTGAAGGACATTTCGAGCTAAGCGACGACTATTTTTCATTTGCAGGCGAATGGCGGCCGCAGAATACCACCGAGTGGAAACCGTGGCGCGGCCATCGCGTGCAATCGGAGCGCGGCGTGACGTGGCTGCTGGTGCTGGAAGCGCATTGGCAACGCAGCATCGCCGAAAACGAATACGCCTTTGGCCATATGCTGCGCGAAGTATTCGCGCGGCTGCCGCAGGTGCGTGTGCGCCAGCGTTTTTTTCACGATGCGGAGAGCCTTGATCACTGGTGCCGCGAGTTACTCTACATCGCCGAGCCTACGATTTTGATGATCGCCAGCCATGGCGTCGCCGATGGCTTGAGTGTGCATGGCCAGGTCATCAATACCACGCGCGTGCTCGACGCTGTGCGCGATGCAGGCAATCTCAAGCTGCTGCATTTTTCATCGTGTCTCGTCGGACTCGACGGCCAACGCGCGTTGAACAAACAGCCGTTCCCGGTTTCCGGTTACACCACGAGCGTGGATTGGGGTGCGAGCGCGCTGCTCGAATTTACCTATCTCGATCTGATGCTGAATCGCGGACTGGATCCCGCCGATGCGGCGAAGGCACTGCCAAAGCTGGTGACCTACACCGGCGATCATGTGAAAGACGATTCACCCTATCCCGCGGCGGGGTTCCGGTTTTTCCCTGCGACAGGTTACTGAATTTCGATCTTTTTCGCCGTAGCGATTTTTTTCCACTTGGCGATTTCGCCGGTCACGTGCGCGCCGAATTCGCCAGGCGCGGTCGGCGTAACAGCGCCGCCTAAATCGGTGAAGCGCTTGCGGATATCCGGCTGATCAAGCACTACGCGCATCTCGCGATTCAGCTTTGCAATAATCGCCGGCGGCGTGCCGCGCGGCGCGGCAAATCCGGAATACGACGTGACCTCGTAGCCCGGCAGCGTTTGCGCCACCGTCGGCACATTCGGCAATTGTGGCGAGCGTTCACGCGACGTCACCGCAATCGCGTTCAGCTTGCCGGCCTGCACATGCGGATAAGCGCCGGTGAGTGTCTCGAACACCACATCAATGCGCCCGCTCACCAGTTCAATCACCAGTTCCGAACCGCCCTTGAACGGAATATGCGTCATATCCACGTTGGCGTGCGTATTGAAAAGTTCCACTGCCAGATGCAGCACCGAGCCGATGCCGACTGATCCGTAGTTCAGTTTTCCCGGCGATTTTTTGGCAGCGCCGATGAGATCGGCGATGGATTGCGTGCGCGCATCGGGTTTAACAATCACCGCGAACGGATAAACCACCGCGTTGGTAATCCACGCGAAATCACGCGATGGATCGAATGGCAGTTTTTTCAGTACCGCCGCCTGCGTGCTGAACGCGCCGCTCACGAGTAACAGCGTATGGCCATCGGCAGTGGCTTTGGCAACATAGTCCGTACCGATCATGCTGCCCGCGCCGGGACGATTTTCGACGATCACTGTCTGCCCAAAACGCTCGGTGAGCTTTTGCCCCATCGCGCGCGAGATGATGTCGGTGTTGCCGCCGGCGGGAAAACCCACCACGATGCGCACAGGGCGCGACGGATAACCTCTGGCAGCATCGGCGGCGATTGCCATTGGCACCTGCATGGCAATGGCAGCAATGATCCACGCGCGGCTTGCAGCAGGATAACCCATAGTTAAGTATTTGTTTTTATTGGCTATTCTTTTCATCTGTTACTCGCCGGACTTAGCCCCCGACAGTTTGATGATGCGCGCGTATTTTTCGATTTCACGATTGATATGCGTGGCAAATTCGGCCGATGTGCTGCCCACCGGCTCCGCACCTTCGCGCTGCATGAAATTTTTCATGTCCTGATGTTGCAGGCTTTTGATGGCCTCGGCATGCACCTGGCTGATGATGGCAGGCGCCGTACCTGCGGGCGCCCACAACGCAAACCAGTTATCGATGTCGAAGCCCGGAAACATGGAATCCACTGTCGGCAGATCGGGCAGTACCGAGGACTTGCGTATGGTGGTCACCGCCAGACCGCGCATTTTGCCAGTGGCGATATGCGGGCGCGCGCTAGTCACCGCAGGCATGCCGATTTCGACCTCGCCGCTGATCAGCGCCAGCGTCGCGCCGCCCGCGCCCTTGTAGGGCACGTGCGTGAACTTGACGCCCGACTGTTGCTGGAGCAACTCCGCTGCGAGATGACTGGTAGTGCCGGTACCGTTGGAACCGAAGTTGAGTATGTCCTTGCGTGATTTTGCGATTTTGAGCAACTCGGGCAGCGTGCGCACCGGCACCGACGGATGCACCACGATCGCAATGGGCGCCGAGGCTACCAGCGTGATCGGCGCCAGATCCTTGCGCAAGTCATACGGCATTTTTGGGTAGAGCGTAACATTCACCGCGGCCGATGCGCTGTTCATCAGCAGCGTGTAGCCATCCGGTGCGCTTTTCGCCACCACGTCAGCACCGATGTTACCGCCCGCGCCGGGACGGTTTTCCACCACGGCGGTTTGCCCCCATGCGGCATGAAAGCGTGCGGCCAACAGCCGCGCCAGAATATCCGTCGCGCCGCCCGGCAAAAACGGCACGATGATGCGTATCGGCCGCATAGGATAATTTTGCTGCGCCGCGGCCGGGACCGCGTGTGCGATCAAACCCATTGCCGCTAACATCGGAATCGCCCGAATGATACTGTTCATCGCATGACACTCCTCGTTGAATTTATTCTGGTTGCAGGTTCGCGTCCTTCACTACTTTAGCCCACTTCGCCAGATCGTTGCGAATCAGCGTGGCAAATTCGTCCGGCGTGGTGCTCGGCGTAGCCTCCGCGCCGTCATTCTGGAAACGTTTGCGCATCTCCGGATCCTGCAATACCTTGACCACCGCGCCATGCAGTTTGGTCACGATATCGGAAGGCGTTTTTGCCGGCGCCACCAACCCATACCATTGCACGGCTTCATATCCCGGCAATCCCGACTCGGCGATGGTGGGAATTTCCGGCACACCGCTGGCGCGCCTGGCGCTGGTGACGCCGTAGGCACGGATACGCCCGCTGCGCACATGCGGCATCGCCACCAGTATATTGCCCACCATCAGCGGCACGTGGCCCGCCACCACATCCACCAGTGCAGGACCCACGCCTTTATACGGCACGTGAATCATTTTCAGCCCAGCCATGTTGAGAAACAACTCCATTGCGAGATGCTGATTGGCGCCGAGTCCGCCCGACGCAAATTGCAATTGACCCGGCCTTGCTTTCGCAAATGCGATCAACTCGCGGATGTTTTTCACCGGCAATGACGGATGCGACACCAGCACATTGGGCAGCGTGACGGTCAGCGATATCGGCGCGAAGTCGCGCGCCATGTCGTAAGGCACTTTGCGCATCATGGCCGGGTTGCTGGTATGCGACGCAATCACCGCCAGCAGCGTGTAGCCGTCGGGCACGGAACGGGCCGCGATCTCCGCACCGATATTGCCACTGGCGCCGCCACGATTGTCGATGACGATTTGTTGGCCGAGCAGCTCGCCGATTTTCGGTGCAATGATGCGCGTGGACGTGTCGGTGCCGCCACCAGTGGGCGACGGCACGATAATGCGCACGGGTTTTTCAGGATAAGCGGCGCATGCACTTGCTCCCGCGAGCAGCAGCGGGAACAACATGTCCCGGCGATCAAAAAACCGAAGCATCACCGCGCCCCCTTCCTGCCGCGACTGTCGCGCAAAATAGTCAACGCCCCACCCACCCCGGCAGTTTTTTGCAGCGCTCCATCCATTTCACAATAGCCGGGTAA
>JBEBHE010000529.1:0-1638 GCA_040081205.1 Burkholderiales bacterium | reverse complement strand
GTCGCTCGCCGAAATCGAACGCACGCTGCTGATTTCGATGGGCCTGGTGATCATGGTGGTGTTTATTTTTCTGCGCAACTGGCGCGCCACGCTGATACCCAGCATCGCCGTGCCGGTGTCGCTGATCGGCACCTTCAGCGTGATGTACCTGTGCGGCTACAGCCTTAATAATCTGTCGCTGATGGCGCTGACTATCGCCACTGGTTTTGTGGTCGATGATGCGATTGTGGTGCTGGAAAACGTCTCGCGCCATATCGAAAAAGGCGTGGCGCCGTTCAAGGCAGCGCTGCTCGGCGTGAAGGAGGTCGGGTTCACGGTGGTGTCGATCAGTGTTTCGTTGATCGCGGTGTTCATTCCGATCCTCATGATGGGTGGCATCGTCGGGCGGCTGTTTCGCGAATTCGCGGTGACATTGTCGGTAGCGATCCTGGTATCGATGGTGGTGTCGCTCACCATGACGCCGATGATGTGTGCGCGGCTGCTGAAGCCCAGGGGAACAGAAAAACCGGGCCGCCTGAGTGCGTGGAGCGAAGGCGTGTTCGCGTGGGTGCTGCGCGGCTACGAACGCACGCTCGGCTTCGCACTGCGCTATCCGCTGCTGGTGATGCTGGCGCTGGCGGCCACCATCGGCCTCAATATTTATTTATATACGATTGTGCCCAAGGGATTTTTTCCGCAGCAGGATACGGGCCGCATGGTGGGTTCGTTGCAGGCCGATCAGGCGAGCTCGTTTCAGGCGGTGCGCGTCAAACTCGCGGAGTTCATCAAGATCGTGCAAAGCGATCCGGCAGTGGAAAGTGTCACCGGCTTCACCGGCGGCGGCGCGCGCAACGGTGGCTTCATGTTTATCTCGTTAAAGCCGCTCAAGGAGCGCCAGATACCGGTGGATCAGGTGATCGCGCGCCTGCGGCCCAAGTTGGGCGCTGTCGCTGGCGCGAGCCTGTTTCTGAATCCGGTGCAGGACATTCGCATTGGCGGACGGCAGAGCAACACCGCGTATCAGTTCACGCTGCGCGCCGACAATATCGAGGATCTGCGCACCTGGACGCCGCGCCTGGAGCGTGCTTTGCGCGAAGTGCCGGAGCTGGCGGATATTAACTCGGATCAACAGGTGCGCGGCTTGCAGACGACGGTCACTATTGATCGTGCTACGGCCGCGCGGCTGGGCATTACCATCCGCGCCATCGATACGGCACTGAATCTTGCGTTCGGGCAGGCGCAGGTTTCAACGATTTACACCTCGCTGAATCAATATCGCGTGGTGCTGGAGGTGGCGCCTCAGCACTGGCAGGGGCCGGAAGCGCTGGAAAAAATTTACGTACTGTCGCCGACCAAGGGGCAGGTGCCGCTGACGTCGATTGCGCGCTATGAACTTACCAACACCGCGCTCTCGGTCAATCATCAGGGGCAATTCGCCGCCGCGACGATCTCATTCAACCTGCCGGTAGGCGTGTCGCTGTCGGATGCCGTGCGCGCCACCAACGACACCATGGCGCGCATCGGCGTGCCCAGCACCATTTACGGCAGTTTTCAGGGGACGGCGCGCGCATTTCAGGCGTCGCTCGACAGCCAGCCGTTTCTGATTCTCGCGGCGCTGATTACGGTGTACATCGTGCTCGGCGTGCTCTATGAGAGCTA
>JBEBHE010000273.1:0-6379 GCA_040081205.1 Burkholderiales bacterium | reverse complement strand
CGGCGCGATTTCGGTTACCGAGCGTGCGGCCTATATCGGTCGCGTGCGCACATTGGCTCGGGCTGCCGCCAATGCGTACTACCAGTCACGCAAAGTACGTGGCTTTGAACGCGCCAGCGATGAGGCTGTACAAGCATTTGTTTCTAAAGAAGATATTGAAGAGGTGATGGCGATACGCAGATTCGAAGCAACAAGGGCCAATGCCAACGATTTAGGCACGAAAGCATGAACCCGCCCCTGCTCGTCGAACTGTTTACGGAAGAGCTACCGCCGAAGGCGTTACAGCGTTTAGGAGAAGCGTTCGCGTCCGTGTTGCGTGACGAACTCCGGAGTAGCGGCTTGCTCGCTGGCGATTGCGCGCTGGAAACATTTGCTACGCCACGCCGGTTGGCGGTGCGTTTATCCAACGTTCTCGCCAAAGCGCCCGATCGGCAGATCGATGAAAAACTGCTGCCGGAAAAAGTCGGGCTTGATGCCGCTGGCAAACCGACGGCTGCGTTACTGAAAAAGCTCGCTTCGCTGGGCCGCGACGAAAGCGCCGTGGCGTCGATCAAGAAAACCAGCGACGGCAAGCTCACGATGTTGTTTCTGCCGCAATTGGCAGCGGGGAAAACATTGCAAGCGGGCCTGGCGACTGCGCTGGAAAAATCCATCGCACAGTTGCCGATTCCGAAAGTCATGAGCTACCAACTGCCCAACAGCACCGAGACCGTCAAGTTCGTGCGGCCGGCGCATGGGTTGGTGGCGCTGCACGGTTCGGATATCGTCAATGTGACGGTGCTGGGCCTGACCGCAGGACGGTTGACACACGGCCACCGTTTCCTCGGCGCGCGCGATATTGAATTGAAAGCCGCCGGCGAATACGAAGCACGACTAAAGGATGAAGGCAAGGTCGTCGCCAGCTTCGATGCGCGCCGCGCCAGCATCGACGCTCAACTCAAGACGAAGGCCACCGAACTGAACAGCGTGCTGGGCGAGTACGAAGCCCTGCTCGATGAAGTCACCGCGCTGGTGGAATGGCCGGTGGTCTACGTTGCGTGCTTCGATTGGGAATTTCTGTCGGTGCCGCAGGAGTGTCTGATTCTGACCATGCGCACCAACCAGAAGTATTTTCCGCTGTTCGACAAGTCAGGCAAGCTCACCGAGAAGTTTCTGGTGGTGAGCAATATGCAGGTGGCCGACCCGAAAAACATCATCGAAGGCAACCAGCGCGTGGTGCGCCCTCGGCTGGCCGATGCACGCTTTTTCTACGAACAGGATCGCAAGACCCGGCTGGAAACACGCGTGCCGGGATTGAGCAAAGTCGTTTACCACAACAAGCTCGGAACGCAACGCGAGCGTGTAGATCGGATTCAGCTACTAGCGGGACAAATTGCACGGCTGATCGGCACCGACGCGGCAATGGCGGAGCGCGCAGCGCTCCTCGCCAAAGCCGACCTGCTGACGGGCATGGTGGGTGAATTTCCGGAGTTGCAGGGCATTATGGGCCGCTATTACGCGCAACATGACGGCGAGCCGGACGTGGTGGCAGACGCGATCGCGGAACATTATTTGCCGCGTTTTGCCGGCGACAAGTTGCCGGAAAGCACGGTGGCATGCTGTGTGGCGCTTGCCGACAAACTCGATACACTCATCGGCATTTTTGGCGTGGGCGCAATCCCTACCGGCGATAAAGACCCGTTCGCGTTGCGGCGCCATGCACTGGGTGTAATCCGGATATTGGCGGAGCGCAAATTACCGCTGCACTTTTGCGATCTCCTGACGCTTGCGCATGAAACATTCCCCAAAGGCAAATTGATCGAGAGCCATGATCGCAAGGGCGTTGCGGTATCAAACCCGCTGGAGGCCAGTTTTTTTGTAGCCGAGCGTGCAAAAAGTTATCTGCGCGAACTCGGATACGCGGCACTGGAAATAGAATCTGCGCTCGACCTGTCGCCGAAACCGCTCGAATACGTGCGCCGGCTGGAGGCAGCGCGGAAATTTCTTGCCTTACCGGAATCCGCCGGTCTGGCCGAAGCCGACAAACGCATCCGCAATATTCTGAGCAAATCCGGGGGAGATTCTGTTGTCGTCAAAGCAGACGAAACAAAGCTAGTAGAAAGCGAAGAAAAACAAATACTTAGATTAACGCGCACATTACGAAGCCAAGTTGACTCATTGGTAGAGCAAGGACAATTCAGCGAAGCATTGCTGCTCACCGCGCAATTGCACCAACCCGTCGCGCAGTTCTTTGAAAAAGTCATGGTCAATGCCGAAGACCAGGCTTTGCGCAACAATCGCTTTGCGCTGCTACATGAAGTCGGCAACCTGATGAATCAGGTCGTCAACATCTCCAAACTCGCCGCATGAAACTGATCGTCCTCGACCGCGACGGCGTTATCAATTACGACAGCGCCGCCTACATCAAGTCGCCCGAGGAATGGCGTCCGATACCCGGCAGCCTGAACGCGATTGCAAAGCTCAATCACGCCGGATTTCATGTGGTGGTTGCCACCAATCAATCCGGTATCGGGCGCGGCTTTTTCGACATGGCAGCGCTGAATGCGATCCACGCCAAAATGCACCAGGCACTGGCGCAGGCGGGCGCACGCGTCGATGCAATATTTTTCTGTCCGCACACCGCGGACGATAACTGCCGCTGCCGCAAACCCGGGACGGGCATGTATGAAGACGTCGCTCACCGGCTCAACACCCCGCTCACCGGCGTGCCGATGGTGGGCGACAGCATCCGCGATATTCAGGCTGCCGCGGCAGTGCAGGCATCTCCCATGCTGGTGCTAACCGGCAACGGCAAAAAAACACGGCGCGCTGGAAATTTGCCACCAGATACGCGGGTTTTTGCCGATCTGGCGGCGGCTGTGGACGCCATCACGGACTGACTGTGCTGGCATTTCTGCGATCCTGCCTTTTCTTGCTGTTCAAGATTGTCATCACGCCTGTTTTTGCGGTCATTGCGCTGCTGACGTTTCCGCTGTCGCGCCTGACGCGCTATCGCATCATCACGACCTGGACGCGACTCGTCGTCGGCGCAGCCACCGTTATCTGCGGCATACGCTACCGCGTCATCGGCGCCGAGAACGTGCCGCGCGAGCCTTGCGTCATTCTGTGCAAACATCAGTCCGCCTGGGAAACCATGGCTTTGCAGACGATTTTCCCGCCGCAGGTGTGGGTGATGAAGCGCGAACTGCTGTGGATACCGTTTTTCGGCTGGGGGCTGGCGATGCTCTCGCCTATCGCTATCAATCGCAGTTCCGGCAGCAAAGCGTTGCGTCAGATGGCCGAGCAAGGCCGCGAACGGCTCGATGCCGGTTTCTACATCGTGATTTTTCCTGAAGGCACGCGGGTTGCACCGGGCACGCGCGGCACGTACCATCCCGGTGGTGCGTGGCTTACTGTCAAAACCGGCGCACTGGCATTGCCGGTGGCCCACAACGCGGGAGAATGCTGGCGCAAAAACGCATTTATCAAGCATCCGGGGCTGATAACCGTGAGCATTGGCAAACCAATTTCACCACACGGGCTAACCGCAGCGGAACTGAATCAGCGTATTGAGGGTTGGATCGAAAGCGAAATGCCCAAATTGACGGCTTATGAACCAGATACTCGCCCAACTTGAATTGCCTTTTGCGTCACCGTCGCCGCGCCCGGTAGTCGCGTGCAGCGCGGTGCTGGATGGTCAGCCGGTCAGTTACGTTCTGCATCGCAGTCATGGACGGCGTCGCATCTCCTTGTCGGTGGATGAGCGCGGGCTACGCATCGGTGCGCCGCTGCGCGCCTCCATGCGTGAAATCGAAACCGTGCTGCGCGATCACGCGCGCTGGGTGGTGCGCAAGCTCTCGGAATGGGGCGAAAAACGCGTGCCGGGCCGGCGCTGGGTGGACGGTGAAACGCTGATGTTTCTCGGCCAGCCGCTTCAGTTGAACATCACTACCGACGAGAAAAGCACGGACGGCGTGGCACAGCGTGAAAGCTCGTTGCAAATCTCGACGCAGCGCGTGCAACCGGAAAATATTGCTGCGTTGGCGCGCGCATGGCTGCGCACGCAGGCTTTGTCGGACTTCGCGATGCGGATCGACCGTTTTCGCGAAACCATGGCGGTTGCGCCGGCGGATATCCGCTTGTCGAACGCACGCACGCGCTGGGGCAGTTGCCACGCCAGCGGACGCATCCTGCTGAATTGGCGCTTGATCCAGATGCCGGCGCGGCTGATCGATTACGTGGTGGTGCATGAACTAGCGCACCTGCGCGAGATGAACCATTCGCCGCGCTTCTGGACGGTGGTGGCAAAGGAAATCCCTGATTACGCGGCGCGGCGCAGAGAAATTCGCCGTGATGCGCTCCGTTACATCGTGGATTGAAGCCTGTAGTGCATGCTAAACTTTGCGTTCACTCAGTCTGACTAATGCCGGAACATTCATGCGCACGCTTTCGCTGATATTTGCACTTGCCGCCACGTTGGCGCTCACCGCGTGCGGATACAAGACGCCGCTGGCGTTACCAAAGCCCAAGCCTGATACGGTCACACCTGCACCGACACCGGCAGCAACGCCTGATAGCAATAAGCCCGCTTCAAAGTGAGCCCGTTCGTCTATCGCAACGGCGAACTGCATGCGGAGGACGTCCCGCTGCGCGAAATCGCCGCCCGGCACGGCACGCCGTGTTATGTGTACTCGCGTGCGGCGCTAACCGCTGCATATCGGGACTTCGATGCCGCCTTCGCCGCCCGTGAACACCTGATTTGTTATGCCGTAAAAGCGAACGCCAATCTGGCGATTCTTAATCTGTTCGCGCGGCTGGGCAGCGGGTTCGATATCGTGTCCGGCGGCGAACTCGCGCGCGTGCTCGCCGCCGGCGGTGATCCGCGCAAGGTGGTTTTTTCCGGGGTCGGTAAAACCGCTATCGAAATTCGCGAGGCACTTAACGCCGGAATTCTATGTTTTAACGTGGAATCAGCATCGGAACTGGAACGCATTAACCAGATTGCCGGCGAGTTGAACAAAGTCGCGCCGATCAGTCTGCGCGTAAATCCCGATGTGGATGCAAAAACGCACCCCTACATCGCCACCGGATTGAAAGAAAACAAATTTGGCGTCGCCTACGACGACGCGCTGGCACTGTACCGGCGCGCACGCGGCCTTAAGCATCTGAAAATCGAGGGCATTGACTGCCATGTCGGATCACAGCTTACCGACGTTGCACCTTTTACGGCCGCCGCCGAACGCGTCATCGCGCTGGTAAAACACTTGCAAGCGGACGGTATAGCGCTCTCGCATATCGATCTTGGCGGCGGACTCGGCGTGCAATATCAAGCCGAAGAAAATCCACCGTCCCTCAGCGACTATGCTGCCGCGATTTTCAAAGGCGTCGCGGGCCGCACCGAGAAACTTTTATTCGAACCGGGGCGATTTCTCACGGCTAATGCCGGTGTGCTGCTGACCCGCGTTGAGTATCTCAAACGCGGCGAAGATCGCCATTTCGCAGTGGTGGACGGCGCAATGAACGACCTGATGCGTCCGGCGCTCTACGACGCCTGGCACGATATTCTGCCGGTAGCACAATCCGACGATCAACCCGAAACCTGGGAAATCGTCGGGCCGGTATGCGAAAGCGGCGATTTTCTCGGACGACAACGCCGCCTGGCGATTCAGGAAGGCGATTTACTCGCAATACGCTCGGCGGGCGCTTATGGCATGAGCATGAGCTCCAACTACAACACGCGCCCGCGCGCGGCGGAAATCATGGCCGATGGCACGGCCATGCATGTCATCCGCAAGCGCGAAACAGTAGCAGAGCTGATTTCAAACGAGTTGTTGCTGCCGTAAATCGATGGCGGCGTGACCGCAAAATCAGCGCGCGATGACGGCGTACACATCGATGTTGCGGTGCCGTACGGTGATATTGATTTCGTTTTGGTGTTGTACGAAACACACAACCCGCAACATCATCCCTAAAAAAAGTCAATAAAGTTGTTGCCTTTTTTTTGTGCTGTGGAATAGAATTAGCGCACCATGCATTGATTCGCTGGTGTGTCACGCGAAGTTTTGTGTGTTCACCAGCAGAATGACGCGGCAAGTTGCGCAACGTTCGATGGATTATGGATGGGGCTGCGGAGAAACATCCGTAGCAAACGATGCCAAAGTTAACCTAAAGGAGACTCACATGGCAGCGAAGAAAAAAGCAGCAAAGAAAAAAGTAGCTAAGAAAAAAGCAGCTAAGAAGTAATAGCAGTAGCTTCTATCAACGGAGACCGAAGTTTGGTCTCCGTTGTTTTTTGGGAAATCGGATTGTGATGCGGTGAGCGCAGGCCGCTGATGGGGTGCGCAGCCGATGGCACCGAAAATTAAAAATTCCTTTAAAAACAATTAGTTACAATTTATCC
>JBEBHE010000528.1:0-1644 GCA_040081205.1 Burkholderiales bacterium | reverse complement strand
GCGCGCAGCGGACGGCCTGCAACAGCATCGCGCCGTGCTGGGCGCCATGCGCAAGGGGGATGCGCTTCTTGCCGAAAAATTAAAGCGCGAAAACATCCGTTCCTCGCGCGAGTTTCTGGTGCGTTACCAGAATTTTATTTTGTAATCGCATCGCCATGAACAACAAAGGCAATTCCGGAGCGCTGGCCGGATATCGCGTACTGGAGTTGGGATCGACGGTGGCGGGGCCGTTCTGCGGACGGTTGTTTGCGGACTTTGGCGCTGAGGTCATCAAAGTCGAGCCGGTCGAAGGCGACGCGGTGCGTTCGTTTGGCGAGCGCTATCAAGGCAAGTCTTTGTACGCTGCGAGCATCTTTCGCGGCAAGCGTTTGATCTGCGTCAATCTTCGCACGGACGAAGGACGCGAGGTGGTGCGGCGACTGGCGGCGAAATCCGATTTCGTGATTGAGAATTTCCGTCCGGGCACCCTGGAAGGCTGGGGCCTTGGATATGAAGCGTTGTCGGCGCTAAACCCCGGTATCATTATGGTGCGCATCAGTGGTTACGGTCAGGATGGGCCGTACAGCCAGCGGCCCGGCTATGGTGTGATCTGCGAGGCGGTGAGCGGGCTGCGTCATCTGACGGGCGACCCGGATCGTCCACCGGGCCGTATTGCGACATCAACCACGGATTACATTACCGGCTTGTACGCGGCGTTTGGCGCGATGGTGGCGCTGGACGTGCGGCATCGTACGGGCAAAGGGCAGATCATCGATGCGGCGTTGTATGAGGGCGCGTTCAGCTTCATGGAGCCGCATGTACCCGCGTATGACAAGCTGCGAACGATCGCCGTGCGTGCCGGATCGCGGCTGCCAGGAAATTCACCAAATAATCTTTATCTGGCGCGCGATGGGCAGTACATCCATATCACGGCGGCGAGTGATGCGGTATTCAAACGCGTGGCTCGCGTGCTGGGACAACCGGAACTGGCGCAGGACGAGCGATTCCGTACTGCCGTTGCAAGAGCGCGCAATGAAGATGCGCTGGACGCTGTTATTTTGGCTTGGACGCAGCGGCACGATTGCGCGGTGCTGGAGCAGATGCTGCATCTCGCAGAAGTTCCGGCCGCGCGCATCTATACCGTGGAAGATATTTTCAGCGATCCGCATTACGCGGCACGCGGTATGCTTGCACAAGCGATTGATGATGATCTGGGCACGGTTACCATGCCCGCAGTTGTTCCCAAATTGACTGCGACGCCAGGTTCGATTCGGCATGCTGGTCGGCGCATTGGGCAAGATACTCGCAGCGTGTTGCGGGAGGTGGCTGGTTTTACTGAAGCAGAAATTCTGCAACTTGAATCAACTAAGGTCATCGCTTGCGATCCTCACAATCGTGCGGCGTAATATTCATTCGAGGACAACATGGCATTTGATGATTTGTTGAACGATCTGGAAATGCGCCGCGCGAAAGCGCTGGCGATGGGCGGCGCTGAAAAACTCGCCAAGCGGCGGACTATCGGTTTGCTCAATGCGCGTGAACGCATCAATTATCTGTTTGATGCCGGTACTTTCATGGAATCCGGTTTGTTTGCAACGTCAGTGCATCCGCAGGATGCCGAACGCTCTCCCGCTGACGGCAAGATCGCGGGCTTTGGCCAAGTGC
>JBEBHE010000527.1:0-1646 GCA_040081205.1 Burkholderiales bacterium | reverse complement strand
TCACACCATACGGCTGACGATGCGCGGTATGAAGCAACGCGGCTGGGGACGCATTATCAACATGTCGTCGATACACGGCCGCATGGCGGTGCCCAATCGCGTCGATTACGTGACTGCCAAACACGCGCTGATCGGCATGACGCGCGGCATTGCGCTCGAATGCGCGGAAACCGGCGTCACCATCAACGCGCTTATGCCGGGCTGGGTGTTGACGCCGCACGCTGAAGGACAAATCGCGCGCCAGATGGCCGCCACCGGCGACAGCCGCGAGAAAGCACTGCATACCCTGATGAGCGTGCGTCAGCCGAGCCAGCGGCCGATCATGCCGTCTGACATTGCTGCGTTCGGCGTGTTTTTGTGCAGCGGCCCCGGCGCGCATATCAACGGCGCATCGCTGCCGATGGATGGCGCATGGCAAGCGGGCTTTGTGCTCACCGCCGGAAATTCCACTTGATGTTGCTATAAGCCATACAAGATCGTATTTACATAACCATTTGTTTTTAAACTTTTATTTAACAATAAATTGATCATGAAAATTCCTGCTTTCAAAAGCCACGGTGCAGAAATTCCTGTGCTCGGTTTTGGCACGTCGCAAATGGGCGACTGCGGCGAACTTGTCACCAATGCGATCAAGCTCGGCTATCGTCATATCGATACTGCGTGGAAATATCACACGGAAAAAAGCGTGGGTGAAGGCATCCGTGCCGCCGGTGTGCCGCGCAATGAAATTTTTGTCACCACAAAAGTGTCGCACGAGTATTTGCGCGCCGCTGATTTCGCGCGCATGGTGGATGAAAGTTTAAAAAATCTCCAGCTCGACTATGTTGATCTGCTATTGGTGCATTGGCCCAGCCCGGAAAAAGTGCCGCTTGCCGAAACCATGAACGCGCTCGCGAAAGCCAAACGCGACGGCAAAACCAAGCACGTGGGCGTCGCCAATTTCAACATTGCCCTGCTCGAAGACGCTATTCGCTTGTGCCCGGAACCCATCGTCAATTTGCAGGTGGAATATCACCCGTATCTCGATCAAACCAAATTGCTCGCGGCCGTGCGCCGGCTGGGATTGGCAATGACAGCTTATTGCCCGCTCGGTCGCGGACGCATGATCGCCGACCCGGCGGTGGCCGAAATCGCGCGCACCAAAGGTAAATCGGTCGCGCAGGTGGTGCTGCGCTGGCATTTGCAGCAGCCAAATGTGATTCCGATTCCGCGCTCGTCCAATCCAGGACGACAGGCGGAAAATCTTAACGTGTTTGATTTCACGCTGAGTGATGATGAAATGAAGAAACTGCATGCGCTGGCGCGCCCGGATGGGCGCATCGCCAATCCGGCGGGGCGCGCGCCGGCGTGGGATTGATGCGTATTGGCGTTTGCCAACTATTTGCCCCTGTCATTCCCGCCTGCGCGGGAACGACAGACCGTTTGGCAATCTCGCAAGCGTTCGATTGGGACTAGACTTTGCAAACCATGAACACCGACACCGCCATTAGCGTTTCCGGAGTCACCTACGTCTATCCCGGCACGCGCGCGCTGGATCGCGTGTCGTTCGAGATCACGCGCGGCAGCGTCACCGCGCTGGTCGGCCCCAACGGCGCGGGCAAGACCACACTGCTGCGTTGCCTTGCCGGGCTCGACCGTCCGCTCAC
>JBEBHE010000526.1:0-1647 GCA_040081205.1 Burkholderiales bacterium | reverse complement strand
CGGGCGCGGCGTGGCTTTGGGCGCGACCATGCCATACCACTCGATCACATCGGCGAATTCCTTGAAGCCCTGTTCGACCGCTGTAGGCACGTCTTTCAACGCGTCAATGCGCGTGCCGCCGAGTATGCCCAGCGCCTTGAGCTTGCCGGAGCGAATATGCGGCACCACGGATGTCGGATTGGAAATCATGGTGTTGACGTTGCCAGCGAGCACGTCGATCACGGCAGGCCCGGCGCCTTTGTACGGCACGTGCGTCAGATTCACACCCGCCGCGATTTTGAACAACTCGCCACCCAGATGTTGCAGCGACGCGCTGGAAGCAAACGTGATTTTTCCGGGATTGCCTTTGGCGTAGACCGCCAGTTCCTTGAACGAACCCGCTGGCGTTGACGGATGCGCGGTCATCACCATCGGCTGCTGCGTGTAACGCGTCAGCGCGGCGAAGTCGCGGTTCACGTCGTAGCCGACTTCGCTGAACACGTGCGGATTCACCGCGAGCGGCCCCGAGAAACCGAACAATATAGTGTAGCCGTCGGGCGCGGATTTCGCAGCCATGGCGGTGGCGATACTGCCCTGCGCACCACCGCGATTATCCACCACGATTTGTTGCTTCCACATTTCCGTCAGTCGGGGCGCCATGATGCGCGACACCGCATCAGTGCCGCCGCCCGGCGGCGCAGGCACGATCCAGCGGATCGGGCGTTGCGGGTAGGCATCTTGCGCGAACACTGGCATAGCACCTGCGCACAGAACCGTGATAACTGTTTTTGAAATAAAATTCATTGCATCCTCCTCAGGAAACCCGAATCATTCCGGCGAGTATACTCGTAGAAAGTTTAATCACCATGGGAGAAACAATGTCGGGCACATCAGGCTCACTAAAGGGAAAAACCGCGCTCGTCACCGGCTCCACCGGCGGCATCGGCGAAGCGTTCGCGCGCGCGTTCGCCGCCGAGGGCTGTAACGTGATGATGAACGGGTTGGGCGAACCGGCTGCCATCGAAAAACTTCGCGCAGCCATTGCGCAGGAGCACGGCGTCAAAGTGGCGTATCACGGCGCCGATGTCGGTAAGTCCGCTGAAATCGAGGCAATGGTACGCGACACGGAAAAGCAACTCGGCCCGGTCGATATTCTGGTCAACAACGCGGTGGTGCGGCATTACCACAAGGTCGAGGATTTTCCCCCGGAAGAGTGGGATCGCGCGATTGCGGTCGATCTGTCGGCGGCGTTTCATACGATACGCCTGACGATGCGCGGCATGAAACAGCGCGGCTGGGGCCGCATTATCAACATGTCGTCGATACACGGCCGCATGGCGGTGCCCAATCGCGTCGATTACGTCACTGCCAAACACGCGCTGATCGGCATGACGCGCGGCATCGCGCTCGAATGCGCGGAAACCGGCGTCACCATCAACGCGCTGATGCCGGGCTGGGTGCTCACGCCGCATGCTGAAGGACAGATCGCGCGCCAGATGAAGGCCGATAACGTCAGCCGCGAAAAAGCACTGCATACCCTGATGAGCGTGCGCCAGCCCAGCCAGCGGCCGATCATGCCGTCTGACATTGCTGCGTTCGGCGTGTTTTTGTGCAGTGGCCCCGGCGCGCATATCAACGGCGCATCGCTGCCGATGGATGGCGCATGGC
>JBEBHE010000272.1:0-6411 GCA_040081205.1 Burkholderiales bacterium | reverse complement strand
GAATCGATTGCGCGTTCGGTTGGGCGCAGCATCTATCTCGAGATGAGCGCCAAGATGCAAATACAGGCGCAACTGCTCGCTGGCGTGGGGGGCAAGCTGCTCACGTTGCATGATTCCGAAGTCGCCGCCTCGGTCCCCGCGCAAAACTACAATCGTGCATGGCCCATGTGGCGCGCACGCGCGCTGGCGCAAGTGGCAGCCGAAAAGACGCTGCGCGATTTTCTATAGGTACGTCAGCGCAACGGCCATCAATACGGCCGATCCCCCGCAATCTGCGTTCGATGCATCAGACGGCGCGTGTTGGCATCGAAGGCATCGCGGCGATGCATGGTGCAGCGGTTATCCCAGACCACCACGTCGCCGACTTTCCATTGCTGCACCCATGTCGCCTCGGCGCGTACGGCGTGTGACCACAGTGTGTTGAGCAGCGCTTCACTCTCTTCGAGACCCAATCCGGGAATATAGGCATTCAACCGGCGTCCGAGGTATAGCGTCTTTTGTTTTGTGATGGGATGCGTGCGAACCATCGGATGATGTGCGCCGATGGTTTCGCGCGGATCTGTTACTTCCGTCCAGCCCTTGCGCAGCATGCCCGCGCTGTTGCGGCTGGCATCGTGTACGCAGTGGAGACTCGCGATGCGTGACTTAAGTGCAGCAGGCAGTTGCTCATAGGCAACGGTCATATCGCAAAACCAGGTGTCGCCGCCGGTGGGCGGAATTTCAATGGCGTAAAGAATACTCGCGCTCGGCGTGCATTCGTTGTACGACATATCGGTATGCCACTCGGCCTCGTACGACCCCAGTCCACCGATCGGCTGACCGTCCACCAGGATATTGGAAATGGCAGTGACCGTCGGGAACGCCGCGAGATACGGCTTGCCGGTTTTGTTCGCGGGTGTGGGCGCGCGATCCAGCTCTCCGAACAGTCTTGAAAAATCCACCAACTGCTGCGTACTCATGCCCTGCTGACCGCGAAAGCGCAGCACTTTGTGCCGCATCCAGACGGCCATAATTTGATCTTTGGTTTCGATCGAGATCGGCTCACGCAGATTCACGCCATCGATTTGCACGCCGATGCCATCGCCTTTGCCGCTTAGCGGCGTTACGGTCATCGCCTCGTTGAGCAGGTTACTCATGGGCTTTCTCCTTGTCCGCGTTGTGCTGCCATCACCTGCTTCACCGGCCTTGTCCGTCTACCGTTTTGGCCGAAGCGTCTCGCCATGCGGCAAATAACCGCTTCGATTCCCTGCCGCCCCGCTTATTTAAACGGTTTTCTCAATAAAATCATAGCCCGCCGCCGTATTGCAGGAAGTGAATTACATTGCTTTTACTTGCAAAAACAGTCCATTACGCCCATACTGCCGCGCTCAAATTGGTTGTCGGTTAGCCAATTGATGCCGCGTCCAACTTGGGATGCGGCCAATGCCCGGCAGGGTCTCGGCCATCGACCGAATGCAATCGAAGCGCTTCACTTCGGGGTGTCGAAAACCTGCCTGATGTTTGTTCCGGAGACTGTTAGTGGCTAAAGAAGAAATTGTCGAGTTCGAAGGCGTGGTCAACGAAGTGTTGCCCAACACTATTTTCCGCGTGACGCTGGATAACGGCCACGAAGTCACAGCGTACGCATCGGGAAAAATCCGCAAACACCGCATCCGCATTCTTGCCGGCGACAAAGTCACACTGGAAATGTCGCCGTACGACATGACCAAAGGCCGCATCAGCTTCCGTCACAAAGACGAACGCGCCACGCCTGTGCGCGCGAACAAGCCGACTTTTTTCCGCCGCTAGTTCCACACCAGCGCCGACAGCAACGCGATTACTGTGCGGTCCAGCCGCCGTCAATAACAAGGCTGGCGCCTGTCATCAGGGACGCGGCATCGCTCGCTACAAACACGACTGCCGCCGCCACTTCATCGAGTTGACCCAGCCGCCCCAGCGGTATTCGATCCATCACCCACTTCGCGAAATCCGGCTTAGCGAACATCGGTGCCGTCATTGGCGTTTCCAGAAACGTCGGCGCGATGGAATTCACACGGATGTTGTTCGGCGCGAGTTCCACCGCCAGCGCCTTGGTGAAACCTTCAATCGCGTGCTTGGTCAGGCAATAAACCGTGCGCGTGGGCGCGCCGACGTGCCCCATCTGAGAAGTAATGTTGATGATGTTGCCACCGCGCGCCTTGCGCCCGCCGTGATCCGGCGATTCAAGCATTTTTTTCACCGCAGCCTGCGCGGTGATGAACATGGCGCGGATGTTGAGATTGAGCATGCGGTCAAGGTTGGTTTCGCTCACATTCACGAACGGCTCGGGAATATTCATGCCGGCGTTGTTCACCAACACATCCAGCACAGGCAGCGACGCCACGGCTCGGCTGACCGCCGCAGCATTGGTCACATCACACACTAACGCACGCGCGCGCCCGCCGCCTGTTTTGATTTCAGCCACGGCGGAATCAAGATCGCTTTTCGTGCGTGCCATCAGCCACACCTCCGCGCCCGCATGCGCAAGCGCGATGGCGGCGCTGCGTCCGATGCCGCGTCCCGCGCCGGTGATCAACGCTGTGCGTCCGTCGAGGCGGAATTTGTGGCTCACGTCGCCGGAAATATTCACGCCACTGGTCACGCCATTACTCCTGCTTCGCGCCTAAACCCACATTGCGCCCGCCGTACCTGCGCAACCGGAGATCTGCCTGTTCCTTGTGTCCCCAAAATCGCTCTATCGCACACAGCCGCGAACAATAGTCGCCAACCACCACGCTCGCCGCGTCGCTGACTTCCTGATAGGTACAGGTCTTGAGAAATTTTCCCACCCACAAGCCGCCGGTGTAACGTGCCGCGCCCATGGTCGGAAGTGTGTGATTGGTTCCGATCACTTTGTCGCCGTACGACACATTGGTTTGGGGGCCGAGAAACAGCGCGCCATAATTTTTCATTTTCTCCAGAAAATAACGCGGCTCGCGCGTCAGCACTTCCACATGTTCAGCAGCTTGACGATCCGCTTCGGTCACGGCCTCGTCGATGGAGTCGACCAGAATAATTTCGCCGTAATCACGCCACGCGACACCCGCCACGTCGGCGGTGGGCAACACTTTTAATTGACGCTCAATCTCGGCAGGCAACGCGTCGGCAATTTTGCGCGACGTGGTGATGCAAATCGCCGGACTGGTAGGGCCGTGCTCGGCCTGACCCAATAGATCGGTGGCGATCATCTCCACATCCGCTGTGTCATCGGCAATAACCAGAATTTCCGTCGGCCCGGCCAGCAGATCGATGCCCACGCGTCCAAACAACTGGCGCTTGGCTTCCGCCACATACGCGTTGCCCGGCCCCACCAGCATATCCACCGGCGCAATCGACTGCGTGCCGATACCCATCGCGGCAATCGCCTGCACGCCGCCCATCACATAAATATCGTCCGCGCCCGCCAACACCATCGCGGCGATGGTTTCGGCGTGCGGCGCGCCCTGATTCGGCGGCGTGCAAGCGATCACGCGGCGCACGCCCGCGGCACGCGCGGTGACAATGCTCATGTGCGCGGACGCCACCATCGGATAACGCCCGCCCGGCACGTAACACCCGACACTATCCACCGGAATATTTTTGTGGCCGAGCTTTACGCCAGGCAATGTTTCGACTTCGATATCTCTCATCGATGCGCGTTGATGCTCGGCGAATTTGCGAATCTGCGCTTGCGCGAACGTAATGTCGTCGAGGGTGGATTTCGGCACTTTCGCCATAATCGCGTCGCGTTCCGCCTGTGACAGCTTGAAGCTCGCCGGCGACCACTTGTCGAATTGCTGCGACAGTTCGCGCACAGCGGCATCGCCGCGTTTTTTGACATCGGTGAGGATCGATTCGACCGTCTGCCGCACCTTTAGATCGATGGCGTCGGAAATTTCCTGCGGGATGCGCTTTTTTAGAAATTGGGCCATGAGGTTCTTTCGGAATGAAGGGCAAATGATACCGCACCAAACAAGAATCAGCCCTGCACGCCAAGTCCTGCTTTTTTAACCACGCCACGCCATTTTTCAAATTCGGCTTTTATTTCGGCGGCAAATGCCTGCGGCGTGTTGCCTACGATATCGGTGCCTTCGACATCCATGCGACGCACCACTTCCGGCGATTGCAGTGCGCGTTTCGCTTCGGCTTGCAGTTTGTCGATAATGACCATCGGTGTTTTCGCAGGCGCGAGCATGCCAAACCACGCGACCACGTCGTAACCCGGCACACCGCTCTCGGCCACTGTCGGCAACTCAGGCTGCGCACGCGCGCGCGCGGCGCTCGTCACTGCAATGCCTCTCATGCGCCCGGCCTTGATCAGCGGCAAGGCGGAAATCGGACTGCCGATCACCCAATCAACCTGGCCCGACGCCACCGCCGGATAAACTTCCGTCACGCCTTTGTACGGCACATGCACCATGTTCACGCCGGCCATCGACGCCACCAGCGCCGCGCCCAAATGCACAATGCTGCCGTTGCCCGCCGAGCCGTAACTTACGCCGCCGGATTTGGTTTTCGCCAGCGCGATCAGTTCACCGATTGATTTCACCGGCAGCGCAGGCGTGACGCAAACAATGTACGGGTTGGAAGTCAGTCGCGTCACCGCCTGAAAATCGCGCACCGGGTCGTAGCCCTGCGGACCCTGTGTACGGTTGGCAGCAGAAGTAATCACCGTGCCGCTGGTCACCAGCAGCGTGTAACCATCGGGGGTGGATTTGGCGGCAAGCTCGTTGCCAATCGAACCACCCGCGCCGGCTCGATTGTCGACTACAAACGGCTGCCCCCATACCGCGCTCATGTGTGAACCCGTGATACGCGCAAGACTGTCCACCCCGCCGCCTGCACTCACGTTGACGATGATGCGCACCGGGCGCTGCGGATAGCTGGTTTGCTGCGCTTGTGCGCTACCCGCGGCGAGGGCTGCCAGCGCAAGATAAGGGAATTTCATAACTATTTGTTTTTAAACAGTTTATTATGACTTAATGCCTGCGGCCTTGAGCACCACAGTGGTCTTGTCGTACTCCTCGCGTATTTTTACCGCGTATTGTTCCGGCGTGTTGGGCGTGTATTCGACGGCCTTGCCTGCCCAGGTTTCTTTCATCTCGAGCGACAACAAAATCGTGTTCGTTATCGCGTTCACTTTCATCACAATGTCGCGCGGCGCGTTAAGCGGCGCGAGTATGCCTTCCGACCCGCTGAGCTCATACCCCGGCAACGCGGCGTCGGCAATGGTGGGCACCTCGGGTAATTGCACGTGGTGTGTCGTGCCGGTAACGCCGAGCGCGCGCAAACGTCCATTGCGAATGTACGGCAACACCGGCGGCACCTGCGTAAACATCAGTTCCGCACGCCCTGCGATCAAATCGATAATTGCCGGCGGACTGCCTTTGTACGGCACATGCCACAGATCCACCTTCGCGCCGAGTTTGAACAACTCGCCCGCGAGATGAAAATTGCTGCCCACGCCCGACGACACAAACGTCAGTGCGCGAGGTTGGGCGCGCGCCACCGCGATCAATTGCTTCACGGTGCGCGCCGGCACTGACGGGTGCGCCACCAGCACAAAGTGATACGCTGAAACCTGAATCACCGGCGCGAGATATTTCAATGTGTCCCACGCACCGCCGCGCGCGTTGAGTTGCGTGCTCACCGTGATGAAGCTGCCGGGTTGAAACAACAGCGTGTAGCCGTCGGCAGGCGACTTGGCGGTCAACTCATTCGCGAACATGCCGGCAAGGCCGGGACGATTGTCGATCAGCACTTGTTGACCGAATGCTTCGCTGAGTTTGGTGCCGATCTGGCGCGCGGTGATGTCGGCGGCGCCGCCCACCGTGGAGCCGGTAATCAGCCGCACGAGTTTGACGGGATACTGCACGGCGCTGGTCGAGGGTGTTTGCGCCTGCACCGAAACCATAGCGCTCGCCGCAAGCAGCGCGCATCCGATGATTTGCCAACGTTTCGTGTTTTTCATGCTTCTCATGAATGAATTCTGCCACGAATTGCACTTGGATTGCCTTCCACGCAATCCACATCGCGGATGTTCTTGCCAACGTTACTTGCACAATGAATTCCCGCGGCAGGATAATGCCTCAAATGGATGTTTCGGCGCGCGACTGTCCGCGCGTTGGTCTTTCAACCCGGCATCGTAATCATGGCTTCCGCCCCGCCGCAAAGTACCACCAGCACCAACATCAATGCGCGGCCAACATCACGCTACAAAACCGCGCTGCTGATCGCCGCGGCGGTAGTGCTGCTTGCGTGGGCCGGTCACTGGCTCTATCAACGCGCAACGCATGTGTATATCGACGATGCACGCATCGACGGCGAAGTCGTGACGCTCTCCAGCCGCGTGTCGGGCTGGATCACGGAACTGCCGGTGATCGAAGGCGACGAGGTAAAAAAGGGCCAGCTACT
>JBEBHE010000028.1:0-23082 GCA_040081205.1 Burkholderiales bacterium | reverse complement strand
GATCTCATACTTTGGCGCCATGCAGAAGCCGTCGATGCAGTTGCGGGTCTTTCAGACGCCGAACGCGCCCTGACCACCAAGGGCGAGCGCGACGCCAGGCGCATGGCGGAATGGCTAAATAATAAACTCCCAGACGACGTGGTCATCCTGGTCAGCCCTGCGAGGCGCACACAGCAGACCGCCAACGCTTTGCGCCGCGAATTTGACACTGTTACCGCGATCGGCACCGATGCCGAACCTGCCGACGTATTGAAAGCCGCGCGCTGGCCGCGTGCCTCGCAATCCGCGCTGATCGTCGGTCATCAGCCGACGCTGGGGCGCGTGGCCTCGCTGCTGCTCACCGGCGCCGCCGGCGATTTGAGTTTGAAGAAAGGCGCCGTGTGGTGGATTACGGGGCGCGAACGCGGTGGTCGTGTGCAGCCGGTGCTGCGCGTGATGATGGCCCCCGATATGCTATAGAGGCAAAGGAGCAAAACCCATGTTTGAATCCGCCAATCTTGATCATCGCATCGGCAAGGAAGCGTTCCAGCGCGAAGCCGCGACATTGCGCGAAGCGTTGCTTAACGCCCAGTACGACATCAAGGAAAACGGCACATTTCCGGTCGTGATACTCATCGCGGGCGTGGAAGGCGCGGGAAAAGGTGAGTCCGTAAACCTGCTGAACGAATGGATGGATCCACGGCACATTCGCACGCACGCATTTTCGGACCTTTCCGACGAAGAGCGCGAGCGCCCGCTGATGTGGCGCTATTGGCGCGCCTTGCCGCCCAAAGGGTCCATCGGTATTTTTTTCGGCGCATGGCATACGCTGCCGATCGTCCTGCGGGTGCAGGGCGCTATTTCCAGACGCGAACTGGGCCAGTATGTCGGCGAGATTCAACGGCTGGAAAAAATGCTCGCCGACGAAGGCGTGTTGCTGGTGAAGTTCTGGTTTCATTTGTCGAAAGACCAGCAGAAGCAGCGCTTAAAGGCGCTGGAGAACGACCCCAAAACGGCCTGGCGCGTGACGGATATGGAATGGAAGTACTTCAAGCTATACGACAAGTTCGTGAAAGTATGCGAGCCGTTCCTGCGCGAGACGTCAACCGGCGAGGCACCCTGGATCGTGGTGCCGGGCATGGATGCGCGGTACCGTTCGCTGACGGTCGGGCGGCATCTGCTTGCCGCGATGCGTGCCCGCCTCGATGCGAAGCCGTCCAAATCAGCCGTGTCCCGCGGGCAGCCGCTATTGCCGCCGGCGGATAAACTGAATGTGCTGCGGGCGCTCGAACTCGACCAGAACATGACGCGCAAGGCATATGACCGCGAAATCGAAAAATGGCAGGGCCGGCTGAATCTGCTGACGCGCGACAAACGCTACAAGGCGCTTTCGGTGATCGCCGCGTTCGAGGGCAACGATGCCGCTGGCAAAGGTGGTGCGATTCGCCGGGTAACCGGCGCGCTGGATGCGCGCCTTTACCATAACGTTTCGGTAGCCGCGCCGACGCAGGAAGAGCGCGCACAACCCTATTTGTGGCGATTCTGGCGGCATGTTCCGCGGCGCGGGCACATTACCATTTTTGATCGCACGTGGTATGGCCGCGTGCTGGTCGAGCGGGTGGAGAAATTTTGTTCGGAGAAGGACTGGATGCGGGCGTACTCTGAAATCAATGACTTTGAGCAGCAACTGACCGAGCACAATGTCGTTTTGGTGAAATTCTGGCTCGCGATCAGTAAAACGGAGCAGTACAATCGCTTTAAGGCGCGCGAGCAGGTGAGTTTCAAGCGATTCAAGATTACGGAAGAAGACTGGCGCAATCGCAAGCGATGGGACGCCTATGAAACCGCTGTGTCTGAGATGGTGGATCGCACCTCCACCGCAAGCGCGCCCTGGACGCTGGTCGAGGCCAACAATAAATATTTCGCAAGGATCAAGGTGCTCAAGACGATGGTTGCCGCGATTGAGCGCGGCTTGCAATGTGCGGAGGGCAAAGCCTGACGCGCCTGATTGGCGGCTTGCGAAATCGTGCCGGCCTGTCGGGAGATGCCCGCGCCTTGGGAAATGTTAGGCTTGATTTGCGCGTTGATGGACATCAACCGCGCACATCCGCTGACGGTGAAAACAACGTCTTATGGAAAGACGTTATGCCTGCAAGCGCAGGCGATCAGCGCTTGCGGCGCGCCTGAAAGGTATTCAGCCGCTCGTTAAATTCCGGCGTGTCGAACACTACCGCCATGTGTGATGACACCATGTCCAGGTGCGCTGCCAGCGTGCCAGTCATCCCGTGATACACCGCGCGTTTCATCAGTGCCACCGCGTGTGGCGGCTGCGCCGCGATCCGGCGCGCGAGTTTGAGCGCTTCGTCGCGCACCTCGGTATCCGTCACCACGTGGCTCACCATGCCGATACGCACGGCTTCGGCGGCATCGACGACGCGCCCGGTCCACAGCAATTCCAGTGCGCGTGACACGCCGATCACGCGTGGCAAAAACCATGTGCCGCCGTCCCCGGAGAGCAAGCCCATGTTGATGTAGCTCTCGGCAAAAGTTGATGACACACCACAAATGCGGATGTCGCACATCAGCGCCATATCCAACCCGGCGCCGCGCGCGGTGCCGTTAATGGCGGCGATGACGGGTTGTTCCAGCTGCTCCATTGCCAGTGGAATTTTCTGGATGCTGCGCCACAGATACTCTTTGCGCTCCACGTTGGACGCCGTTTGCATTTCGGCCATTTCATCGGCATCGCCGCCGGCGCAAAACGCGCGTCCAGCGCCGGTAAGCACCACGGCGCGGATGCGACGATCATCGGCAATCTGCGCCAGCGCTTCGCGCCACTCGCTGATCATTTGCCGGTTGAACGCGTTCAGGCGATCAGGCCGGTTCAGTTCCAATACCGCCACGCCGTCGTCGGCGAGGTCCAGCTTGATGCATTCAAAAGCCACCGTTATTTCTCAAGGATTTGCTTCGACGAGCACATACATTCCTTGTGCTGGCTGTGCGGGCGGCGGCGCATTAACTCGCCATCGCAAGTTCGTTCTCGTCGCCGGCGCTATCAAGGCCGCTGATTTTCACCTCGAAACCGATTCTTTCCCATTCACGTATTTCTTCGTGCAGCGCGGTGTTGGTGAGCGGATTGCGTTGCAGCCACGCCGGATCAATGGCGAGCCTGAATTTGCCTTCGCCGGCTTTGGCCGAAACGATACGGGGCGCAATCGAAGACCGCCGTTGACAGAACAACACTGCCAGCCGCAACGCGAACACCATACGCCAGTCGATTGACTCGTCCAGTTCGGCCATCACCTTTTTCAAAGAACGCCGGTGCGCGAGCAGCAGTTGCGAGATGCGATGCTGTTCTTCGCGTGTAAATCCGGGCATGTCGGCGTTGGCGACGATGTAAGCGGAGTGACGGTGGTAGCCGCTGTACGCGACGGAGATGCCGATTTCATGCAGCTTGGCCGCCCACGCGAGATAGACCGTGCCACGGGCGTCCACGCCTGCCAGCCGGTCATGGAGATTTATCGCCAGTTGACCCACGCGCCGCGCCTGGGGCGCATCGACGTGGTAACGATGCATGAACTGGGTTACCGTGGCCTCGCGCGTGTCGCGGTGGCGTGTGCGTCCGAGCATGTCGTACAGAATGCCCTCGCGCATGGCGCCGTCGGCGACGTCCATGTGATTGATGTTCAGTTCGGCCAGTACCGCCGACATGATGGCGAGTCCGCCGGGGAATACCGAAGTGCGGTCCGCGCGCAATCCCGCCAGCGCCGCGTTGGAAATGTTGCCGACTTTGATCAATTGCGCGCGCAGCCGCTCGAGTCCATCCGGCGTGATGTCCGGTCCGCCCGAGTCATTGAGTCCATTCAATTGCAAAACCTGTGCCAGCGCGCGCGCGGTGCCGGAGGAACCGACGGCATGCTTGTAGTTGCGGCGCGAAAAACCGGAGACGATGTGTTGCAGTTCGGTGCGCGCTGCAAGCTCAGCTTGCTTGAATGCGCTACGGGTGAGTTCGCCGTCCTTGAAGAACTGGCGGCTGTACGACACGCAGCCCATGTACAGGCTGTCGAGGCGCTGCGGTTTGTAGCCTTCGCCGATGATGAATTCGGTGGAGCCGCCGCCGATATCGACTACCAGCCGGCGTTCGTCTGTCAGCGGCAGACTGTGCGCGACGCCCAGATAAATCAGCCGCGCTTCCTCGCGACCGGCGATGACTTCAATCGGAAAACCGAGCGCGGCTTCCGCTTTTTTCAGAAACGCCTGTGCGTTTTTTGCCACGCGCAGCGTGTTGGTGCCGAGCGCGCGCACGTCGCTGGGTTGAAAACTGCGCAGGCGCTCGGCGAATCGTTGCAGACAGACGATGGCGCGGGCTTGTGATGCGTCGTCGAGTACTTTGTTGTCGTCGAGGCCCGCGCCGAGGCGCACCGGTTCACGCAAGCCGTCCAGCGGATAGGTTTGATCGCCATCCACGCGCGCGATCTGGCAGTGGAACGAATTGGAGCCTAGATCAACAGCCGCGATGGTGGTGTATTCAGCCACGGTTCAGGTTTTGGTGATGGTATGTACATCGTGCGCTGTGCCGAGCAGCAGCACATCGGCGCCGCGGCGCGCGAATAGGCCGTTGGTGACAACGCCCACAATCTGATTCAGCGCGGCTTCAAGTTCCACCGGCTGGGTGATGGACAGGTTATGCACATCCAGAATCAGGTTGCCGTTGTCGGTGGTGAATCCTTGCCGCCACGCCGGTTGTCCGCCGAGCTTGACGATCTCGCGGCCGACATACGAGCGCGCCATCGGAATTACCTCGACCGGCAGCGGGAATTTTCCCAGAACATCCACCCGTTTCGATTGATCGGCAATACAAATAAATTTGCGCGCCACCGCCGCGACGATTTTTTCCCTTGTGAGCGCACCGCCGCCGCCCTTGATCATCGACAGGTGCTGCGTGATTTCATCGGCGCCATCGACGTACACCAGCAGGTCTTTCACCCCATTAAGATCGTAAACCGGAATGCCCAGCGCCTTCAGCTTTTGCGCCGTGCCTTCGGAGCTGGCCACCGCGCCGTCGATGCGATGTTTGATTTTGCCGAGTTCAGCAATAAAAAAATCCGCAGTGGAGCCGGTGCCCACGCCGACCACGCTGCCGTCTTCGACATAGGCGATGGCGGCCTTGGCAGCGGCTTGTTTCATTTCATTCTGGTTCATGGGTAGATGATAATCTTCCGGGGGCTGGATGTACAGCCAATACGGCGCCTCGAGCCCTCCGATTCCTGCTAATCTTAGCCCCTGAATCGAGACAAAATGATGAAAGCCCCCGACTACCTTCAGCGCATCCTCAGCGCCCGCGTTTACGATGTAGCTATCGAGACGCCACTGGACTTCGCCCCCAATCTATCCAAACGCCTGCACAGCCGCGTGCTGATCAAGCGCGAGGATTTGCAGCCGGTGTTTTCGTTCAAGCTGCGCGGCGCGTACAACAAAATGGTGCGTTTGTCGAAGGCTGCGCTGGATCGCGGCGTGATCGCCGCGTCCGCCGGCAACCATGCGCAGGGTGTGGCGCTGGCGGCGCAAAAGTTGCGCTGCAAGGCGACCATTGTGATGCCGGTGACCACGCCGCAGATCAAGGTGGAAGCTGTGCGCGCGCGCGGCGCAAAAGTGGTGCTGCATGGCGACTCGTACGACGAGGCTTACGAACATGCAAAAATTCTATCGAAAAAACAAATACTTACATTTGTGCATCCGTACGACGATCCGGATGTCATCGCCGGGCAGGGCACCATCGGCATGGAGATACTGCGTCAGCACGCCGAGCCGATCCACGCGATTTTTGTGCCGGTGGGGGGCGGTGGTTTGATTGCCGGTATCGCTGCGTACGTCAAACGGCTGCGGCCTGAAATCAAGATCATCGGCGTTGAGCCCAACGATGCCGACGCGATGTATCAGTCGCTGAAAAAAGGCCGCCGCGTCAAACTGGATCAGGTGGGTTTGTTTGCCGATGGTGTAGCGGTCAAGCAGGTGGGCGAGGAAACGTTCCGCCTGTGCCGCACGCTGGTGGACGACATCATTCGCGTCGATACGGATGCCATGTGCGCGGCCATCAAGGATGTGTTTACGGATACCCGCGTGATACTGGAGGCGGCCGGGGCGCTGTCGGTAGCGGGCGCCAAGGCATATGCCAAGAAAACGCGTGTCAGCGGACAGACGCTGGTCGCCATCGCCAGCGGCGCCAACATGAACTTTGACCGGCTGCGCTTTGTGGCAGAAGAGGCCGAACTTGGCGAACATCGGGAAGCGATCCTCGCGGTGACGATTCCGGAGCGGCCGGGCAGTTTCAAGACGTTTTGTGAATTGCTGGGACCGCGCAACGTCACCGAATTCAATTACCGTTACGACGATCCGGGCAGCGCGCAGGTGTTTGTCGGCGTGCAAGTGCAGAATCGCGACGAAACGGCACGGTTGACGCGCGCGCTACGCCGTGGCGGACTCAAAACAGTCGATTTGAGCAACAACGATCTCGCCAAACTGCACGTGCGACATACCGTCGGCGGACACGCGTCGGTGAAAAATGAAATTCTCTATCGTTTCGAGTTCCCCGAGCGTCCCGGCGCGCTAATTCGGTTTTTGACCAGCATGAGCCGCGGTTGGAACATCAGCCTGTTTCACTATCGCAACCACGGCGCGGATTACGGGCGCGTGCTGGTCGGCATGCAGGTGCCGCCCCACGACAAGAAACAATTTCAGGCGTTTCTCGACAAGATCGGCTATCCGTACTGCGACGAGACGCGCAATCCCGCCTATCGATTGTTTTTGGGATGAACAATAACGCGGCGGCGCAGTCTGAACAGGTTTGCCTTGACAAAAAAGGCGCTAGAATTCCACGTATGAAAATTATTACTACATTATCGGCACTCGCTGCGATCATTGTTGGCGGTGTCGGCAACGCTGCGCCCGGCGACGAGGATTTTCTGGCGATGCGCGAGGCGTTCCGCGTCGGTGATACGCGCAAGCTTGATCTCTATGCGCCGAAACTCAAAGGACATGTGCTGGAGCCTTATGCCGCGTACTGGCAATTGCGTTCGCGGCTGGATGCAGCGGCGCCTGAAACGGTGCGCGCGTTTCTCGCTGAATACAAAGACACCTTCGTCGCCGAGCGCATGCGCAGCGACTGGCTCAAACGGCTGGGCAGAAGCCAGCAATGGGATCTGTTCGAGGCCGAGCGGGCGCAGTTGATCGACGACGACATCGATATCACTTGCCTCGCGTTACAGTCGCGCGCACGAACCGATGCTACGGCAGTGCGCGAAGCGCGCTCGCTGTGGTTTACCGAAAAAGACACGCCGGAAAGTTGCGCGCCGCTGTTTAACGCGCTGGCGGCCTCGAATCAACTGAGTGCGCAGGATGTGTGGGGCCGCGTGCGCATGGCGCTGGCCGCTGGACAGGTAGGCGTGGCGAGCCGCGCTGCGGCGTATCTGCCGGCAGGACAGGCGCCGAACGCGGCACTGCTGTCGGCGGTGTCGCAAAGTCCTGCGGCGCATCTTGCCCGTCCGTTCGATGCTGCGAGCCGTGCCGCGCGCGAGACCACCATGTTCGCGGCGTACCGGTTGGCGCGTTCATCGCCGCAACAGGCGTCCGCGCACTGGTTGGGCATGGAGGCGAAGTTTACCGAGGAAGAACGCGCGTTCGTATGGGGGCACATCGGCTTGCAGGGCGCGCTGCGGCATGATCCGCAGACGCTCGCGTGGTACGCCAAAGCCGGTGACATGAACGATTACCAGTTGGAATGGAAAGCACGCGCGGCGTTACGCGCCGGCGACTGGAAAACGCTGATCGCTGCTGTCGATGTGATGGTGAAAGAAGGGCAGGACGCGCCGTGGCGTTACTGGAAAGCGCGCGCGCTCAAAACACAGGGACGCGATGCTGAAGCGCTGGCGTTGCTAAAGCCGCTGTCGCAGGAATTCAGTTTCTATGGACAACTGGCGCTCGAAGATCTCGGCGGAAAAATCAGTGCGCCGACCGCCGGCCATACGCCGACCGCAGCGGATATTCAGGCGATGAGCCAGCACCCCGGTATTCGCCGCGCGCTCGCGATGTACGCGCTGAATATGCGCGGGGAAGCCGTCCGCGAATGGATGTGGACGCTGCGCGACCTCGACGATCGCAAACTGCTGGCGGTGGCGGAAGTTGCCAAGCGTGCCGATCTTCCCGACCGCGTGATCAACACGGCGGAAAAAACGGTGTCGGTGCATGATTTCCGGCTGCGCTATTTCGCGCCGTATCGCGATGTGCTCACGGCGCATGCGGCGAAACAGGGGCTCGATGAAGCGTGGGTGCTCGGCTTGATCCGGCAGGAAAGCCGCTTCATGGCTGATGTGCGTTCGAGCGCCGGCGCGATGGGATTGATGCAGTTGATGCCGGGTACCGCGCAATGGGTCGCCGGCAAGATGGGACTCAAGAACTGGCGTTGGGGCAATGTGACCGATGTCGATACCAATATCAGCTTGGGCACTTACTACCTGAAGCATGTGCTTGATTATCTCGACGGCAACCCGGCGCTGGCGTCTGCTGCGTACAACGCCGGCCCGGGGCGCGCCCGCGCGTGGCGGCCCGATCGCGCGATGGAAACGGCGGCCTGGGCCGAAACCATTCCGTTTAATGAAACGCGCCACTACGTCAAACTTGTCATGGCCAATGCCAGCTATTACGCCAGCCTGCTCTCCCAGCAGGCGCAGTCGCTGAAGAGTCGCATCGGCGAAGTCGGGCCGGCGCGTCCCGCGGAGAAGTCGCTGGGCGACACACCCTGATTTTCGTTATTCGGTGATTCGCAAAACGTTTTTGGGGTGATCGGTTAAACTCGCGCCTGTTTACGAATCATTGCGAACGACTTAAAAATGAGCATTACCACTATCTGTGTTCTGGGCGGAACCGGCTTTGTCGGCCGCCATGTGTGCGCGGCGCTGGCCGCGCGTGGGCTTCGTGTGCGCGTGCCTACGCGGAGCCCCGAACGCGCCAAGCATCTAACGACCTTGCCAACGGTAGAATTACTGGCCGCCGATATACATGACCCAGCCACATTAAATGAACTGTTCCATGGCTGCGACGCCGTGGTTAATCTGGTGGGCGTACTGCACGGCGGGCGCGGCAGGACAAGTTTTGCTTCGGCGCACATTGAACTCGCGCGTAACGTGGTGAATGCGTGTCAACAAAGCAGTGCGGGCGGCGTGCGGCGCGTATTGCATATGAGCGCATTGAATGCCGCGACAGACGGCCCCAGCGAATATCTGCGCAGCAAGGGCGAAGCCGAAGTTGTTATGCGCGCATCGGGACTTGACGTCACGATTTTCAGGCCGTCGGTCGTGTTCGGCCCGGAGGACAAATTTCTGAATACGTTTGCGGTGTTGCTCAAATGCTTTCCGGCGATGATCGTGCCGGCGGCACGCGCGCGTTTTCAACCGGTGTATGTGGGCGATGTGGCGCAGGTGTTCGCCGAGTCGCTGGCGTCGCAAGACAGCATCGGTAAAAGTTACGATCTGTGCGGCCCGGACGTTTACACCTTGCGGGAACTCACCGAATTCGTTGCCTGCACCACCGGTCACCGTCGCCTGATATTCGGCGCGGACCATGCGCTGACCAGCGTGATGGCGTTCGCGATGGAATGTCTGCCGGGCAAAATGATGAGCATCGACAACGTGCGCTCGATGACGGTCGATAGCGTGTGCAACGGCTGTGTGTTTCCGTTTGGTATCGCACCGCAATCCGTCGAGGCGTCAGCGCCAGCGTGGCTCGCGTATCGTACGCCGCGCGGGCGTTATGCGCATTTCCGCGACCGCACATAGAGATAATGTAACTATTTGTTTTAAATGAAAATTTATTCCGTCGGCGGTGCGGTGCGCGATGAGCTGCTGGGCCTGCCGGTAGCGGATCGCGACTACGTGGTGATCGGCGCCACGCCAGAACAAATGGTGGCGCAGGGCTACAAACCCGTCGGAAAAGACTTCCCGGTTTTTCTGCATCCGCAAACGCACGAGGAATACGCGCTCGCGCGCACCGAGCGCAAAACCGCGCGCGGCTATCACGGCTTTGCGTTTCATGCCGCGTCCGATGTCACGCTGGAGCAGGATCTCGCTCGGCGCGATCTCACCATCAACGCCATCGCTAAAGACGAACACGGCAAGCTGATTGATCCGCACAACGGCGCGGCGGATATTAAAGCAAGAGTGCTGCGTCATGTCAGTCCGGCGTTTGCCGAAGACCCGGTGCGCATTCTGCGGCTGGCGCGCTTTGCCGCGCGCTTCGCACGATTGGGTTTTTCCATCGCGGATGAAACGCTACAACTGATGCGCAACATGGTGAGCAACGGTGAAGTCGATGCATTGGTCGCCGAGCGGGTGTGGCAGGAGTTGTCGCGTGGGTTGATGGAGCAAAAGCCTTCGCGCATGTTCGAAGCCCTGCGCGACAGTGGCGCGTTGGCGCGCGTGCTGCCGGAAGTCGATGCGTTGTACGGCGTGCCGCAAACCGCCGAGCATCATCCCGAAGTCGATACCTTTGTTCATGTGATGATGGTCGTTGACTATGCCGCGCAACGTAATTACGCGCTCGATGTGCGTTTTGCCGCGCTGACGCATGACTTGGGCAAGGGCACTACCCCGCGTGAAGAATGGCCGCGTCACATCGCGCATGAAGACCGCAGCTTCGATCTGGTGGCTGCGTTGTGCGAGCGTTTGCGCGTGCCGGCGGAATGTCGAGACCTTGCGCTGATTATGGCAAAACAGCACGGCAATATGCATCGTGCGGCGGAATTGCGGCCCGGCACCATTGTGCAGATATTGCAGAGCGCCGATGCGTTTCGCAAACCGGAGCGATTCTCACGTTTGCTACAGGCGTGCGAGAGCGATTCGCGCGGCCGGCTGGGATTTAATGATCGGCCGTATCCACAGGCAGAGCGCATGGCGGTTGCGTTCCAGGCTGCTGTCGCGGTGGATTCGGGCGCGATTGCAAAGCAACACAGCGAACCGACACGCATCAAGGAAGAAATCCATCAAGCGCGCGTAGCCGCGGTGCGTGCGGCGCTGAACGAAACTGAAGACTGAAATATGGTCAAGGAGTTTACATGATCGATCTTTATACATGGACCACGCCCAACGGCCGCAAAGTTTCCATCATGCTGGAAGAATGCGGGCTGCCGTATCAAGCGCACGCCATCAACATCGGCAAGGACGAACAGTTCACGCCGCAGTTCATTGCGCTCAATCCCAATAGCAAGATTCCAGCCATCACCGATTCCGACGGTCCGGATGGTAAGCCGCTGAATGTGTTCGAATCCGGCGCGATCCTGATTTACCTTGCCGAAAAAACTGGCAAGTTCCTCGCGAAAAGCGGGCGTGCCCGCAGCGACGCACTGCAATGGCTAATGTTCCAGATGGGCGGCGTGGGGCCTATTTTTGGGCAAGTTCACCATTTTTTACGTGCCGCCAAGGAGCCGGTGCCGTATGCCATCGAGCGCTATAGCAAGGAAAAAGACCGGCTTTACCGCGTGCTGGACAATCATCTGAAAGCGCATCAATATTTGGCTGGCGAGTATTCGATAGCCGATATGGCGACTTATCCGTGGGTAGCGCGTTACGAGTGGCACAAGACGGATTTAACGACGGTGCCGCATGTGAAGCGCTGGTTCGACGCGATGTCGGCGCGGCCCGCGGTTGAGCGCGGAATGAACGTGCCCGGCTAGCTGGATCGCGTTGCGGGCAGGTAGAATCACCGGTAATCGTCGCTATTGTTGTAGCATCAGCATCAATCATCGGGAGGCGCAATGAAACACGAGAACATATCGATACGTCGCAGGCAGGTGGTGCTCGCGGGCGCCGTAGGCATGGCCGCACCGGCAATCGTGGCGGCACAGCAGTGTGCCGGCACGCCGCGCGATGCGCTGGGGCCTTTCTACAAAGACAACGCACCGGCTGCCACGAATGTTTGCGCGTCGGGCAGCGGCGGCAAAGAGAAGTTGCTGGTCTCGGGACGCATCCTCGGCGCGGACTGCAAGCCGCTTGCCGGCGCGCTGGTCGAGGTGTGGCAGGCCGACGCGAAAGGCGATTACAGCGGCGTCACGCGCGGCAAGGCGGACGATCCCGGTTGCCTGTTGCGTGCGAGCCTGACCACCGACGGCGACGGACGCTACTTTTTCAATACGATAGTGCCGGGTGAATATCCCGGTCGTCCGCGTCACATACATTATCGCGTGAGCCACAAGGGTCACGCCACCTTGGTGACGCAGCTTTATTTCGACAAAGGCGTGGGTGCGCTGGCGCCACTGGTGGTAAGCACCACGAAGGATGAAACCGGGATGACGCGCGCGGCTTTTGAGGTGACGCTCGCGCGGGCAGCTTGATTTTCCTTAGGCGTTGCTTAGGTGGTTTACGCGGTTTACTCCGCCTTCAAATTGAGATCGCGCACGATTTTTCCCCACGCGTCGATCTCCGACCGGAAGTAAGCGCCGAATTCGTCCGGCGTATTGCCGATTAACACGAAGCCCAAGTCGTTCAGGCGTTTGCTGATGGCCGGATTGTTCAGTGCCGTCACCGATGCTTTGTGCGCGCGATCAATAATCTCGCGCGGTGTTTTCGCCGGCACCACAATGCCGTACCAATTGCCGGATTCAAATTTGGCCATGCTTGCATAACCGCTTTCGGCTACCGTCGGGAGTTCGGGCATCAGCGAAATGCGCTTGGCGCTGGTGACAGCCAGCGGCCGCAAACGGCCTTGCTTTACTTGTGGGATCGCGCCCGCCGCGGGGGAAAAATAAACCGACGTCTCACCGGAAATCACCGCTGTCAGCGCTTCGCCGCCTGCGCGATACGGCACATGCAACATGTCCACCGCGGCCTGGCGTTTGAACATTTCCGCGGCGAGAAAGGTAAATGTGCCGCTGCCCGCCGACGAATGATTGATTGCGCCGGGGCGTGATTTGGCGAGGGTCACCAATTCCTTTACCGATTTCACCGGCAGCGACGGATGCACCACCAGTATCGCCGGTCCGGTGGCAAGCATCGATACCGGCGCGAAGTCGCGCGTCGGGTCATAGGCAAGCTTGCGATACATCGACACGTTGACCGCGTGCGCCATGTTCACCAGAAACAGCGTGTAACCATCCGCCGGTGCGCGCGCGGCGATTTCCGCGCCGATGTTGCCTGCCGCGCCCGCGCGGTTTTCGAGTATCACTTGCTGGCTGAAAACTTCAGACAGGCCGCTGGCGTAGATGCGACCGATGGTGTCCGAGCCGCTGCCTGCCGAGAACGGCACCAGCAGACGCACGACTTTTACGGGATAGTTTTGTGCGTAACAAGCCGTAGCGAACAAAGCAAAGATCAAACTCAGCGAGGTGGGAAGGCGCAGACATGACATCGATATTCCTTGAAATTTTTGTAACCAACGATCTAATGCGGATTTTAACGGCACCTCGAGGGGAATCATAAGTATATGTTTTTATTGATATTTATTGGTCGCTATGGAATGAAATAGCGAGTTCCCTGCCACACCAACAAGAACGCAATCACGAACAAAATTTTTCGCAACAGCTTTTGATAGGTCTCAACACTTAGGTAACGTTGCACGCGCTGGCCCACCGCCATGCCTGCCAGCGCCACCAGCGTCAGCGGGATGTTGGCCGCTGCGGCGCGCAAACTCAATTCACCGGCGCCGGCGAGTGTCGCGGCTTGCACCACCTTGCCGCCGAGGAAACACAGATTAAGCATCTGCGTCATGATGGTGGCTTCCACGCCGAGCAGCATGAAATAAATCAGCAGCGGCGGCAGTGAGTTGTTGACCGAGCCGGAGAAAAATCCGCCGGTCAGTCCGAATCCGGCTTGTGCTACGCGCGGGCGACGCATCAGCGCGTCCCAGTTCAGCAGCGCGATTTGCTTCTGGTAGAGGTAAACCAGAATAATCGCGGCGAGCAGCAGGCGCAGCGGTTCCTGCGGCGCGACGATCAGCACACTCGCGCCGATGAACGATCCGATCAGCGCATAGACCGCCACCGGCCAATGCACGCCGAGACTCGCGCGCCAGTTGCCGCCCTGAATCACGCTGATGATATTGACCGTCATATTCGGCAACAGGTTGAGCAATACCGCGGTTTTGATGTCGGTCATCAACGCCAGCACTGGTGTTGAGATGGCGGGAAAGCCGAAGCCCATCGCGCCCTGCGACAACCCCGCCACAAATATCGCCAGCGTAATCGCGGCCCAAATCAGCGGTGAGAAGTCGAGGCCCATGCGTTAGAGCGAATGTGACTTATCGCCGCGCGAGAAGCCGAGCAGCGGTGCATCGACGGTTTTGCCCAGTGCGATGACCTTGAACAGTTCGCCCATTTCCGCTGGTGACAGCAGCTTTTGCGCTTGCGCCGCAAGCGGCGCGTAGGCGCGCGCGTTGCTCGCGGGCGTGGCGGAAAGCAAGTCGGTGATGCCGCAGTTGATCAGGAATTGCGCTTGCGTGGCGTAGCCCAGAATTTCCGCGCCTCCCAGCTGTGCCGCTGCGGCGACTGCGCTGAAATCGACGTGTGTGGTGATGTCCTGCAATCCGATGAACGCGAACGGGTCGTCGTGTGCGTGATGGCGATAGTGGCACATCAACGTGCCGCTGCTGCGCTGCGGATGATAGAACTCGCGCGCAGGAAAGCCGTAGTCGATGAACAGCATTACCCCGCGCGTAAGCAGGCGCGCGAGACTGATCACCAGCGCGCGGGCCGTCAGGTTGATTTCGGTTTCGTAGCCGCTTGCAAGCGATAGCGTTGACGCGGCATGCAGCAGTTCACCGGTAGCGGGGCGCTGTGCGCGCTCGAAACCATCTGCATTGCGAATAGCGACACCCATTTCGCCGATACCGCTATCGGACGCATGTATCAAATGTGCCGGTGTAGCGTCCAGCACTTCGTTGGCAAGTATCACGCCTTCAAACTGCGTCGGCAGAATATCGAGCCAATGCACGCGATTCAGCAACGCCGGCGCGCGCCGCGAAATGAGTTCGTGCTGGCGTTCGCGCAAATCCCCGCTAAGCTCGAGGATCAAGTAACTATCCGGCGCGCAGCCCAGTGTTTCCATCTCCAGCAGCAACTCCGCCGCCAGCGCGCCGCTGCCTGCGCCGACTTCGAGAACGGAGCACAATCCATCCGCGTGCAACTGCGCAAGTTGCCGTGTGATGCAGCGTGCAAACAACGGCGACATTTCCGGCGCGGTGACAAAATCGCCGTCTGCGCCGAGTTTGCGGCTGCCCGCGCTGTAATAGCCGAGACCCGGCGCGTAGAGCGCGAGTTCCATGTAGCGCGCAAAGCTGATCCAGCTGCCGCTGGCCTGGATTTCGCCCGCGATCAGCGCCGACAATTTATCGCTGAATGCTTGCGCTTCGGGCGACGGTAGCGGCAGATGGGAGAGGTGCGGCGGAATAATCACGTCTCGGATATTCTCTGAATACGCTAAAATAAACAATACGTTATGAAAAAATTCTCAAACCCGCTTAATGGAAAAGTAGTGCTGGTTACCGCCGGTGCGCGTCGTGTGGGCGCGGCGATCTGCCGTCGTTTGCATGCGGCGGGCGCGCAGGTGATGGTGAATTACCTCCAATCGGCGAAAGAAGCGCTCGCGCTCGTCAACGAGTTGAACACACAGCGCGCGGATTCGGCGGCGATGGTAAAAGCCGATTTGCTGGCGCGCGGTGCGCCGGAATTATTAGTCAAAACCACGCTGCGTACATTTGGCCGGCTCGATGCGCTGGTCAACAACGCCTCAAGTTTTTACCCCACGCGGGTAGACAAACTGAATGAAAACGCGTGGCATGATCTCATCGGCGTCAATCTGAAAGCGCCCCTGTTCATCGCGCAAGCTGCGGCGCGTGAGTTGAAAAAACGCCGTGGTTGCATCGTCAACATTGTTGATATACACGCGGAATTTCCATTGAAAGACTATGTGATTTACAGCATCGCCAAGGGCGGATTGGCTACGCTTACACGCTCACTCGCGCGCGAGCTCGCACCGGCGGTGCGCGTGAACGGCGTGTCGCCCGGGCCGATTTTGTGGCCTGATTCTGACATTTGGAAAAACCCGAAGACGCGCAAAAATATTGTGGATCGCACGCTGTTGAAAAGAGTAGGCGAGCCTGACGACATCGCGCGTACCGTTGAATTTTTAATCGTTGGCGCGCCTTACATCACCGGACAGATCATTGCGGTTGACGGTGGACGAAGCATCGCACTTTAGAGAGTTGATATGGATACGCACGCCGTTATTTCCCTGCCGCAAAGCCTGAAAGCGCGCAAGCAAGGCTACGAGTCGAACAAACTCGCTAAGCGGCTGCGCCGGCTGGCCGGGCAAGCGATTGCCGATTTCGACATGATCCGCGATGGTGACAAGATCATGGTGTGCCTGTCGGGCGGCAAAGACAGCTATGCGCTGCTGGATATTCTGCTGCATCTGAAAGCGCATGCGCCGATCCATTTTGATTTGGTGGTGGTGAACCTCGATCAAAAGCAACCGAATTTCCCCGAGCACATACTGCCAGATTACCTAAGGCAACTGGGCGTGCCGTTTCATATCGAGGAGCAAGATACCTACAGCATCGTCAAGCGTGTGATCCCCGAAGGCAAGACCATGTGTTCACTGTGTTCGCGGCTGCGGCGCGGCGTGCTGTATCGCGTGGCGAGCGAACTCGGCGCTACCAAGATCGCGCTGGGCCACCATCGCGACGACATTCTTGAAACGTTTTTGCTGAACCTGTTTTACGGCGGTAAGCTGAAAACCATGCCGCCCAAGCTGGTGTCGGACGACGGCAAGCATGTGGTGATACGCCCGCTGGCGTATTGCGAGGAAAAAGACCTTGCCGAATGGGCCGAGGTAAAACAGTTTCCGATCATTCCCTGTACGCTGTGCGGCTCGCAGGAGAATCTCAAACGCAAGGAAGCCAAGGCGTTGCTGCGCGAGTGGGAGAAAAAATTTCCGGGGCGGGTGGAGACCATGCTCACCAGTTTGCAGAACATTGCGCCCTCGCACATGCTGGATAAGCAACTATTTGATTTTAAAAAAATGGTCGCAACAGGACATGCTGATCCTGACGGCGATAAAGCGTTTGACGAGGCATAGATATTAGATTCAACTGTTTTGCATGAACCTAAACACTAACCCTGTCATTCCCGCGCAGGTGGGAATCCATACGGTGTGGCATACGAGGAGAAACATCTTGAGGAGCAAATATTTTCTGTTGCGTTCACTGGGGTGCACACTACTGGCCTTGCTGTCGGCAAATATCGCTTTGGCTGCAACGCCCTGCGCCACTGCCACATCCGATTGCACCGAATGGATCACCGTCGCAGGCGGCCCGTCGCGTTCGATGGTGTATCGCTCGTACGCGCTGCAAACGCGCAACGAGAGCATTACGCGCGCGCTGGTCATCGTGCATGGTGGTTCGCGCGATGCGCACACCAATTTCATGCACACGCTGGCGGCGGCATTCATTGCGGGCGCGCTCGACAACACCGTGATCGTGTCGCCGCGGTTTGCCTCGAATCATGAGGCCATCGCCAAGACGTTGAGCGGCGAAGATGCCGTTGCCGCTGCGCGTGCGCCCGCGCGCGACGCCATCGCCGCCGACGAATTGAACTGGGTCAGCCAGTTCGGTGGCCGTCACTGGAACGCGGGTGGCGTGGCGTCGAACGCCAAAATCACCTCTTATGAAGTGATCGACGAAATCCAGCGCAAGCTCGCCGATAAAAAAATATTTCCGAATATCAAAACCATCGTCGTCGCGGGTCATTCTTCCGGCGGGCAATTTGTCGGCCGCTATCAGATGGTTAATCGCGTGCATGAACAAATTGCGCAGTCGGGCGTCAAGGTTGCTTACATCGTGTCCAATCCCGGCGCGTACACCTACCTGGATAATCAGCGGCCCACCGCCAGTGCGATTCCGTCGAATGTATCCGCATCCGTACCCGGCTTTATCGACATGAGTACCGCCAAACCGCCGCCACCGTACCGGCCTTATGCAGATGCGCAGCACTGCAAGACGTACGACACCTGGCCGTATGGCATGAAAGATCGTGTCGGATATGCGTCACAGTTCCCCGATGACCAGCTCATCAAGCAGGCGGTGAGCCGCCCGACGACCTATGTGCTGGGCGAACTTGATATTCTGCCGCTGGTGAATTTTGATGTTTCCTGCCCTGCGATATCGCAGGGTGCATCAAGGCTCGCGCGCGGCCTCGCGTTCAGCCGCTACATCCGCGACAACTTCGGCGCCAAGCATCCGACGGTGGTGCTTGACGGCTGTGGCCACAGCACGCGCTGCATGCTGACGCATGACCGCATGTTGCCGATATTGTTTCCGAAAGAGTAGCCCGGAACGCGTAGTGAAGCCGCCGATTTGCCATGCCTGCAGGAATACCTTCTCGGACGGCGGCGATCTGGTGCGCTTTGCGGATTACGAGCCGCTGCCGAGGGGGATGATAGGGCATCCGCGTGGACTGGAATGGTTTTGCGCGAGGCACTTGCCGAAAGCGCGAGCGCTTGCGCATCTCACGACAAATGAGGCACTGCAACAACTTCAGTCGCACGCTGGTTTGTGGAGGCGGTTCCTCGAATGGATCAGGCGCGATGCCGCCTAGTCCGCCGCCTTAACCCCCGCCGCCTTCACCGCTTTGCCCCAGCGTTCCACTTCCACTTTCATGAACTTGCCGAAAGCCTCCGGCGCCATCGGCGTGGGGTCGTAGCCGCGGTCGCTTAATTGCTTGGCGGCATCGCTGCCACTCAAGATTTTGGTGAACACGCTGTTCAATTGCGTGATGATCGGTTGCGGCGTGCCTGCGGGCGCCATCAGGCCGTACCAGCCGCTGATGGCGAAGCCTTTGTAACCTTGTTCGTCGAGCGTGGCGACATCGGGCAATTCGCGCGTGCGCTTGGCGGTGGTGACGGCGAGCGCGCGGATTTTGCCGGCGCGGATTTGCGGGATCGCGGCGCCGGGGCCGGAGAATAGCGTTTGCACTTCACCCGCCAGAGCTGCGGTCATCGCCGGGCCGCTGCCGCGATAGGGAATGTGCGTGATTTTGACTTTGGCGGTCTGGTAAAACACTTCTTGCGCCAGGTGCGCGGTGACGTTGCCGGAGCCGAAGTTGTAGCCGTTGGGCTTGGCCTGCGCGAGCTTGATGAAATCTGTTAGTGTTTTGGCCGGCACGGTGGGATGCACCGACACGATGTATGGCTGCTCGATCAGCATGGTGATCGGCGCGAAATCGCGGCTCACGTCGAAAGGCACTTTGTCGTACATCCACGGCGCTACCGCCGTGGCGCCGATTTCGGCGACGATCAGCGTGTAGCCGTCGGGATTCGCTTTCGCGCCGATGGCGGTGCCGCTGGTGCCTTGCGCGCCGCCGCGATTGTCGATGAGGATTTGCTGGCCGAGCGCCGCCGTGACCGCCGGTTGCAGTATGCGCGACACCAGATCGGTGCCGCCGCCGGGCGGGAACGGCACAATCAAACGGATCGATTTGTTGGGGTAATTACCTGTGGCACCTGCTTTTTCGGCGGCGTAAGCGCCTTGCTGAAAGAGAGCGGCGCACGCACCGATAGCCGCAAAACCGAAAATCCATTTTTTCATTGATGATTCCTCGAACCAAGTTGTGGCGCGACGTTATCACGCCGGCGTTACGCGCGAAAGCTGCTGAGCGATGCGGAACAGTGAGCCTAAAAAATAAAATATACAATAAAAACAAATACTTAAATAATTATCTTTAAATGTAATATCATATTGTCAAATTAATTTTGCCATGCTATTCTTACGCGTAACGTAACCATAGAATCGTCATGAACTGCGCAGAACGCCTCGTAGAAATTTTCGGCAGCCAGGCCGAAGTTGCCCGCCGCTTCAGTCTTGATCGCGCAGTGGTCAACAACTGGGTGAAGTCCGGCTATGTGCCTGCGCGCTGGGCCATGGAAGTGGAGCAAGTCAGCGGCGGCGAAGTTACCGCCGCTGATGTGTTGAATGATGCGGCAGAACGCAAACCGATCCGGTTGAAATCGCGCCCGGACGGCGAAAATCTTTATGTACCTAACGCTGGGAGCGACACCATGATCAACGAATTTGCACCGCATAAACGTATCCATTCTTTCCATCCGCCGCAGCGCACGCTGCTGGGGCCGGGCCCGACGGAAATTCATCCGCGTGTGCTCACCACCATGAGCCAGCCGGCCATCGGTTATCTCGATCCGGTTTTTGTCGAGATGATGGAAGAGCTGAAAGCTCTGCTGCGCTATGTGTACCAGACCAAAAATCCGCTGACGTTCCCGATCTCCGGGCCCGGTTCGGTGGGCATGGAATTCTGCTTCGTGAACATGGTCGCGCCCGGCGACAAAGTCATCGTGTGCCGCAACGGTGTGTTCGGCGGCCGCATGATCGAAAACGTCGAACGTTGCGGCGCCACCGCCATTGTCGTCGAAGACAAATGGGGCGAGCCGGTTGATCCGCAGAAACTGGAAGACGCGATGAAAGCGCACCCGGACGCGCGCTTGGTGGCGTTTGTGCATGCGGAAACCTCCACCGGCGTGTTGTCGGATGCGAAAACGCTGGTCGAAATCGCGCACAAGCATGATGCACTGACCATTGTGGATGCCGTGACGTCACTCGGCGGCGTTGAAGTGCGCGTAGATGACTGGAAATTCGATGCGGTATATTCCGCCAGCCAGAAATGCCTGTCTTGCACGCCGGGGTTGTCACCGGTGTCGATCAGCGAGCGTGTGGTTGATTTTGTCAAAGGCCGCAAAGACAAAATCCATAGCTGGTTTATGGATATGAATCTGCTGCTCGGTTATTGGGGCGCGAGCACGCGCACCTATCACCACACCGCGCCGACCAATTCGCTGTTCGGCTTGCACGAAGCGCTGCTGCTGATCCGCGAAGAGGGTCTGGAAAATTGCTGGGCGCGTCACAAGCGCCATCACATCGCGCTCAAGGCCGGTCTCGAAGCGATGGGGCTCAAATTCCTGGTAAATGAAAAGTATCAAGTGCCGGAAATGAATGCCGTGTATTGCGCCCCCGGCGTAAACGAAGCCGAAGTGCGCAAACGCCTGCTCGATGAGTTCGGCCTCGAAATCGGCGCAGGCTTGGGCCCGCTCGCCGGCAAAATCTGGCGCTTTGGCCTGATGGGCTACTCGTGCCGTCCGGACAACGTGATGCTGTGCCTGTCGGCGCTCGGCTCGGTGCTGGAAGACATGGGTTACGCGGTGCATGTGGGTGACGCGGAAGCAGCGGCGCACGCGGCATACGCGGCGATGCACAATACCGAAGCGGCGGCTAAAAAGAAAAAGACGGCCAAGGCCGCCTGATCACGCATTGCGTTAGTCGCTTTTACGCACCGGCCGCGACGATTTTTTCTTCGCGGCCGGTTTCTTTTTCGGTATTGGTTTCAATTTGCGTGCCCGCACCGCCGCTTCCAGTGCCCGCCGCGCCCACGGCAGCATCAGATGCGGCGCATCCATCGCTACACCCGGCGCGCGCCGGTAACCCATGGTCATTTGTTTGCCGTCTTTCAAGTAAACAAATGGCGCACAGGATTCCGCATCGAAAGCCGCGCGCGTATCGTCGTCGGCCTTGAGATATAACTCGTCGTCAACAATGATGGCCATGAACAGCCCGTCGAGATAAATACCGTGGCCGCCGAACATGCGTTTGCTGGCGACACGTCCTGCCGGCGCGAGCAAATCGCCGACGTAATTCACGAAATCGCTGCTATTCGGCACGCGTGTTCAATCAGCGCACGAGCAACGTTGCCAGTCCGAGCAGCAGTCCCATGCTTACCACGTCGGTTGCGGTGGTGAGAAAAATGCTCGACGCGGTGGCCGGGTCGGCGCCGAAGCGTTTCAGTGTCAGCGGAATCATTGCGCCGCAAATGCCGCTCACCACGCATGCGCCGACCAGCGCCAGCCACACCACGGCGGCGAGCATCAGTGCGTGCGGCGAACCTTGTATGGTGGCGTAGGTGAACATGCCGAGTGCCGCGATGAGTCCAGTGGATGCGCCGTTCAACATACCCAGCAAAGCCTCTTTCATTACCAGCGTTCGTTCCGAGCCGGGTTTAAGTTCGCCCAGCGTCAGGCCGCGCAGCGTCACTGCCAGCGCCTGACAGCCGGTGTTGCCCGATTGCCCGGCGAGCACCGGCAAAAACGCCGCGAGCACTACCAGCTTTTCCACCGTGCCCTCGAAAATGCCGACGACCGCGCCGGCGGCAAACGCGGTGAGCAGATTCAGTTGCAGCCAAGGGTGGCGGAATTTGAAACTCTGCGACCAGCGTGTGGCAAGCCGCTCTTCCTTTTCAACGCCGACCATGGTGCCGGCCTGCGCGGTGATGTCGAACGCCTGCTCTTCAAACATGGCTTGTCCGCGCACAAGACCAACCAGAACGCCTTGCGCGTCGCACACCGGATACACTGGATAGTGGCGATCGAGCACCAGTTTCATCGCATCCGATAGCGGCAGCTCAGGTGTGAGCGCAAACGCATCGCGCAGCATCAACGTGTCGAGCCGCGTGTTGTCATCGGCAAACAGCAAATCGCGCATGGTGATGACGCCGAGCAGTTTGCCGGTGGGGTCGGTAATGTAGCCGTAAGTGATGAACGCGACTTTTACCAAGGTGCGCAGTTCGGCCACCGCTTGCGCTACCGTCATGTCCGGTGGGAACACGGCAAGAGCCGGTTCCATCATGCGCCCGATGCATCCTTCGGCGTAGGATTGATTGCGCGACCATTGGCGCGCGGTTTCAATCGGCACCACATTCATCACGCCATCCACCAGTCCGCGCGGCAGTTCAGCGAGTATGTCTTGCGTAAACGCTGCATTCAGATCGCCGAGCACGGCGGCGATCACCGCGGCGGGATGCTGCTCCAGAATTGCAGCCGCCGCTGGCGCGGACAGCGATTTGACCAGTGACGCGAGTGAGTTGTGCTGCGTGTCGGTGCTTTGACTATCGGGTGTGGCAGGGGTCGTCACGGCGCCTCCGGATTGTTATTTGGATTGGAGCCCAAATACTAAACCGGAAAACCTCCCGGTGCCGGGGGTTTATCCCTGGGAATAGGAGACGAGTTC
>JBEBHE010000027.1:0-23212 GCA_040081205.1 Burkholderiales bacterium | reverse complement strand
GCCACGCACCCACCACATTTTTAAGCTGCGTACGTTGCACATCACTCAGTCCCATCGGATCAAAGCGGTAGCGGTTGTGCAATTCAACAATTTCAGCGAGTGAAGCCGTATCCATTTTCGCATCAGCTTTAAGTCGCGTCAGCCAGTCGCATGCCGTTTCATGCGCGCGGCGTCCCCAGCCTTGTTCGGTCAGCCGCTGTTCGATGCGATAAAACTCCGAATCGGAGCCCATTGGCGTATTGATGCTAAGCATTTGTTTTAATTCATTATTTTTTATATTTTTTCGACTACGATAAAGCCGCCACGCCAGCCACAACGCAAACGGAAACACCACGATCAGCGCGCCGGTGAGCAACTGTCGTTCATCGCTGTTGGCCCATGCCTGCGAGGCGCGAAAGTGCAGCCATGACCACAGATCGCTGAGTTTCGACCATGCACCGGATTCTTCGGCTTCGATAGAGAGCCACGACGGCGGCGTAGTGTCGATGTCGATCCACTTGTCGTTCACGTAGGCGCGTACCCACGCGTGGGCGTGGCGCGTGCGCACGATATAAGCGTTTTCGCGGTCACTTTTTTCGACGATGGCGAAGCCAGTGGCGTAGCGCGCAGGAATGCCGCCGGCGCGCAGTAACAGCGCGGTGGCGGTGGCGAAATATTCGCAGTGTCCCGATTTTGAACGATGCAGAAAATCAACGATGGGCGAGCCCACCAGCGGCGCGCCTTTCTGAAACGTGGCGTAGCGGTAACCGTTGGCAAAAAACTGTTTTACGTCAGTGACGGCGGCTTCCGGCCGTCGTGGTGTGAGACCCAATTCCACGGCCACCGCTTCGAACGCTTCGCGTTCCTTGGGCGGCACACGGGTGTCCTCCGGTGTTGGCGCACCATCAAGCGCGGCGTCTCCGGTATAGGCGGCGGTATAAGAGAAATAGCCCGGCTCGCGCACGATCTGCACCGCGCCCAGCGCATTGCGTTGCGCGGTGATGGCTTTGAGTCCTTCGAGGGCGGAAGTGCCTGTCGGCAAACTCAGCACCGGGTTAGGCCGTGCGCTGTAGTCGTGAATGGTGATGCGTGACAGCGGGGCAGCGTCGGCAACGGTGCTCAAAGGCCAGCGGTTATTGCCGCCACCTGCCATCGGCGTGAAGACTATGCCGCGAGCGAGCCACGCGGCGCCGAAGTACGCGTTGTAGCTCGCGCGATGCAGCAGCTCCGGTGGCTTCGCATCATCGGGCACGGTCACCCGCAGCACAATGGTGTCGGATTCCTTAAGCTTGCCGATGTGGCCGATGTCGGTGGTGGCGCGATAGGGATCGGTGCGCGAGCCGCCGCCGGAAATCCATTCCGGTACCGCTTCTTCGAGCCACACTTGCGTCGTATTGAGGCCGTAGTGCAATGCGTAACCAAGGCCGATCGCTATCGAAAACGCCACGCCCCAAGTGCCGACGCGGTACGACCACGGCCGTATGCGTACCAGCGGCCAACTGATCAAGGCGACCAAGCCGATGTAAAACCATTCACTGCGCACGTTGGCGGCAGAAGTGGCAACGATCCACAGCGCGTAGTAGGGCCACCACGGATCAAACATCGCGGGCCGCGCGGGCGGGCGGCGGCGCAGGCTCCAGAACAGCACGCTCATATTCATGTGCTCGGTCGTACCGTAAGCATGCGCCAGTGCCACCGGCAAAAACATCAGCGGCAGCCATTGAAAAAACAGAATCACCGCGCGCGGATTGCCGTAGGTGAGGTAAAGATAAGCGCCGAGCAGCAGCGACAACACGGTGCAAAAATCCGCGACGCGCGTGAGCTGTGCGGTGGTGAGCGCCCAGCGCAGTGATACATAGAATGACACGCATACGATGAGCGCGACCGGCACGGCGACGATCCATTGCCCGGTTTGCCAGCCCCAGAAGGCGATGGCGGCAGCGAGCATCAGCGGATGAATTTTTGTCATTGCATTCACAGTCCAGCCAAACCTTCCTGCACTTTGCCTGGCGTGATTACACGCAGCCACGGCTCGCGTTCTTCAACAGGCTCGCTCGTTACCACCAGTGCCAGCACCGGCACGCCCATTGTGCGCAGCATGCGGATGAATTCGCGCCGCGCGTCGTCCCATGCCAGCAAAATGCAAATGCTGCCGGTTAACAGGCCGCGCCGCGCGGTGACGGCATTCTGCAAAGTACTGAAGGGTTTGCTCGCGCACAGTTGCACGCCAGCGAGTACTTCGAGCAGGTTTCCGGTGGTCATTTGCCCGCGTCCGGCGGTGTAGATATACGATTCCGCGCCGACGAACATCAGGTCGAGCAGGCATTCCTGCGTGTTGACGGTGCAGGCGAGCGACGAGGCAATCGACACCGCCTCTTCAAAAGCCGCCGCGTGTTCAGTTCCGGAAAAAGTGTCAAGTATCAGCGCATGGCGCTCGAAATATTCATCCTGATATTCGCGCACCACTGGCTCACCGGCGCGCGCATAGCTTTTCCAGTGGATGCGTTGCAGCGGATCGCCGGGACGGTAATCACGCAGGCCCACAAACTCTTCCGAATTGCCGATGGACGCCGCCAGCGAAACACCGCCCGGCTGATAACGGCGTGAACCCGGCAGCGTGATCGGCGGCAACGCATAGCGGCGCGGCAGCACCAGCACGTTCGCGGGCGCATCCATCTGCGATAGGGCGCGTACTAGTCCCAGCGGATCGGCGCGCGCCACCGTCATACCCTGAAAGTGCTGATTGCCACGACGCAACGCTTCACCTCGCACCGTGACATCCAACGCGCCGCGGGGTGCTAATTCCGGCAGCGCGAGTTCATCGACCCGGCACGCCTTGCGTTCGTTGATCAGCCGCCGCCAGGCACGGTAGGTGGGAAACTTGATGCGCGCGCGGAATTCGTGCAGAGGAGGACGCGGATCAGCAAGATCGTCGATCAGCGCCAGCCCGTCGCGCGGCGCGTTGGCCAGATTGCTGACGGTGACCCGATAGCTGAATGGCTCGCCCGCAGTGACCACGCGCGGCAGGTGGCGCTCAACGGCATAGTGTCCGCGTTGCAGCAGCGTGGCGATCCAACCCACGAATATTAGCGAGGCGGTAAACGCAAAGATGCGATACGCCACCGTGAGATTGGTATCCACGCCCAGCGCGGCGGTGCCGATCAGCACACTGCCCACCAGCATGCCGGCGCGGGTCAGCCGCCGGTCAATGAGGCGCTGGCTGGCGGCGACGAGACTGAAAATCCAGTGCGAGAATTTCCACATGCAGTGGATCGTCGGTTACGCCGGCACCGGCACCGACTTCAGCAACCCGGCCACCACATCCTGTGCCGTTAGCCCCGAGAATTTCGCTGACGGATCGAGCGACAAACGATGCGCCAGTACGCTCACCGCCATGTCGCGGATGTGATCGGGCTTGACGAAATCTTCACCCTGCACCAGTGCGAGCGACTGCGCCATGCGTGTCAGCGCGAGCGACGCGCGCGGCCCCGCGCCCAGTTGCACCGATGGCGCGCCGCGCGTGGCGCGCGCCAGATCCACAGCGTAGCGCTTGAGTTCATCGCTGATGCGAATGTTCTTGACGTGCTGCTTGAGGGTGCGTACGTCCTGTGCCGTCACGCAGGCTTCCAGTGTGTCGAGCGGATGCGCCTGTTCCTGCGCGTTGACGATGGCGACTTCGGCTTCGGCACTGACATAACCAAGTGACAGTCGCACGGCGAAGCGATCCATCTGCGCCTCGGGCAGCGGATAAGTGCCGCGAAACTCCACCGGGTTTTGTGTGGCAATCACAAAAAACAAATCATCCAGTGCATGCGTCTTGCCTTCGATGCTGACTTGCCCCTCGGCCATCGCTTCGAGCAGCGCGGATTGCGTGCGCGGACTGGCACGGTTGATCTCGTCGGCCAGCAATACCTGGGTGAAGATCGGCCCAGCGTGAAAACTGAAATTCTGGTCGCGCGGGTTGAATACCGACACGCCGAGAATATCCGACGGCAGCAGATCCGGCGTGAACTGCACACGGTGGAATTCGACGCTGACGCTTTTGGCCAGCGCTTTCGCCAGCGTGGTCTTGCCGGTGCCCGGATTGTCTTCGAGCAGCACGTGGCCGCCGGCGAGAAACGCCGCCAGCACTTTGTTGACGGTGTGTGATTGCCCGGACATCACGCGCTCGATGTTGGCACGAATGCGTGCGGCGAGTGCCTGCGGCGCCAGCGCCGGGTTGTTTGGATGGTTCATGTTTTTCCCTTTTCTTTTCCGTTTTGCTTCCCCGGGCAGCGTATCAGTAGAGCGCCCGCGTGCAACAATCGATATCGCTTGTTAATAGGGATGTCGCAATACTGTAACAAATCCGCAATAAGCTGTGCGGTTTACAAGGGGCAGCCGGAATGGAACTCGAAACGGAAAAAATCGACGGTGGCGTCACAATAGTCAAGCTGCGAGGCCGCATGGATGTGCGGGGCGCGCAGGAAGTCGATCTGAAGTTTTCGGCCGTGACCTCGGCCAATAAGGGCGCCTTCATTGTCGATATGTCTGGCGTGGATTTTCTCGCCTCGATCGGTATTCGCACGCTGCTGGTTTCCGCCAAGGCGGTCAAGTCGCGCGGCGGCAGTCTCGTGTTGTTCCAGCCGACGGCGCTTGTGGCGGGCACGCTTGAACTGGCGGGAATCACCGACATACTGCCGGTGTTTGACGATATCGGCGCCGCCAGCGCCGCCGTGCGGGCGTCCTGAAACGCGCAGACCGTGTTGCAACATTTGCGTATCGGAAATGACCTCGATTCGCTGCGCGACATGTCGGCCTGGGTTGCCACGTCCTGCAAAGCGCTGGGTTTTCCGGAAGCCGTGAGTTATCGCCTCGACCTGGCAGCCAACGAGGCCGTAACCAATGCGATTAGCTACGGTTATCCGCCGGGCGCCCGTGGTGCAATCGACCTGCGCATTGGCGAGAAAGCCGGTCAGGCGATACTCGAAATCGAAGACGATGGTGTGCCGTTTAACCCCCTCGAACTGACGGAACCACCGCGAGCGCAAACCCTTGAAGAGAGCCGCATCGGCGGCCTCGGCGTGCCGCTGATACGCCGCAGCATCGCGCAGTGTGACTACCAGCGTCGCGACGGACGCAACCTGCTGATTCTCCGATCACCGATCAGCGGCGCCTGACCCGTTACCGGAAAAATCAGGTTTTAGCGCCGGTCCGGGACTGCGCTGCGCGCCGCGCCAGCAGCCGCGAAAAATTCGACATCGACATCAGGTGCGCGTAAATGCGCGGCAGCACGCCGTTTTGCACCAATTCTTTGAGCTTGTCGCTGGAAAGCGCGTTGATTTTTGGCTCAACCACGCGAAACATGCCCGACAGCGTAAACGGCTCGCCGTCGTTGGGTTTTGCTTGCATGTTGAACGGCTCCAGCAGGCCGAGATCAATGACAGCTTTGCACATGGCTTCCGTGCGCACAAGATCGGCTTCGAATTCAAACAGCAGCTTGCGCATGGCTTCCCATACCGGCAACGGTTCGCCCTTATCGTTATACAGTGCGTCGCCTTTGGCGCTGATCGCGCGCTTTTCGACGCAGGCGATGCGCTCCGGCTGCTCGGCGCCGCTGACATTGACGCGCGTCATGCAGAACGGGTACCGCCGCACATAGGCCGGCACATAAACGTTGCGATCCCACGTGAGATCAGAGGCGACGAACAGATTCTGCTGTTGCTCCAGGCCCACCACTGCCATGGTCAATGCGGTTTTGCCTTCATCGCCGCTGACAAAAACCACGGGGTAGTCGTGGCAGGCGAGGCTGATTTCGGTGTACGACAACGGGATCACCAGCATGCTGCGAAACACCGGCGGCAGCCTGCCTTCAGCCGGCAGCACCACGCGGGTTTCTTTGCCGAGCGGAACCACTTCCTGATAACCGTAGGGCGCCGTGATGTCCATGGCGGTACTCCTTTTAAAGGGAATTCATTGTAAGGCGCGTGCCAAAAAATCACAAAAATAACAATAAAAACATATATTTAAAAGAAGTGGCTTACGCGTTCGCTGTCACGGAATTGTAATAATGGTGTCATAAACTACGGCCCATTAATGCGGAAACGCTTGATGCCATGATCAACAAAATTTCGAGGAAATTCCCGCCATGTTTAAAACGATCAAAGTTGCTGTAGCTGCGGTTGCGCTGACTGCGGTTTGTTCAGGCAATGCATTCAGCCAGGAAATCACCGGTGCTGGTGCTACTTTTCCGGCGCCCATTTATTCCAAATGGGCCGAAGCGTATCAAAAGGCCACCGGTGTGAAAATGAACTATCAGTCCATCGGCTCCAGCGGCGGCATTCGCCAAATTTCCGCCAAGACTGTTGATTTCGGCGCAAGCGACGCACCGCTCAAGACAGAGCAACTGGAAAAAGAGGGCTTGATGCAATTTCCCGCGGTGATCGGCGGCGTGGTGCCGGTGGTCAACCTGCCGGGCGTGAAGCCGGGCGACATGCGTCTGACCGGCCAAGTGCTTGGCGATATCTTCCTCGGCAAAATTACCAAGTGGAATGATAAGGCGATTGCCGATCTCAACCCGTCCATGAAATTGCCGGCTACGGATATTGCCGCTGTGCGTCGCGCGGATGGATCGGGTACCACGTTTATCTTTACCAACTATTTAACCAAAGTTAACGCCGAGTGGAAGGCGAAGGTCGGAGAAGGACAAGCGGTGCAATGGCCGACCGGCATGGGCGGCAAAGGCAACGAGGGGGTGGCGGCTTTTGTGCAGCGTCTGCCCGGCGCGATCGGCTACGTCGAATATGCTTACGCCAAGCAGAACAAGCTGGCGCATACGCTGCTGAAAAATCTTGACGGCCAGTTTGTGGCGCCCGACGACGATACCTTCAAAGCGGCCGCTGCCGGCGCGGACTGGGGCAAAGCGGCATTCGGCGCAATTCTGACCGAACAGCCGGGTAAGGCAAGCTGGCCCATTACCGGCGCCACGTTTATTCTGCTGCACAAGGCATCCGCCAAGCCGCAGCAATCGGTTGAAGTCATGAAGTTTTTCGACTGGTCGTACGTCAACGGCGCCAAGCTCGCGGCGGAATTGGACTATGTGCCGCTGCCGGACGCGTTGACCAAGCAGATACGCGGTGCCTGGGCAGCGCAGGTCAAGGACGCGGGCGGTAAAGCGCTCTGGACGGCAAAATAATCCCGCGAACTGAACCCGTCATAGATTGATGCTCGGGGCTGGTCGCGCCGACCGGCCCCCTTGTTTTTTGGGGCTACACCCATGACACTTAGAGAATCCAACGCCGCCATCGCGGCAGAAGCGCCCCAAGGCATGGTCATGGAACAAGCCGTACGTAAAAAACCGTCGCAGCTTGGCGACGTCATCTTCGCCAACCTCACGCGCGCCTTTGCGATCCTCGCGTTGGCATCGCTGGCCGGTATCATCGTCTCGTTGTGCTACGGCGCGTGGCCGTCCATCCAGAAATTCGGACTTGCTTTCCTGTGGACCTCCGACTGGAATCCGCCCGCGGAAAAATTCGGCGCGTTGATACCGATTTACGGCACGCTGGTGACGTCAATCATCGCGCTGGTGATCGCGGTGCCGGTATCGTTTGGCATTGCGATTTTTCTGACGGAACTTTCTCCGCCGTGGCTGCGCCGTCCGCTGGGCACGGCCATCGAGTTGCTGGCGGCGATCCCGAGTATTGTGTACGGCATGTGGGGGTTGCTGGTGTTTGCGCCGATTTTTGGCAAATACATCCAGCCGGTGCTGGCCGCTACCTTTGGAAATATTCCGCTCGTGGGCAAGCTCTTTGCGGGACCGACACTCGGTGTCGGCCTGCTCTCGGCCGGCATTATTCTGGCGATCATGATCATTCCGTTTATCGCTTCGGTGATGCGTGACGTATTCGAGATTACGCCGCAAATGATCAAGGAATCGGCCTATGGCGTTGGCGCGACAACCTGGGAAGTGGTGTGGAACGTGGTGTTGCCCTACACCAAGGCCGGTGTCATCGGCGGCATTATCCTGGGCCTGGGCCGCGCGTTGGGCGAGACGATGGCGGTGACCTTCGTTATCGGCAATACCAACTTTCTCTCGAACATCTCGCTGTTCTCCCCTGGCAACAGTATTACCTCAGCCCTGGCCAACGAATTTTCCGAAGCAGAGCAGGGCTTGCATACCGCGGCGCTGATCGAGCTGGGATTGATCCTGTTCGTGATTACTTTCGTCGTGTTGTCGTTCTCCAAAGTGCTCCTGATGCGGCTTGCGCGTCAGGAAGGCTCCAAAACCTGAGACCGGGAAAACCTGAGGCCGCCATGGAACTTCACGCAAAACGCAAGTTGGTAAACAAAGTCGCGCTGACGCTGTCGCTGGCGGCAATGTCCTTTGGCCTTTTCTGGTTGGCCTGGATTCTGGTGACGATTCTCCAGTTGGGCCTCTCCGGGCTATCGGTCGCGGTGTTTACACAAATGACGCCTCCGCCCGGCAGCGCTGGCGGATTGGCCAACGCCATCTTCGGCAGTGTCGTTATGGTCGGACTCGCAACGCTGATCGGCACGCCGATAGGCATCCTCGCCGGTGTATATCTCGCGGAGTACGGCCAGCGCACGCTGTTGGGCCATGCCACTCGCTTCATCAATGACATTCTGCTGTCGGCGCCTTCGATTGTGATCGGCTTGTTCATCTATGCCGCGGTGGTGGTGCCGATGGGCAAGTTTTCGGGATTCGCCGGCGTCATTGCACTGGCGCTTCTGGTGATCCCGGTGGTGATCCGTACCACGGAAAACATTTTGCGGCTGGTGCCCGATTCGCTGCGCGAGGCCGCGTCGGCGCTCGGCGCGCCCAAATGGATCATGATCATGCAGGTTACCGTGCGCGCGTCGCAAGCGGGCATTTTGACCGGTATCCTGCTCGCTATTGCGCGCATTGCCGGCGAGACAGCGCCGCTGATGTTCACTGCGCTGTCCAATCAATTCTGGAGCAGCGATCTGTCCGAGCCCATGGCCAACCTTCCGATGACGATCTTTCGCTTCGCCATGAGTCCTTTCAAGGACTGGCAGGAACTGGCTTGGGCGGGCGTATTGCTCATCACCCTTGGGGTGCTGGCGTTGAACATTGCCGCGCGCGTCCTGTTCAAAGAAAAGATCGCTACCTGATTGCGGAACACATTATGGCAAACGTCACTTTGCAGGCCCAGAGCACCGAAAAAAAATCGCCGGCTGAAATCCAGTTGGCGATACGCAATTTTAATTTTTACTACGGCGGCTTTCACGCGCTGAAGAATATCAACATGGATATTGCCAAAGAGCGCGTCACCGCGTTCATTGGGCCGTCCGGTTGTGGAAAATCGACGTTGCTGCGCACCTTGAACCGCATGTATTCGCTTTACCCGGAACAGCGCGCAGAAGGCGAGCTGCTGCTCAACGGTAAAAATCTGCTGGACCGCGACATTGATGTGAATGATTTGCGTGCCCGCATCGGCATGGTGTTCCAGAAACCGACCCCGTTTCCGATGTCGATATATGACAATATCGCGTTCGGCGTGCGCCTGCACGAATCCATGCCGCGGGGCCGCATGGACGAGCGTGTCGAATGGGCGCTGCAGCGCGCCGCGTTGTGGAATGAGGTCAAGGACAAGCTGGGGCAGAGTGGCATGAGCCTTTCGGGTGGGCAGCAACAGCGGCTGTGCATCGCGCGCGGTATCGCGGTTAAGCCCGAAATCCTGCTTCTGGACGAACCGACTTCCGCGCTCGATCCGATATCCACGTTGCGTATCGAGGAACTGATCCACGACCTGAAAAAGGACTTTACCATTGTGATCGTGACGCACAACATGCAGCAGGCCGCACGTGTGTCTGATTTCACGGCGTACATGTATCTGGGTGAACTGATCGAGTTTGATGCCACGGACACGATATTCATCAAGCCGAAACGCAAAGAAACCGAAGACTACATCACCGGCCGTTTCGGCTGATCCATCAACAGCCACAGCGGACATTAAACGGAAGCTTATATGCCCACCACCGAACACACGTCAAAGCAGTTTGACGCCGATCTTGAAGATATACGCTCGCGCGTGTTGCAGATGGGCGGGCTGGTCGAGGCGCAGATCATGACGGCGATAAACGGCCTGTCCAGCGGTTCCGAAGAGTTGATCAACCGCGTCATCGATACCGAACTTCGTGTCAACAACGCCGAGAAGGAAATTGACGACGCCTGCGTGCATGTAGTCGCGCGGCGCCAGCCCGCGGCCAGCGACTTGCGGCTGATCATGGGGGTGTCGAAAATAGTCACCGACCTTGAGCGTATCGGCGATGAGGCCGAAAAAATCGCACGCATGGCGCGATCCATTTATGGCCGCGGTGCGCTGAGCATTCCCCGATCCATCGACGTGCGTCAGACCGGCGATAAGGCAGCCATGATGTTGCGCCGGGTGCTGGATGCCATGGCACGGCTCGACACCGCCGAAGCCGCGAATATCATCGCGGAAGACAAGCTGATCGACACGGAATTTCGCGCCATCGTGCGCCAGTTGATTACCTACATGATGGAAGACCCGCGCACCATAACCACCGCGCTCGACATCGTGTGGGTCGCCAAGGCCATTGAACGGGTCGGCGATCACGCCAAGAATATCGCCGAGCAGATAATCTACATCGTTCACGGTACCGATGTGCGCCATAGCGGGAGCGCAAAAGCGGCTGCCGAAGCCGGAAGCGCCTGATGGCCGCGCGCATACTCGTGGTCGAGGATGAACCGGCAGTGCAGGAGTTGATGCGCTATACCCTGGAACAGGCTGGCATGGAGGCATTCACGGCGTCGAGTGCCGAGGACGCGCTGGAGTCGTTGCGCGATGAGTTGCCGGATGCCGTGCTGATTGATTGGATGCTGCCCAACAAATCGGGGCTGGCGCTGGCACGCGAGTTGCGCGAAACCGAGCGAACCGCCGACCTGCCGTTGATCATCGTCACTGCGCGCGGCGAGGAAGCTGATCGCGTGAAGGGTCTCGATCAAGGCGCTGATGATTATGTGGTTAAACCCTTCAGCCCGCGCGAATTGATCGCACGCATCCAGGCGGTGCTGCGCCGGCGTGCGCCGCATGCCTCGGACGCCGAATTATCGGTGTGCGGGCTGATGCTCAATCCGGTGAGCCACGAAGTGACATTGAATGGGAATGCCATCGAACTTGGCCCGACGGAATTCCGGTTACTGCATTTTTTTCTGGCGCACCCCGAGCGCGTTTACACCCGGGCGCAACTGCTCGATCAGGTGTGGGGCGACCATGTGTTTATCGAGGAGCGCACGGTGGACGTGCATATCCGCCGGCTGCGCGTAGCGCTGAGCGCGCATGGTGACGACAGCGAAGATCTCATCAGGACCGTGCGCGGGTCGGGCTACAAGCTCTCGGCCGCCAAGGTGCCGCACTAAACGCGCCGCCCGACCGCGCTATAATCGCCGCCCTCGGCTTGTGGAATGAGGCGACACACGCGCCATGATGCCTGTATGGACCTCTCTAACCCTGAAGTATGCGGCCGTCGCGATGGTGGCGATTGCCGTGGGGGCATGGCATGGCGCGACCGCAGCCTGGGTGACGGCCTGTGTCGGCCTGCTGGTGTTGCACGTGGCGCATGTGCGCCAACTCACGCGCCTGGAACGCTGGCTGAAATCGCCCGATGCGGATGACGTGCCGGACGCTTGGGGCGCCTGGGGCATGGCATTCGCGGGTATTTACCGCGCGCTACGCCAGGAAGTAAAAAAACATGACGCCGTCACCAAAGACCTGGAACTTTTCATGCAGGCTGCGCAGGCTTTGCCCGACGGCATCGCCATGCTCGACAGCGGCGATCAACTGCTGTGGTGCAACGACACGGCGGCGGCGCATCTGGGTTTGCATTTGCGCACAGACTACGGGCTGCGCATCACCAATATCGTGCGCGTGGCGCGGCTCGCGGCGTTTCTGCAATACGCGCAACCCGACGAAACGCTCGATTACCGTCCTGCGCACAACCCCGGCCTATTGTTGTCGCTCAAAGCCATACCGTTCAGTGATGGCCGCAAGCTGCTGGTTAGTTTTGATATCACGCAGATAGAGCGCGCCGACACGACGCGCCGCGATTTTATCGCCAACGTGTCGCACGAACTGCGTACGCCGCTGACAGTGATACATGGCTTTCTCGAACATATGAATGATGCGCCGCTGGTGCCGGGTGATCAGGCGCGCCGGCACATCGGGTTAATGGCCCAGCAATCGGATCGCATGCTGAAGCTGGTGGATGACCTGCTGATGCTGTCGCGGCTTGAGGGCGGCGATAATCCGCCGCGCGAGGAATGTGTGGACATACATGCACTGGCGCAAACGCTGGCGGAGGACGCGCGGGTGCTGAGCGCCGGCCGGCATACCATTGAGGCAAACGTTCCCGAAGGCGCTACCATCACTGGCAGCGCCGACGAATTGCGCAGCGCGTTCGGCAATCTGGTGAGCAACGCAGTTCGTTATACGCCGCAGGGCGGGCGCGTTACGCTGGTGTGGCGCATCGATGAACAAGGCCGGGGTGTGTTTAGCGTGGTCGACAGCGGTATCGGCATCGCCGCCGAGCACATTCCGCGATTGACCGAGCGGTTTTATCGCGTTGATCGCGGACGCTCGCGCGAAACCGGTGGCACCGGCTTGGGGCTCGCCATCGTCAAACACGTGTTGTTGCGGCATCAGGCGACATTGGAAATACAGTCGGAGCCTGGTGTGGGCAGCGAGTTTCGTATTGTCTTCCCGGCGTGGCGTGGTGTGGTTGATGCGCCGCTGCCCGCGGCCCATGCGGCTTGAAGACTATGTATTGGTTTATGAAATCTCACTCCGGTTTGCGATATATAAAAATGTCAATAAAAACAAATAGTTATATATCATCTTGGTTCCATGTCTGTTACGTTGATGCCGGCATCATCTGCGGCAAATTCCAATAAATCTCAATGCGGCAGGACGATAGTATTTATATAATTCATTAATTCCATTATAATGGAATTATGGAAAACTCCAGTGCAGTAAAAGCTTTTCTTGCCCTCGGGCAAGATAGCCGGCTGAACATTTTTCGCCTCGTCGTTCAACGCGGGGAGGACGGGTTGTGCCCTTCGCAAATTCAGGAACTGCTGGGATTGCCCGCCGCTACGTTGTCTTTTCACTTGCGGGAACTGGCGTCTTCGGGATTGCTGACCGTCGAACGCCAAAGCCGCAACCTGATTTACCGCGCGGATGGCGCATTCACCAACCGTTTGCTTGAATTCCTGGTGGACAACTGCTGTGGCGGCAAGTCGTGCAGTGTCAACGCCGGCCTATCTAAACCTAAAACTAAAATATCCTGACATGCGTACCTACAATATTCTGTTTTTATGTACTGGCAATTCTGCGCGATCGATCATGGCCGAAGCGCTTGCTACTACCGAATCCGGCGGGCGGTTTACCGGTTATTCGGCCGGCTCGCATCCGGCGGGCGCGGTGAATCCGTTTGCCGTGGAAACGATTCGCCCGCTGGGCTATCCATCCGAAAAACTGCGCTCCAAAAACTGGGATGAATTCGCTGCACCGGATGCGCCGCAGATGGATTTCATCATCACGGTATGCGACAACGCCGCAGGAGAGGTTTGCCCGATATGGCCGGGCAAACCGGCGACTGCGCATTGGGGATTTCCCGATCCTGCTGCCGTGCAGGGCAGCGACGAGGAAAAACGCCGCGCGTTCCAGCAGGTTTTCATGGGTATTCATGCACGGCTTAAGCTGCTGCTCGCGCTGCCGCTGGAAAAACTCGACGCCATGCGCCTTCAGATGGAATTGCGCGAGATTGGAAAGACGCCTGCCGGCACGACATGAATTCGCGTCATGCGGTAGCCGCCGAATTTGCCGGCACGGCGTTGTTGCTCGCTATCGTTGTCGGCTCCGGCATCATGGGCGAGTCGCTGGCGGGTGGTAATGCCGCCGTTGCATTGCTCGGCAACTCCATCGCCACCGGCGCGGGACTCTATGTACTGATCACCGTACTGGGCCCGATTTCGGGCGCGCATTTCAATCCGGCGGTGTCGTTGACGTTTTGGCGTACCGGCGACCTGACGCTGGGCTTGCTCGCGGCGTACGTTGTCGCGCAAATTTGCGGCGGCGTCATCGGCGTGTGGGTCACGCACATCATGTTTGATCTGCCCGTGATGCAGTTTTCCACCAAAGTACGCAGCGGCATTCCGCAATGGATCTCGGAATGTCTTGCCACCGGCGTGCTGCTCGCCACCATTCATCTGGGATTGCGCTATGCCGCGGATCGCGTGCCACTGCTGGTGGCGCTGATTGTCACCGCCGGTTACTGGTTTACCGCGAGTACATTTTTCGCCAATCCGGCAGTGACGATCGCACGCTCATTCAGCAACACCTTCGCTGGTATACAACCCGCCGATATTGCCGGCTTTATTGCCGCGCAACTGCTTGCCTGCGTGGTGGCGTGCGGGTGTGTCAGGCGTCGCTCGGCGTAATACGCCCGTAACGCACCCATCATGAAGCGGTAACAGCGCGCCGCTACCCTCCGCGTGTCACTACAAAACGGGAGGCGTAACAAGATGCTGCAACAGCACCAGGCGGTTTCCAACCACGATTCCAAACATCGGGCCGGGTCACTGACCGTGTCGCTGGCACGCGACGCCAATGAGATTCGCGAGGCGCAACGCCTGCGCTACAAGGTGTTTGCCGAGGAGTTGGGCGCGCGTTTGTCCGAACGCGAACCCGGCATCGATAGTGATATCTATGATCCGTTTTGCGAGCATCTGATCGTGCGCGAACCGCTGGCGGGACGCGTCGTCGGCACTTATCGCATTCTGAACGGCGCGAATGCGCGGCGGCTCGGTGGTTTTTATTCGGATGAAGAATTTGACCTCACGCGGCTGGATCATCTGCGCGACCAGATCGTCGAAGTCGGACGCACCTGCGTTCATCGCGACTTTCGCAACGGCGCCGTAATCTCGATGTTATGGGCGGGCGTTATCCAATACGCGGCACGCCACGGTTACCGCTATTTGTTCGGCTGCTCGAGCGTGAGCATGGCCGACGGCGGCGCCACGGCGTCGAATGTTCACTATGCGTTGCAACACCGTTGCGGAAGCCCGGTCGAGTATCGCGTGTTTCCGCGTCTGGATTTGCCGCTGCGCCGTGCGCGGCCTACGGAAGCGGTGCTGATTCCGCCGCTCCTCAAAGGCTACGTGCGATTGGGCGCGTATATGTGCGGCGCGCCCGCGTGGGATCCCGATTTCAATACCGCGGATTTGCTGATGTTATTGCCGATGTCTCGACTGCCGTTGCGTTACACACGACACATTTTAGGTCGCGCGTGACGTGCCGGCATCCTTGAACCGCCCACCCCGGAGAAACCGCCATGCTGATGATTGATGTGATGCGTCGTTTGAATAGCGAAAACGAAATCCGTTTTTTGCTTACCGCGTATATTGAAACCTTGCAGTTCTACGATTCGGCAAAGCGGCTGCCGCTGGGCGTCGCCACGCTGCCGTTGGGGGACGTGGACGATATCGAAGCGCGTTTCACCGAACTGCTCGGCGCCGAATTGTGCGGCCTCGCGCGCTCGCATTGCGACACGCAAGGCGCCATCGCGCGCGAAGCCACGGAAATTTTTGGCGCGGCGTTCACGCGCTTGCAGACGTTGCGGCAATCTGCTCCGTCGCCAGTTCCGCGTCTGATGCCCGCCCTGCATTTTTCGAGGGCCTAGCAGCCGAATTTAGATAACTATTTGTTTTTATTGTATTTTTACAGTTTTAGAAAGCGTTGGGCATTCTCGCTGCAAATTAACGTGCGCTCGTGCGCGGTGAGTCCGGGAATTTGTTCGATCCATTCCGAAGGCCGTTCGTAACCCACATCAAAGTTGTAATCACTGCCGAGCACGACACGATCTGCGCCGACGAGATCGATCAGATAGCGCATGATGCCGGGGTGATGGCTGATCGTGTCGTAGTAAAAGCGCCGCAGATAAGCACTGGCCGGCTGCTTCATGTGCTTTAATTCTTTGCGCACTTCGACGCCGCGATCGTAACGCCCGATCAGCCACGGAAACGTGCCGCCCGCGTGCGGCAGCAATACGTCCAGTGTGGGAAACGCATCGAGTACGCCGCCGAATATCAGCGATGCGGCAGCGATGCCTGCTTCGGTGGGATTGCCGCACAAATTGCGCATGTGGTAATCCCGCATGCGCTCAATGCCGAGCGGATTCACCGGATGCAGACACAGCGGCAAGCCGAGTTCCTCGCAGCGCGCATACACCGGCCACAGCGGTTTGTGGTCGATGTTGTTGCCGCTGACATGCATGGCCATGTACACCGCGCGCATGCCGGGCAGTTTGGCGGCGCGGTTGAGTTCCTGCACCGCCAGATCGGGCGCCTGCAACGGCAGCATGATGGTGCCGAGAATGCGATCCGGATACGCGGTGTGGGCGGCAGCAACGGCGTTGTTGAACGCCTGCGAGAGTTTAAGGCCGAACGCCGGTGTTGCCCAATACACCATCGGATTCGTCAGCGACAGTGCGCGCATATCGACGTGCCATTCGTTCATGTTGCGCACCATGATATCGAGATCGACCATGTCGGTCGGGAAAGACGACACCAGTGGCACGCCCGGCAACTGTATAGTCTCGTGGCCCTTGGCGTTGACGCCCATAGCCGCACCGTTGGCCGGGCCTTCGGCGTGCAGCAGCGCGATCCATTCGGGCGGAAACCAGTGGGCGTGGGTGTCGATGGCGGGCATGAGGTTGTTCCTTATTGTTGTTTTATAGATGCAAAATCTTACTTGCGGCGTATCTTCAGCAGCTTCATCGCATTGACGCCCAGAATAATTTCGCGCTGCTTTTTGGTGAGTCGCGGCACGCTTTCCAGAAAATCCACCGGGTGCAGGTCGCACATGTCCTGGTTGTAATCGCTGCCCAGCATCATGCGATCTTCGCCGATGAAGTCGATCAGGTAGCGAAGAATCTGTGGTTGGTGTGTGACGGTGTCGTAATAAAAGCGCCGCAGATATTTGCTGGCGGGCTTTTTCATATGCTGGAGTTCGGCGCGCACCTTGATGCCGTAATCGATGCGGCCGATCAGCCACGGGAACGGCCCGCCCGCATGCGGCAGCATTACTTTCAATTTTGGAAACGCATCCATCACGCCGCCCAGCACCAGCGAACAGGCCGCGATGCCGGCTTCGTATGGGTTACCCAGCAGATTGCGCATGAAAAACTCGCCCATCAGTTCGATGCCGCAGGGGTAGAGCGGATGCAGCAGTATTGGTAATCCCAACGCTTCGCATTTCGCATACACCGGCCAGAATGATTTGTCGTGCAGGTTCACGCCGTTGATTGCTTCGGCCATGTACACCGCACGCATGCCCGGCAGTTTGGCGGCGCGCTCCAGTTCAGGTACCGCGAGCTCGGGCGCGTGCATCGGCAACATGATGGTGCCGATAAAACGATCCGGAAACGCGGTATACGCCGCAGTGCTGGCATCGTTCCAGGTTTGCGACAGCCGCAGTGCAAACGCTGGCGGCGCCCAATACACCATCGGATTGGTGAGCGACAGCACCATCATGTCCACGCGCCGCTTGTCCATTTCGCGCCGCATCAGATCCAGATCAACCATCAGCGGCGGCATCACCGAGCGCTGCTCAATGTGCGGCAGCTTGAACACCGGCGCGCCTTTGGCGTTGCGCGACATCGTGGCGCCGTTGTCGGCGGCTTCACTGTCGAGCACATCAATGAACTGCTGCGGATACCAGTGCGCGTGTGTGTCGATGATGGGTACGCTGTAACGTGCGGGGGATTTGCGTTGGCGGGAAGTTTTATTGTGATGGATAGGCATACTGGAGAGGGGATGAATGGGAATCGGACTTGATAGGGCAGCATATCAACAATGGCGGCGGCAAGTCTCGCGCCCGCCCGCGTTGCGGAATGCGATCCAAAAATTAACGCAAAACCATGAATACATGGAACAAATTGCGCAATTTCCCGGTGGCGCAGTCAGAGGTACTTTGTTATACTTCGCGCCCTTAGCCCTATACGGGGACGTAGCTCAGCTGGGAGAGCGCCGCGTTCGCAATGCGGAGGTCGGGAGTTCGATCCTCCTCGTCTCCACCAAATAACCCCTAGTGCATTGATGCACTAGGGGGTTCTGATTACCAGTGTCCAGTAAAGTAGTTTGGTGCTCCAAACAGGCGCGCCAAATGGATGGCAAGGGACATGGCAATCAGACTTGCATTACACCTATACCGCAATCGCTGCGGCGTATTCTATTTCCGGGTTGTAGTGCCCCAACACCTTCAACAGCGTTTCTGTCAGCGGGAAATATACCGCTCCCTACGCGCGTCTGTTCGAAGCGAGGCGGTATCCGTGTCATGGCCCTTGCCTGCCGTGTAAAGGTGATATTTCAAACGCTGCGAACCGTGCCAAAGAAAATGGATACGTCCATTCGGATCGACATGCGCTATTTCCTCGATCTGAGCGAATTTGATCTGGGGATAAGCGAATGGGACTTCGGCGCCAGCAAGCCGGAAGAAGTGGCGCCAGTTGAAGCGCGAGTGATTTAGAATTGGAGGAAATTGCCAAATGGCGTGAAGCGGTCAAACTGGCGAGCAGGAAAGCGGACGGACGTTTTACGAGTATGGAGTTCTCAATCCCAGGAGTTTTTGCCATGCCCCGACACAATCCCATTGATGACACCGTCCCCCAACGGGTGGCGCGCTATTCAGAGCTGGTCCCTTATAAGGATTCCATGAAAGACGCCAACGGCATTCCCCAAGAGGCCATGCTGATGATGTCGCCTGATAAGGTCATGCCCATCATGTCTCCGTTGGGCTGGGAAGGCCGCAGCAAAGTGGCTCCCGTTAAAGGGGCGCCCGGATTGACTATCACGCTGGCCGAATGCCCGCCGGGCGACAGTGCCGGTTTGCACAAGCACACTGCATCGGTGGAGAACTTCTTTTGCGTGCAAAGCCGCTTCGAAATTATATGGGGGGACGAGGGGCAGTTCTCCATCGTCCTGGAGCCGCTGGACTTTGTATCAGTGCCCGCAGGTGTGTATCGTGACTTTAAGAATGTGGGCGACGAGTTGGGGAGATTGCTGGTAATGATTCAGCCCGAACCCGGCGATCAGCAGGATGCTGTCTACCACGCAGCATCGAGCGGTGAGGAAATCGCCAGACGATGGGGGCCCGCTACGGTGCAGGCCATGGCAGGGATTGGCATTCGGTTTGGTGAGCCTTCTTAAAGCCCGAGGTTGACGCCAATTCACACAACCGGCCTACTGCTGCCTGTCCCTGTTGCGTTTGGTTTTTATCAACGCCAGTCGTAAATCCGCGTGTGATTGATTGCGCAGTTGAAGGTTTTCCTGTCAGGACACAAACGAACAGTTAGTGAAAAATGGTGTTGAAAATTACCATGCCCGGGAGCCCAGGTTCCCTTTTCTCGCAAGCACGGAGGAACGCGATGACTTTTATTGCACAAATGATTTGCCTGCTACTCGCAGGCGTTTGCGTGACAGGCACGGCGCTGGCGCAGAAGTACCCTTCCAAAACGGTACGCATCATCGTTCCCCAACTACCCGGTGATTCCTGCGACACGCTTGCTCGCTTGCTGGGCCAGAAGATGGGCGAGCGCCTCGGTCAGCAGTTTGTGGTTGACAACCGGCCTGGCGCGAGTGGCACCATTGGCCTGGCGATGGCCGTGCAAGCGCCCGCTGACGGCTACACGATCGCCTGTGGGCAGGGCGGCAACATGTCGGTTATTCCGCACACGATGAAGCAGGTTCCTTACAACGCGTTAAAAGACTTTGCGCCGATCGCGCTGGTCGCGACCAACTATCTGGCGCTGGTTGTACACCCAAGTACCCCGTTTAGAAACGTTCGCCAGTTCATCACTTACCTGAAAGCCAATCCGGGCAAGGTGACCTTCGCTTCCAACGGCGAGGGCGCCTTCCTGCACATGGCGACCGAGATGTTCCGCGCCAACGTGGGTTTCGAGTACCTGCATATCCCGTTCAAAGGGGTGCCACAGATGGGAGCGGAACTCATGAGCGGCAGAGTGGATGCAGGCTTCGCCTCGTTCACGGGCATGTATCCTTTTATCGCGTCCGGCAGGGTGCGGCTGCTTGGGATTGCGAAAGAGACGCGCGCGCCCAACTATCCCGATTTCCCCGCTATCGCGGAATCGGTTCCAGGGTTTTCCTCCGGCGGCTGGTTTGGATTCGTCGCCCCGGCGAATGTGCCAAAGGACATCATAGCGACTCTCAACCGGGAGACGAATGCAGCCTTAAAACAGCCAGACATACAAAAGAAGCTGGAAGTTCTGGGTTTGGATCTGTGGACCGAGTCGCCGGAGTATTTCGGCGCATTGATGAAGAGCGAATACGACAAGTATGGCAAAGTGGCACGCGACATCGGGCTGGTGCCGAAATAGTGGACGTGGCGCAGCGCGGCTTGGCACCCAGGTCAAATCAGAAATGGTCAAGTGGTGACCGATCATCAAAGCTTCCGGAGCAACGCTGAACTTGGCTGGCTGGCTGGCGGCGGCCCAAAGACGATTTTTGAGCCAGTGCTTTTCCGGCGTCAAACGGTTTCCACCTGTGTGAACTATACCGAGTTTAGAATACAGGCACAGGCGTCTATAAAACGATTGCTCGTGAGTTCGTGCCGGCAGTAGCGTCCCAATGTCCTTTTCGAGCGAATGCGCAGACACGCACAATCACGCCGTGCACTCGTCAAGCCATCGTTCCAAACCCAGCAAATCATTCACTACGACGGGCGTATCGTCGCCTGCCCACACGGCATCCGCGCGGTTTATCCAGAGCACATGCAGCCCGGCGGTACGCGCGCCCCGCACGTCGAGTTCCATGTCGTCGCCCACATGCACGACTTCATTGGGTTCGCACGCCAGTTCGCGGCACGCGATATGAAACAGTGCCGGATCGGGTTTGCTTTTGCCGTGCGCATGCGCGGATATCGTGGCCTTGAAGTAGCGACCGAGCCCGATGCGCGCTACGTCGGCGTTGCCGTTGGTGAGCGACGCGAGGGCGAAGCGGCTGGATAATCGCGTGAGGCTATCGAGAACTTCCGGATAAAGATCAACCTCGTTGCGCGCGGTCATGAATACATCAAGCGCGCGCTCAATCAATTCATGGGCCGCCGCCCCCGACAACCCCGCCTGTTCGAAGGCGGCGTGCATCGCCATGCGCCGGATGCGCAGAAAATCGTGATGCAGTTCAGGGTGTTTGTTGAAAATAGACAGGCGCAGTTCGCGCAGTTGCTGAATCGACCATGTCGCAGCAACCGCGGGAGCGTGCGTGGCGAGCCACGCATGGGCGCGCTGCTCCGCGCGGGTGAGGGTGGGCGCGGACGGCCACAGCGTGTCGTCCAGATCAAGGGTGATGGCGCGTATGCGAGGCAATTTAAATCGAAGTCCCGTCACTCTGCTTTAATCCCCGCCGCCTTAACCACCATCGCCCAGCGCGCGGCTGACATCGCTGCTAATGCGACCAGCGCGGTTGCGAACAGGGTTCGTTTTATTACAAGTTTCCAATCAAGAACGCAAAGTGACATGGGGAAATCAATCGTCGCGGTTCAGCGTTAAATATTCTAAGTACATGTTTTTATTGATAAATAAAATAATGTCCGAGGAGCGCTACTTTAAACGAAACCCCATTTGGGGCAAAGCGGTGAAAAAAGGGTTATCGCGCAATTTACAGGACCTAAACGAAGGACGTAATAATTTTTGGCACTATTTTAGGGCGTAAATTAACAAATTTGCACCGATATGGGGCTCAGATGATTCTAAAACACCGAAAGTTGACTCTGTTTTCAAGTGCTAACAAACAATGCGCTGGCTTGGTGCGCCCTGGTACGGATCGTGCATTAGCTGGATCGAACGGTACATTTTTTGAAGTTAACGAAATTAACCTAAGGGAGCATTGCATATGTTGCATCGCAGATCATTCTTAAAACGTTTTTCGGCGCTCGCCAGTACGTTGGCGGTAACGGCGGCTATCGGGCTCAGTGCGCCGGACGCTTACGCGCAAGCCAAAACGGTAAAAGTCGGCATTCTGCACTCGCTATCGGGCACCATGGCAATCAGCGAAACGGTGCTGAAGGATGTCGCATTGATGGCGATTGAAGAAATCAACGCCAAAGGCGGCGTGATGGGCATGAAAATCGAGCCGGTGGTGGTGGATCCCGCCTCCAACTGGCCGTTGTTTGCGGAAAAAGCGCGGCAACTGATTACGCAGGACAAAGTTTCCGTGGTGTTCGGTTGCTGGACTTCGGTGTCCCGTAAATCCGTGTTGCCGGTGTTCGAAGAACTGAACAGCCTGTTGTTCTACCCCGTGCAATACGAAGGCGAAGAAATTTCGCGCAACGTGTTCTACACCGGCGCCGCGCCCAATCAGCAGGCGATACCGGCGGTTGAATATCTGATGAGCAAGGAAGGCGGCGCCGCCAAGCGCTGGGTGTTGCTCGGCACGGATTACGTTTATCCGCGCACCACCAACAAGATTCTGCGCGCGTTCCTGAAATCGAAAGGCGTCGCCGATAAAGATATCGACGAGAAGTACACGCCGTTCGGCCACAGCGATTATCAAACCATCGTCGCGGACGTGAAGAAATTCGCGGCAGGCGGCAAGACGGCGGTGATCTCTACCATTAACGGCGATTCCAACGTGCCGTTCTACAAAGAGCTCGGCAATCAGGGCTTGAAGGCGACCGATGTGCCGGTAGTGGCTTTCTCGGTGGGTGAAGAAGAATTGCGTGGCGTCGATACCAAGCCGCTCGTCGGTCATCTTGCGGCGTGGAACTATTTCATGTCGATCAAGAATCCGGCCAATGACGCGTTCACCAAAAAATGGGCCGCTTATGCCAAGGCGAAAAACATCGCTGGCCACAAAGACAAGCCGCTGACTAATGATCCGATGGAAGCCACTTACATTGGCATCTATATGTGGAAACAGGCGGTTGAGAAAGCCAAAACGTTTGATGTCGCCAAAGTCAGCGAAGCGATGGGCGGACAAACCTTCACCGCGCCGTCGGGCATCACTTCCACGATGGATGCCAAGAACCACCATCTGCACAAAGCGGTGTTCATCGGTGAAATCAAGGGTGACGGCCAGTTCAACGTCGTATGGAAAACCAAAGGCCCGGTGAAAGCCCAGCCGTGGAGCCCGTACATTCCCGGCAATGACAAGAAGAAAGATGAGCCTGCATTGATG
>JBEBHE010000525.1:0-1653 GCA_040081205.1 Burkholderiales bacterium | reverse complement strand
ATCGAGGAAGAAAAGACCGCAATGATCACCTCGTCCGCCACGCTGGAATCGCCTGATTTTCTGGTTCGGTCCCGCTTGGAAGTTTTGCGGCTGCTCAGCGGCGTGATGTGCAGCGGCACGCTGATGTCGATCAATTTTTTGCATACCGATCAGGTGGCAGTGACCTCGTTGGTGTACGTGGACGAGGCCAGCAATATGCTGCTGCTGGAATGCCCTCACGAGTGGCAGAGCCTGATGGATGGCGGCGACGCCGAAAGCATCATGCTGGCGTGCGTGTACGAGGACGCGAAAATTCAGTTTCAGAGTGGCAGAGGCACTATCGTCGATCTTGACGGCACCACTGTGGTGGGTCTGGATATACCGGAATTCATGTGGCGTTTTCAGCGGCGCCGCGACGAGCGCCACAAGGTGTCCGGTTTGACGATCACGCTCAATCTCGGGTTTATCGAGTGCGATGCCGAAGTGACCGATCTGAGCATGGGCGGCATCGGCATGTTCAACTGCGACGCCGAGGTGCAACTGGAGCACGGCGAAGTGCTGCACAACTGCGCGATAGCGCTGCCCGGCGTGGGGGCGATCATGGTGGATCTGACGGTGCAGCATCAAATGCCGATGCGCACTGCGGATGGACAGGCCGTGACGCGTGTCGGTTGCGAATTCAGCGGGCTTAGCGACAGCGCGCGTCAATTGATTGCACATTATCTGGATGCGCTGGTAATCGTTTGAGGCGCGCACCCGCGAATCGCGCGGGTTGTGAGAATGTCGTGGATGCCGGTAGAATGTGCCGGGATTCCACCGCAACTCTTGCTACCACGGCGAACTCATGGCGGATACGGACGACAAATACGATTTGCTCTCGACGATGGATATCGTCAAGTCGGTCGATGCGAACGAGTTTCTGATCCGCGGAAAATCTGAAGTGATGCGCATACTGAGCGCGCTGGCGGATGCGCGCATCGCCGTTTCTGTCAGTCTGGGGGGTATGGAAAACCCTGAAACGAGCCGCCTGCTCGAAGCCGACGAAGCCAGCAACACACTATTGCTCGAATGTCCGCCGACGTGGCAAACCTGCATCGGCGCCAGCGATAAACCGGGTGTGATGCTGGTGTGCCAGCACGACAATTCGAAAATCCAGTTTCCGGGTTTGGGGCCTGTACTCGGCGAGCGCGATGGAACGGCCACGGTGCGTATTGATGCGCCGCCGTTTCTGTGGCGTTTTCGCCGCCGCCGTCATGAACGTCATGAAATCCCGAACGGGCCGCCGCTAAAGATTATGCTCAATCTCGGGTTCAGCGAGTCGGAAGCCGAGATCGCCGATATCAGCCTTAGCGGCGTCGGCGCGATTCATTGCGACCCCGACATGAATCTCGATCAGAACGAATTGCTACGGGATTGCGTGATCTCGCTGCCGGGCGTGGGCCGTATTACCGCAAATCTTACGGTCAGGCATGTATCGCCGGTTGCACTGCCGGACAAGGGCGCGGGCAGTCTGCGGGTGGGTTGCGAGTTTGCCGGCATGAGTGACGAGGCGCGCAATATGATCAGCGCGTATCTCTCGTCGCTTGACTGAATCGTTGGGTACGCGCAGCGAGACATCGTGCTTGCCTTGCTGCGCGCGATAAAAGTATTTTAAAAACAAATACTTATAAACTG
>JBEBHE010000271.1:0-6441 GCA_040081205.1 Burkholderiales bacterium | reverse complement strand
GGCAAATGCTTCACCGTACCGACGGGCGCGCCGCCGGCGGTGACCTCATGCTTCCGGGTCGCAAGGATCAACTCCAGCGCAAAGTTGCTGGTTACGAAATAACTGAAGTCCAGTTCCGGCGTGATTTTCGAATTCACGTCGATATTCAGCGCCGACGAACTGGCATCCGGACTGATATTGATCACCCGCGCTCGTCCCAGCCAGTCGCCCTGTGCTGCCTGCGCCGGTCCGAACATCGTCGCGCCCACGCACAACAGCGTTGCCACCAATAGCTTTTTCATTGCTTTACCTTTCCCTTTCAGTCAGAAAATGTCCGGGTTCATCATAAACAAGGCGCGCGCAGGTGCGTTTGATGTAAATCAAAAGCCCTGCAACCAGCACGGTTATCGGCGATGAAGCGATGCGTGTGGGCAGGCACGCATCGACTAGCCGGCTAACTAAAAACGGCTTGCCGGAGACATTCCCTGCTTCAGCTTGTGCGGCGCCAGCACAAGAATACGCTGGTAGAGCTGCCCAAATGCCTGGCGGCGATTGCTGCCGAACAAGGGGTCATCGTTCTCGTCGAAAGCAGCGGCAATGCGCGCCCAATCGTGCTCAACAATGACAGCACGGCTGCGCTCGAAAAGCGCTTCCTCGCAACGCATATGTTCGTGCATGCGCGCGATGTAGTCATCGACACCCGCCTTCAGCATGCCGATGCCGCCGGGCATACCGCCCTGATAGAACACCAGACATCGATGCAACCGCGATACCGCCTGCGCGCCCTTCACATGCTCCGCCTGCAACTCGCTGATGACGCCGTCAAATTCCGGGGTGGCGGCGCGCAGCGAATCGAAAATATATTTTTCTTCCTTGGGATGGTGGCAACGCTCCTGAAAATCGTCGATGTAATACAACATTGCCGAGAACAAACCGAAATCCGGCGCACCGTAGCCCGCTTCGACCTTGCCCAATAATTCTTGAAACGTATGCAGAACGGCACTGAGCGCGCGATGCTCCGCTTGGATTGTGGCAAGGGCTATGTCCGTAACGCTCATCCGTCGGCCTCGGGTTTGCTGCACGCACAAGCGCGCAGCATAGAACTATCGCGCGACTGACGAGACTACGAATTGATTCAAATCAAATAACCATCAAAAAATAATTCCAAATAAAAACAAATACTTACAACACGCCCTTCCATAGTATTTGTTATGCTGCCGGCGTGCGGCCCTTCACACTCTGTCGCCGGAACGCCGGGCGTAGCGAAAAACTTCAACCGCGATCACACCAGCCACCCCCGCGACCAGCGCGATCAAACCGTCTCGCACACCCAGCGGCGCGAATCGGAATATCTCGGCCACAGGGTTGACGAATACAGCGATCGCCAACGCAACCAGCGTACCGCACACGATCCACCAGAGCGCGGGATTCGGTTGCGCGATGGTCGCAATGAAAGACTTCCCACCGGAACGATGCGAAATAATCAGCGCAAGATTGCCGACCACAATCGCCACAAACGCCAGCGCGCGTGCTTCGCCGTCGCTGCGTCCGTGCGCAAGTACCCAGCCATATGCAACACACACCGCGATCAACACCGCCACACCCGCCAGCAAACTCGCGCCGACCGTACGCGCATTGAACAACGGTTGCGCCGGATCGCGCGGCGGCTGCGTCATGGCGTCGGCGTCGCCCGCTTCGGCCTCGAACACGATGGAACACGCGGGATCGATGATGAATTCCAGAAACACCACATGCACCGGAAACAATACCAGCGGCCAGCCGAACGCCAGCGGCAAAAACGCCATGCCCACCGTCGGCACATGCACCGCAATGATGTAGCGCATCGCGTTGCGGATATTGCGGTAAATGCGGCGCCCCAGCCGCACGGTTTCGACAATCGAACCGAAGTCGTCATTGATCAGCACCAGCGACGACGCCTCGCGCGCCACATCGGTGCCGCGCAAGCCCATCGCCACGCCGATATGCGCGGCCTTCAGCGCTGGCGCGTCGTTCACGCCGTCGCCGGTCATCGCCACCACGTCGCCATCGGTTTTGTACGCCATCACCAGCCGCAATTTTTGTTCGGGCGATATGCGCGCGTAAACTTGCACACGCTTGGCGGACTGCGCCAACGCCGCATCGCTCATGGCGGCAATGTCAGCGCCAGTGAGCGCGCCGTTGCTGGCATCAATGCCCGCCTGCCGCGCGATGGCAAGCGCCGTACCCGGATGATCGCCGGTAATCATCACCACGCGTATCCCCGCGCGCCGGCATTCGGCAACGGCCGCCGGTACCGAGGCGCGCAGCGGATCGGCCAGCGCGACAAAGCCCAGCCAGTGGAACGGATATTGCGACGGATCGCTCAACCATTCATTCGTCGACGCCGCTTCGGCCACGGCTAACAAGCGCAGGCCGCGCTGCGCCGCAAGCGTCACTTCTTCCATCGCGCGCGCGTGCGCGGCAGCGCTCAGCGCACACAACGCCAGCACGGTTTCCGGCGCACCCTTGATGGCGACTCGCTTGCCTCCCTGTGGGGAACGCCAGCCGTGGCAGATCGCGAGGAATCCTGGGTGCAGCGGATAATCGGCGTCGAGCCGCCATTCGCGCCGCACAATCGCCGCTGACGGCGCCGCACTGCCGGCAGCCAGCAAAATCGCGCGCTCCATCGGATCAAACGGATCGATTTCACACGCCAGCGCTGCCGCTTCCAATAACTCGAACGCCTGCGTATCGGGCTTGCGCCAGACGCCTTCATAAAACACTTCGGCGACACTCATGCGGTTTTCGGTCAGCGTACCGGTTTTGTCCACGCACAGCACGGTCGTCGCACCCAGCATTTCCACCGCAGGAATACGCCGCGTGAGCACGCCATGACGCCCGATGCGCCACGCGCCCAGCGCGAGAAACACCGTGAGCACCAGCGGAAATTCCTCCGGGAGTATCGCCATCGCCAGCGTAAGGCCGGCCAGAATTCCCGCCAACCAGTCATTGCGCAGCAGCGCATACGACACCGCCAGCACGGTGCATAACACCACCGCAATCGTCGCGATCAACCGCACCACGCGCCCGGTTTCTATCTGTAAGCTGGTCTTGCCGGTCTCAATGGTGGCCAGAGATACGCCGATACGGCCCATCTCCGTACGGCTGCCGGTCGCGGCGACCTCGGCGCGTCCCTGTCCTTTAATCACCAGTGTGCCCGAAAATACCTGGCCCTCGCGCACGTCTGGCCGCGACACATTTTTTTCCACCGGCAACGACTCGCCGGTCAATAACGATTCGTCAACCATCAAACCGTTTACCGACAGCAGCGCTGCATCCGCCGGCACGCGGTCGCCCTCGGACAGAATCAGCACATCGCCCCGCGCGACCTGCGCGCCCGCAATCCGCTGTTCAACGCCGTCGCGCACCACGTGCGCACGCGGGCTCGATAGATCACGCAATGCCTCCAGCGCGCGTTCGCTCTTGCGCTCCTGAGTCACGGTGATTCCCATCACCACCACCACCGACGCCGCGAGCACCAGCGCCTCGCGCACATCACCCAGCAGGAGATAAATGACTGCGCCACCGATCAGCAGCAGAAACATCGGCTCGCGCACCACTTCGACGGCGATGGCGAAAGTGTTGCGCGGCTTCGCGGCCGGCAACACATTCGGGCCGTCGTCGAGCAAGCGCCGTTGCGCCTCGGCCGTGGATAACCCCGTGTGCGTCATGTGGCGCGTGCTGCGTTCGCGAGAGGCAAAGCGAGTTGCACCACACCGGCGTCACTGTCGACCTTTGTTGAAAATCCCAGCTCTCGCGCCAGCGACAGCATGCGTTCGTTGCCGCGCAATACGCTGCCTGTCAACACGCCCGTACCACGCGCACGGCAATAGCGAATGATCTTGTTCATCAAGAGCGCGCCCAACCCTTGCCCCTTGAGATCGGATCGCACGAGTATCGCGAATTCGGCGTTGGTATTATCGGGATCGGCAATGGCCCGCACCACGCCCCAGGTTTCCGCCGTGGGCTGACCGTCATCGACGCTGGCGATGAACGCCATTTCGCGGTCGTAATCTATTTGCGTGAAGCGCGCGAGCTGGTTGTGCGACATCACCCGCACGGCGTAAAAAAACCGTAACTGAATATCGGTCGCATCCACGCGTTGCAGAAGCTGCGCATGCTGCGGCTCGTCTTCGGGCCGGATCGGACGCAGCAGCACGGGGCGACCGTTAATCATCACCCGCTCTTCCAGTTCATTGGGATAAGGCCGGATGGCCAGGCGCGACGCACCAGACTGCATGGATTTCGCCACACGAATGCGCGCGTCTAGCGCAATCACGCCGCTGTCGTCGGCCAACAGCGGGTTAATGTCGATTTCAGTGATGCCGGCAACATCCACCATCAGTTGAGATACCTTAACCAGTGTGAGATGCAGCGCCTCGCGATGCGCAGGCGGGCGGTTGCGATAACCATCCAGCAGACGCGCCACCCGCGTGCGGGAAACCAGCTCGGCGGCGAGCGTCATATTAAGCGGCGGCAGCGCCACCGCGCGATCGGCGACAACCTCCACTGCCACGCCGCCCTGTCCAAACAGGATCACCGGGCCGAACACCGCGTCCACTGCCGCGCCGACAATGATTTCGTGCGCCTTGGGTCTCACCACCATTTCCTGCACCGTGTATCCGGTGAGTTGCGCCTGCGGCGCGCGTTCACGCACACGCTGCGCCATGGCTGCCGCTGCTGGTTGAACGGCTTCGGCCGATGTCAGATTCAGCGCTACGCCGCCCACATCCGATTTATGCGTAATCTGCGGAGAGTTGATCTTGATCGCGACCGGAAATCCGATTTCCACCGCGACACGCACGGCTTCTTCAGCGTTGGCCGCGTTGCGCGTGCGCACTACCGGTATGCCATACGCGGTGAGAACGGCCCGCGTTTCCGTTTCGCTAAGCCACTCGCGTCCGGCATCCAGCGCCTCGGTTACAGCACCGCGCGCCGTCTTCGCATCCGGCACGAATTCCTGCGGCACGGAAGGCGGCGTCTGCATCAGCATCTGCTGGTTACGGCGATAGGCGGCGAGTTGCAGAAAGGCGTTCACCGCTTGTTCAGGCGTGTCGTAACAGGGGATGCCTTCTGCGTCGAAGATGCTTCTGGCCTCTGCCACGGCATCGGCGCCCAGCCAGCAGGCAAGCACGCGCTTGTCCTTGGCCAGCGGCGCGCACGCGCGCGCAATATCTGCCGCAGGCACGATTGCGGTAGGCACGTGTATGAAAAGAATCGCGTCGTTGCCGGTGTCTTGCAGCAGCGCTTGCATGGTCGCGACGTAACGCGACACCGGCGCATCGCCAATGATATCCACCGGATTGCCGTGCGACCAGGTGTCTGGCAATGCAGCGTCCAGCTGTTGCATCGTCGTCGCGGAAAGAACGGCAAGCTGGCCGCCGCTTAACGAAATCGCATCTGCTGCCATCACCCCGGGACCGCCGCCGTTGGTCATAATGACAAGCCGCTTGCCATCCACCGGTTGCGCGCGCGCCAGCGTTTCCACAGCATCAAACAGTTCTTGTATGGTATCCACGCGCAGCATGCCGGCACGGCGCAGGGCCGCATCGTAAACATCATCTGCGCCTGCCAGCGCGCCGGTGTGTGATGCTGCGGCGCGCGCACCTTCGGGCGCACGTCCGGCTTTCACCACCAGCACCGGTTTATTGCGGGCAGCGGCGCGCGCGGCCGACATGAATTTACGCGCAGCGGTAATCGATTCGACATAGAGCAAAATGGCGCGTGTGGCACTGTCGCTCGCCAGATAGTCCAGCACGTCGCCGAAATCCACATCCGCCGCTTCACCAAGCGAAATGAAATGCGAGAAGCCGATGCCGCGCGACTTCGCCCAGTCGAGCACCGCCGTGGTCAGTCCGCCGGATTGCGATACGAATGCAAGCGTGCCCGGCAGCGCCGACGTGTGCGCGAAACTCGCGTTGACACCGAGGCCCGGTACCAGCAATCCCACACAGTTCGGTCCCAGAATACGCAACAAGTGCGGTCGTGCGGCATCGCGCATCGCTTGCAGAATACGGGTGCCCTGCGCGTCGCGCGCCTTGGCCAATCCACCCGTAAGCACCACGGCGGCACGTGTTCCGCGCTGCCCCAGTGCGTCGATCAACGCCGGTATCGTTGCCGGCGGCGTCGCAATCACCGCCAGATCCGGCGTCTGTGGCAAGTGCGCCACATCGGGATAGGAACGTTGCCCCGCGACCAGGATGTGCGCGGGATTCACCGCGTAGACCGGCCCGGTGAATCCGCCTGCAAGCACATTGCGCATCACGGTTGCGCCCACGCTGCCAGCACGGTCGGACGCGCCGATCACCGCGATCGATTTCGGCCGGAATAAAAGCTCAAGATTACGTATGCTCATTGCGATGGAATATTACCAACCGGGCACGCCCGGAAGATGACACAGATCAATGTAGACATAGATTAAAT
>JBEBHE010000270.1:0-6444 GCA_040081205.1 Burkholderiales bacterium | reverse complement strand
TTCATCCGGTGTTTCGCGGCAAAGAGACTTATTTCAATCTGCCGTCGTCGAAAATTGATCCGCGTTTTAACGATGTGGGTTCCGACGAAGCGATCATGCTTTATATGCAGTATTCAACCCACTGGGACAGCTTCGCGCACAAGGGCACGATTTTTGACGCCGATGGTGATGGCGTCGAAGAAGCAGTATCGTACAACGGCTGGCGTATTGTCGATAACGACGGCCGCGGTCTGCATGGCGAACTCGGCGCGCGCGCGGTGTCGGTGGCGGAAATGGCGCAGACGGGGGTGCAGGGGCGCGCGGTGATGATTGATTTGCGCCACCATTTCGGCGATGGCCGCACGGCGGTCACCTACGAAATGCTTGCGAAAGTCATGCATGACGACAACGTCACGGTGCAAAAGGGAGACATCCTGTGCCTGCATACGGGGCTGGGCCAGTTGATTCGTGATGCGAATGAACGAATGGGTAAGCTGGATGACACCATCAAAACCAGCTGCTCGGTGCTCGATGGCTACGACAAGCCGCTGTTGGAGTGGATCGCCGACAGCGGCATTGCTGCCATCGCTGCCGACAACCTGGCAGTCGAACGGTCATCGACGCTCGGCGCTGATCCGCGCTTGCCGCATCGCGGCCCGGCGTTGCCGCTGCATGAGCATTGCCTGGTGAAACTCGGCATTCATCTCGGCGAGTTGTGGTACCTGACAGAACTTGCCGCCTGGTTGCGTCAGCACAAGCGCAGCAGCTTTTTACTAACTGCGCCGCCGCTCCGAATGCCCGGTGCGGCCGGGTCGCCGGTGACGCCGGTGGCGACGGTGTAGGTTGCAGGGCAGGTTTGATCAAGCCGTAACCCGACGCATAATAGACACGCGGGACACACTCAACGAGCGCGTTCCCACGACATCGTAAAAAAACTACAAAAAGGACTGGAAACATGACTGCCCGCACCAACGATGACAATGCCGGCCTGACGCGCGGCCTCAATGTGTTGCGAAATCCCTTGTTGAACAAGGGCACCGCATTTACCGAGAAGGAGCGCGACGCGCTGGGTTTGCGCGGCTTGTTGCCGCCGCACGTGCTAAGTCAGGCAGAACAGGTGACGCGTTTTGTCACGAATCTGCGCAAGCTTGCCGACCCTCTCGACAAATTCGTTTCGCTCAATTCGCTGCACGACCGCAACGAGTCGCTGTTTTTTCGTGTGCTGTGCGAACACATCGACGAAATGCAGCCGATTGTTTATACGCCGGTGGTGGGACTCGCCTGCCAGCGCTTCGGACAGATTTTTCAGCGCCCGCGCGGTATGTTTATCAGCATCAACGACCGCGGCAACATTGCCAATGTGCTGCGCAACTGGCCGTATCCGGTGGGCATCATTGTTGTCACCGATGGCGAGCGCATTCTCGGTTTGGGCGACCTGGGCGCCAACGGCATGGGCATACCCGTCGGCAAGCTGTCGCTTTACACCGCCTGCGCGGGCATACACCCGCAACTGTGCCTGCCGGTTACGCTGGATGTGGGCACCAACAACCCTGCGCTGCTGGGCGATGATTACTACGTTGGCCTGCGCCAGCGCCGCGTCACCGGTGTGGCGTATGACGAATTCATTGAGGAGTTCATGGCTGCCACGCAGGAAGTTTTTCCTGGGGCACTGGTGCAGTTTGAGGATTTTGCCAATCACAATGCGTTTCGCCTGCTGGAAAAATACCGTGACCGCATCTGCTCGTTCAATGATGATATTCAGGGCACGGCAGCGGTGGCGCTGGCGGGAATATTCTCTGCGCTGCGGGTTATCGGTGCGCCGCTGACCGAGCAGAAAATTCTGTTTCTGGGCGCGGGCGAGGCCGCCACCGGCATCGCCGATTTGATTGTGTCGGCGATGACCGCCAACGGACTGACGCACGCACAAGCGTTGCGTCAATGCTGGCTGGTCGATTCTCAAGGGCTGGTGGTGAAAAGCCGTACGAATCTGGCCGCGCATAAATTGACGTACGCACACGACCATCCGCCAGCGAACGATTTTTTATCGGCGATAAAAATGTTGAAGCCTACGGCGATCATCGGCGTGTCTGCGGTAGGCGGCACGTTTACGCGGGAAGTACTCGAGGAAATGGCGAAACTCAACGCGCAGCCCATCGTGTTCGCGCTGTCGAATCCGACATCGCAGGCCGAATGCTCCGCCGAAGAAGCCTACCGCTGGACTGGCGGGCGCGCGCTATTTGCCTGCGGCAGTCCGTTTGACCCGGTGCAGTACAACGGCAAGACCTATGTGCCGCGGCAGGGCAACAATTCGTATATTTTCCCCGGTATCGGTCTGGGCGCGATTGCCAGCGGTGCAAAATCCATCACCGATGACATGTTTATGGCGGCGGCGCACGCGCTGGCGCATCTGGTGACGGAATCTGATCTGGAGCAGGGCAGCCTGTATCCTGCACTGCCACGCATACGCGAAGTGTCGGCGGCGATTGCGGCTACTGTGGCGGACACGGCTTACCGGCGCGGCATTGCCGCCAAGCCCAAGCCCGCCGACCTGCTACAGCACGTGCAATCGCAGATGTACGATCCGCACTACTGAGCGCGCCGGATTACTGCAAGGGAATATTGGCCGCCGTTGCGATTTTTTTATAGCGCGCGATTTCTTTCGGCAACAGATCGGCCAGTTGTTGCGGCGTGGCGATCCACGGTTCGGCGCTTTCCTGTTCGAGAAATTTTTTCAGTTCAGGCGCGTTCAGCAGTTTGTTGATGGTGGCGTTCAGGAAATTCAACCGGTCCGCCGGAATGGCCGCCGGCGCGAATATGCCCCACCACAACTCGTATTCATATCCCGGCAAGCCCGCTTGCGCGATCGCGGGCAGGCCCGGCAGCAGCGCGGACGGTTTAGCGCCGCTCATGCCCAACGCGCGCACGCGTCCGGCGCGCAGTTGCGGATTCACCGCTGCGGAGCTGGCAATCACCACTTCCACTTCGCCGGAGGCCACCGCCGTCATCGCCAGCGAAATGCCTTTGTAAGGCACGTGTATCATTTTTGTGCCGGCGGAAAGATCGAACAGCGTCCCCGCGAAATGGTTATTGCCGCCGATGCCCGTCGAGCCGTAATTGAGCTTGCCCGGATTTTTTTTCGCCAGCTCGACGAATTCCTTTACCGTTTTGACCGGCAATGACGGATGCACCACCAGCACCAGCGACGATTTGCCGATGCCCGCCACCGGCACAATGGCGCGCGCCGGATCAAACGGCAGCTTGGCGCGTATCGCTGCGGTGCCGGGATACGATGACGTATGGCCAAGCAGGATGTGGCCGTCGGGATCGGCTTTGGTGATCAGCTCGGTGCCGATCATGCCGGACGCGCCGGGGCGATTATCAACCACGATATTGCGGCCGAGCGCTTTGGAAAGTTCAGCCATTACCGCGCGCGTCATCACGTCGATGGAGCCGCCCGGTGCGTAGGGCACAATGGTCTGCATATTGCGCGAAGGGAATTGCTGAGCCGCGGCGTTGCCGGCCAGCAGGCTGGCTGCCAGCGCGGTAAATATATAAGTATTTGTTTTCATTGAATTATTTTAGGGCCTATTAATGGGTAAAATCTGCGGGTGCTGAGTCATCCGCAGCGCATGGTGTGGCACTATAAACTTTGCATGCGTTAAGTGAAAGGTGTGTCGATGATGTCAATTCAAGTTACCGGTGCGAACACCGCCTTGGTGTTGGCGCTATTCGTTTGTGGTGAAGCACTGGCGCAGCCTGCATGGAAGCCGGAGCGCCCCGTAGAAATCATTGTTACCTGCCAGCCCGGCTGCGGCCCTGACATCGCCGCGCGCACTATACAAAAAATCTGGCAGGACCACAAAATTGTGCAAACGCCATCGGTAGTGGTCAACAAGGCGGGTGGTGGTGGCGCGGTGGCCTATGCCTACATTCAGCAAAAGCCCGGCGATGGTCATGCGCTGGTGTTGTCGGGTGCGGGCGCGGTGGTTAATTCCATTATCGGGCGCGGCATCGGCTACAAAGACATCACGCCGGTGGCGATGATGGCAGCGGAGTACGTGGGCATTGCGGTCAAACCGGAGTCGCCGTTTGCAAACGGTCGCGCGCTGCTCGACGCGCTGAAAAAAGATATCAATGCCGTCAGCTTCGGCGTTGCCAACAGCCTGGGCAACGCCAACCATCAGGCGATTGCGCTGGCGCTCAAGGTCGATGGCATGCATCCGGCCAAAGCAAAAACTGTGGTATTTCAGTCGGGCGCAACCGCGATCACCGCGCTGCTCGGCAACCATGTGCAGGTGGTGCCGGCGTCGGTGGGGCTGTGGGTGAATCCGGTCAAGGCCGGGCAGGTGCGATTGATCGCGGTGAGCGCGCCCAAACGCATGAGCGGCCAGTTTGCCGGCGTGCCCACGTGGCGCGAGCAGGGCGCTGACGCGGTGGTGTCGGTGTGGCGCATGCTCAGCATGGCGCCGGGCTTAACTCCCGCGCAACTCGCGTTCTGGCAGGACGCTTTGCGTAAAACAACGGAGACAGCAGAATGGAAACGCGATCTGGAAGTGAATTACCAGAGCGACGAATTCATGGCGGGCAAGGAACTCGCGCAGGGGCTGGATGCGCTGTATGTGCAACTGAAAGCGTTATTGACGGATCTGGAGTTGGCGAAGCCGGCTGGGAAATAAATTCTACGCAAAGGTCGCACACCAAAATCGTCATTCCCACCTAATCGGGAACGACAGGTCATGTATCGGATTTCTCGAAGTAATCCGATGCAACTCCAAACGCATACTCGTGGAACAGAACGCCGGAATTCACATACAGTTGATCGGAGGATTCAAACGCCACAGTCGGTGAATAGGATTTCTCACCCTGCTCGATGGCGCCTTCATCCAGAAGCATGGCCAGATCAAATAAAAAGTCTCCGCAAATATCGGAACGGTCGGCCTGAGCAACGCCCTTGGCCGCCAAAGTTTTATCCAAAAGCTTTACGATCTGATGCTGGAACGCCATCGAGAGATCTTCGTATTCGTTGGCTTTGATTAATTCCATGGGGGATCACCTTTGTTGTGCATGACGTTTGAGCTGAGTGGCGGCGCGTCAGTGCCATCCGCTCGAGCGGATGGGTAGCCATTAATCGTGGTAACCATTCATTCTTCCAATGAGATGCTACACAAGTCCGAGGTGCTTAAGGAATAGCCATGCCGGCGTCTGCAACGCGTGCGCCGTATAGGCGGCTGCCAACCCGAATACGATGGGTGAACCTGCTATTGCAGCGGATTCCCCAAAGGACAACGGTGGGGAAGCCGACTTGCCCACCAGCCAGTGGGCACCGAACCAGAATATTGGGACTACCGTAAATAGTAGCCCGTACAACAAGGCCAAACTTTCCATCCCCGAAACTACTTGTGTGGGAACTACTGCAATCGCGGCTGCAAAGATAGCAATAGGGATCGTAGAGATTCTGACGCGACGCCAGCCATGGCCTTTACCTTTCGCAACGAATTTCGATCTTTCCCAGCGACTCATAAAAGCAAATGCAACAAGAGCGAATAGCGCAAAGACCGAAAGCAAAACATGGAATGGATGCATCCCTAATTTCCTCTGCGTTTGCTTCTGTAAGTTGACAATTTCGACACGGAGCTAGTTTGTCCTGATGGCTAACGGTTGAGTTGGGCGTCAGTTCGCTGACACTACTTTGAGTGATTCGGTGGTAGCACATTGGGTGACTTCGTATGATCGGCAGTGGGCCACTGTTCGGCCTGTGCGGGTAAGGGAGTTTCCTTGCCGGTGATCCGCCCTGGTTCGAGGACGTAGACAGTGACGTCATTGAGTCGTGGGTAAAAGCCCTGGGGTCGGTCGCCAGACTCCTTGAAGTACTTTCGCATGAGCCCATCAAAGAAGGCCTCCTTGCGACCTCTATCTTCAACTATGGCGATGCGGCCAAAGACCATGACGCTTTGAAATTCGACCGACGTATCGCACTGATACCGGCCGTATGCAAACACCTGACCCGGAGAATCAACTTCAAAGCAACCCCGGGGCTCGTGACGCACGTTGGTCTGCAAATGCCCATTGGCGCTGGTATTGTGTAGCCAGACTTTGCCCTGGCTCCAAACGTATAGGAGCGGACAAACATAAGGTGAACCATCCGGGCCCACCGTTCCGAGGTGACCTGAATAGCCGCTGGACAAGAGCGCTTCGATCCGGTCGGCGGGCATCAACTTGTCGGCGCGCCGCATACTTGGTGGATTACTCACTGTGCTTTGCCTCTGACGCCTAACTAGTTTTATATAGCAAAAACGCCGCATAACATTTCAGCGTGTCGGATAACATTCTTGTATAACCAAAATAATTCATTTTAAAAACAGATGCTTAAATGAAAGTGAGATGGTTAACACCCTGATAAAATGGGTGTGAAATACGGTAGGGTCAATTTTGGGGATCACGCATCTGAAACTCATTCCACCCATG
>JBEBHE010000269.1:0-6461 GCA_040081205.1 Burkholderiales bacterium | reverse complement strand
GCCCGCATGTGGGTGACACCGGCGCCGGTATTCATGCGCTGGTCGGCATTTTGGCCGCGCTGAATCAGCGCCATGCCACCGGGCGCGGACAGCGTGTCGAAGTGGCGATGCAGGATGCGGTGATTAACTTCAACCGCATTTGTTTCGCCGGGCAGTTGATGTTCGGCAAGCCGGTGCCGCGGACGGGCAATCAAAGCTCGATTGGTGCCGCTGCGCCGAGCGAACTTTATCATTGCAAACCGTTCGGCGAAAACGATTACGTGATGGTGTACACGTCGCGCGCGGGCAACTGGCATTGGCAGCGACTGTTGACCGTGATCGGACGCGAAGATTTGAAAGAGGATCCACGCTTTGCGTCGCCCTCAGCCCGCGTGCAGAACGCCCCGGCTGTCGATGCATTGGTCGCCGAATGGTGCGCCAAACACAACAAGATCGAGGCGATGGAGAAAATGCAAAACGCCGGCGTGCCGGCCGGCGCGGTGCTGGATACGCAAGAGTTGTCGAACGATCCTCATCTGCGCAAGCGCGGCATCTTCGCCACCGTGCAGCATCCGAAACGCGGCGAAGTGGTGATCCCCGGCTGGCCGGTAAAAATGTCGGAGAGCAATGTCGAGGTGAAATGCGGACCGTTGTTGGGGCAACACACCGAGGAAGTGCTGGCAAGCTGGGCTGGCCTGACCAAGGATGAGATTCAGGAATACATGAAAGAAACGCCGGTTATTTTTGGCAAGAAAAAATAAACGAGCCGTCTCCACATGAATATTATAACTATTTGTTTTTAAAGGATTTTTATGGCTGCCATTTCAGGTAACGAACTCGTCGGCGAATCGCTCAAACGCATCGGCGTTACCAATTTCTTTTTCATCATGGGCGGGCCGATCAACGACACACTGACGGCCACCATGAAACGCGGCATCCGCGGCATCGACGTGCGTCACGAGCAGGCCGCCGCGATGAGCGCGCAAGCCTATGCGCGCGCGCTGAATTTTCCGGGTGTTTGTTTTGGCGCGTCGGGTCCGGGCACCATCAACCTGACCACCGGGCTGGCCAATGCGCTGATTGACGGCGTGCCGGTGGTGGCGTTTGGCGGATCAAGTCCGATCAATGAATATGGCAACGGCTCGTTTCAGGAAATCGATCAGGTCGCCATCATGAAGCCTGTCACCAAATGGGCGAACCGCGTGTATGAAACGCGCCGCCTGCCGGAAATCATCGATCTCGCGTTCCGCCAGTCGATCAGCGGCAAACCCGGCCCGGTGTATCTCGATTTGCCGTCGGATGTGATCAACAACACCATCGATGATTCGACCGTGGTGTGGCCCGATTTCAGCAAGACGCTCGTTCGCGCCCGCCCGCAGGGCGATCCAGCGCTGATCGAAGAAGCCCTGAAGATACTGGAAAAAGCGCAAAAGCCGGTGGTGTTATCCGGCAGCGGCGTGTTGTGGTCGGGTGCGGAAGCGGAGTTGCGTCAGTTCGTCATCGACAAAGGCATACCGATCTACACTACGCCGCAGGGCCGCGGTGTGCTGGAGGAAGATCATCCGCAGGCATTCCTCAATGCGCGCTCATCGGCGATGAAAGAAACGGACTGCGTGATCGTCGTCGGCACGCGGTTGAATTACGTGTTCGGCCACCTCAAACCGCCGCGTATTTCCGCCAACGCCAAGATCATTCGTATCGACGTGGATCCCACGGAAATCAGCAACAGCCAGCGCGTGGATGTGGGTATTGTGGGTGACGCAAAAATGGTGTTGCGCCAATTGCTGGATGCATCCGCCACGCGCATCAAGGCGGGCTTGTATGCGGGCTGGCGCGGACGTCTGTCAGAGATTGAAAATCTCAAGCAGCCCGAATCCGAAAAAGCCATGTCCACCAGCAATCTGCCGATTCATCCGCTGCGTTTGTGCAAGGAGGTTCGCGATTTCATCGACCGCGACGGTGTGCTGGTGGTTGATGGTCAGGAAATTCTCAACTTTGGCCGGCAATCGATACCGACATTCTTCCCGCGTCATCGTATTAACTCCGGCACCTTCGGCACCATGGGCGTGGGTATGCCGTTTGCGGTTGGCGCAAAAGTCGCGCGGCCCGACAAGCAGGTGGTGTTGATTCACGGCGATGGTTCGTTTGGTCTGAATTCGATGGAACTCGACACAGCGGCGCGTCACAACCTGCCGATGATTGTGGTCATCAGCCTGAACGGCGGCTGGACGGCGGACCCGAAAGGCGACAAACCGGGACGCAATCTCGGTTACACGCGCTTTGATTTATTCGCGCAGTCGCTCGGTTGCCACGGCGAACAAGTGGACAAGCCCGAAGATATTCGTCCCGCGCTGGAGCGCGCGAAAGAAGCGATCAAGAAAACGGGTAAGCCGGCGCTGGTGAATGTGGTGACGGATGACAAGGCGCGGGCGGTAACTATTCGGTTTACTAAGACGGCGACGTAGCAAAAAAATTGCATCCGCCATCGTGCTATTAATCGCGTAAGAGATCTTTGAGAGTTATTTCAATTGTTCAAATACGGGAACGTTACCCCTGAGCTAATGGAGGTCGTAAGCCTCGACTGGAGACGCTTTCCCATCGAAGAAGACGGCTTCCTGCCGAAAGACTTGCCTAAATCATCCGGCGTTTACGCGTTTCAGGGGTGCCACGATTCCTGTCCTTCCTTTGGGGTGCTCTACATCGGTCGGGCTCAAGTCCTTGCGGATCGCGTGCGTGATAGTCTTTGTGAACGTATTTTTTGGAAGAATGGCGCGCGTTACGAACTCTACTCGGATGTATGGCACGCGACGCTTCACTATGCAGAGCTTGAATTTAAGCAACTAAAGCGGGTTGAAGATGCACTTATCGCATCGCATGCGCCAGCGTTCAACAACACCGGAACCCGAGGCGCGATGTTATCGAATATCGATGATTTAAGGAATCTGCTGGTTCTAAACTGTGGCCGCAAGGGGGCGCTTTTGCCGACGGTGTTCGGAGGTTATTACGTCGACGAATTGTGGCCGTAGCCCGGTAGCGAGCGTAAGGTAGGCACGCTGCGCTTTGCCCACCCTACCCGCCGCCGCATAACTTAAGGACTTGATCCATGGAACTCAAAGGCTGCACAGCAATCGTCACAGGCGGCTCCGGCGGATTGGGCCAACGCATTTGCCACGCGCTGGCGATGAACGGCGTGAACGTGGTGGTGAACTACGCCGCGTCGGAGGCCAAGGCCAAAGGTGTTGCTGAGGAAGTCGCCAAACATGGCGTTCGCGCCATCGCGATCAAGGCCGATGTCACCGATGTGGCGGCGGTCAACCGCATGGTCGAGCAGACGCAAAAGGAATTTGGCCGCATCGACATCCTGGTCAACGACGCTGCCGACAACAAGGAAGTGGCGTTCACCGATCTGGACAGCCTGACGCACGACGTCTGGAATCACATCATGAATGTGAACCTCACCGGCACGTTCAACTGCATCAAGGCCGTGGCGCCGATCATGCGTGCGCAGGGGCAGGGGCGCATAGTCAACATTTCTTCCGGCGCGGGATTGATGCCGCGCGGCAGCAGCATTGCCTATGCGGTGTCCAAGGCCGGTATGATCCATCTCACCAAGTGCATGGCAGTGGGGCTGGCGCCGCAGGTGACGGTGAATTCCATCGCGCCGGGCTTTATGGAAGGCACCCGCATGAGTGCTAACTGGGACGCCAAATACCAGGCAGGCGCGGCGTCGCGCACGTTATTGAAGCGCACCGTGAGCAAGGACGAAATTGCCGAGCAAACGCTGATGTTCTGCCGCAGCGATTGCGTGACGGGGCAAACGCTGCTGGTGGACAGCGGGCGGGTCTAGTTTTCACGGCGGTTTCCACCGCCCGCAGTCATCCTGTGCTTGTATAGGACGCGCCGTGCGTATAATCCTGCGGGCGGGGACTTGACCGGGCGACAAGTCAAATTCCCGGGTGGCTCAATAAAAAGAATGTTCGCTGAGCCCTGACATATCAAACAGTCAGACAGTAGGAGGAATCCTTTGAACACAACTCAACGCATCTTTGCAATGGCGGTCGGCGTGCTCTGCGCCGCGGGGACGGCCTGGTCACAACCCTCACCGACTTATCCCAACAAAATCGTGCGCGTGATAGTGCCGTTTCCGCCGGGCGGGGCGAACGACATCGTGGCGCGCATTACCTTGCCCAAGGTGTCGGAGCAGTTGGGGCAGACGTTTGTCATCGAAAATCGCTCTGGGGCTGGCGGCACCATCGGCACGGCCGTTGTGGCGCAAAGCAAGCCCGACGGTTATACGCTGCTGATACAGTCCGTCGCCTCGCACGTATCCAACGCGCACCTGTACAACAAGCTGCCTTACGACGCGCTGCGCGATTTTACCGGTGTCAGCCCGGTTGCCATGATGGCGAGCGTGGTCACCGTGCATCCGTCGCTGCCTGTGCGCACGGTCAAGGAATTCATCGCACTGGCAAAAAGCCGGCCGGGCGAGATTCTGCACGGTCATTCCGGAAACGGCAGCTTTACCCATCTGAACGGCGTGATGTTCGAGTTCAGGGCAGGCATCCGCATGAACCAGGTGCCGTTCAAGGGCGGCGGTCCCGCCGTGATCGCCCTCGTGTCCGGGGAAACGCAGACGCAGGTGGCCGCGATCGGCGAGTTGATTCAGCACATCAAAGTGAACCGGGTGCGCGCGCTGGGCGTGACCACGACCCAGCGCATTGCGGAGCTTCCGGATGTGCCGACTGTCGCGGACACCATACCGGGTTATGAATCGACGACCTGGGTGAGCGTCTTTGCGCCCGCGGGCACGCCGAAGGCTGTCGTTGACCGCCTCAACGCGGAGGTTGGCCGCACGGTGAAAGAGGCCGATACGGCGTCCAGGCTGACCGCGCAGACGTTGTATCCGGCGCACCGTTCGCCGGATGACGTGGCGAAACGCATGCGTGAGGATTACGACACCATCGGCAAATTGTTCAAGCAGGCAGGTGTCCAGTCGAATTAGTGCGTTTTGGCGGCGCGTTTGCTTGAGCGCACGGCGTACCGCCAGGCAGCAAAGTCCGCAGAAAAAACAACATCGCGGGCTGGCGTCAGCGGAGCTGTTTCTCTTTGTGCTGTAGAGCGCCCCGACTCGATTACTTCGCGACCGGACCGTCGAAGACGGTTCTTCCATCCGGTCACGCGGTTTACCACGACATCAACTTAATCACTGCGTCTTTTTTTTCCCGGTGGCCGCGCATTCACCACCGATCCGCCCATCAGCGCGGCCGCGCATACCCAGAACACCGGCGCCAATCCTATCGCGGCGCCCAGCGCGCCGAACAGCGGCGGTAAAAACACATGCGCGCCGTAACTGACGGCAAGACGCATGGCGATGGCTTCCGCGGAGCGGCCTTCGGGTGCGGCGTTGAACGCCAGCACCATCGACAGCGGCTGGCCGCAGCCGATGCCAAAGCCGATGATGAAGGCGAGGGGCGCCAAAATCCAGGGATTGCCGGTGAGGGGAATCAGCGCGAATACGAAGGCCGGCACCGCCAGCGCCCACGTCAGCACGCCGCGTTCGCCGAGGCGCGCAGTAGCATAAGGCAGCAGCAGGCGCGTGATGAACGCCGCCAACCCGTATGCGCCGATGATGAGGCCGATGGTGGTGGCGCTGAAGCCCAGGCTGCGGCCATACACCGGCATATACAGATTGAACAGGTCAAAACCGATCATGATCACGCCGTTGGTAATTAGCGCCATGCGCATGGCGGGAATGGCGAGCAAATCGCGGCTGCTGCGCTTGGCATTCGCCGTACCGGCGCCCGGTGGTTTGGCGGGCGGAAACAGGCGGCGGTAGTAGAACGCCACCGGCAGCCACGACGCGGTGAACAGCGCAACGATTAAAAAGGTGTGTGTGGCGTGAAACGCATCAATGCACAGGCCGGTGAATATCGGACCCATGCCATGGCCGAACGATTCGCCGAGCGCGTAATAGCTGTAATAGCGCGTGCGGGTGGCGGGCGTGGACAACACGCCGACCAGATTCTGAAATGCCAATACAAACAGCATACTGGTGAAACCACCCAGCGCCGCTGCCACATACAGCGCGGGCAGGCCCGGCCAAAAATACGGCAGGGACAAACTCAGCGCGTAGCCGGCAATGCCCCATTGCACCAGCAGCTTGTTGTTGAAGCGGTCGGCCATGCGCCCCGCGTAAATCGCCAGCAGAAGCGGGAACAATCCGTGCAGCGCAAACAGGATGCCGGTTTGCAGCGGCCCCGCACCCGCATCCACGGCGGCCAGCGTGACCAGCACGCGATTGCCTTTGGAGGCGACGAACAGCGCCGTCGATAACGTGAGTATCAGAACGATGGGCATGAGGTGGTTTGAATTATAGCTGCGCGTGCCGCCGCTTTTCAGGTAAGTCCATACTCTGCGCGGGTGATAAAATCAGCGTCTCAACCGAACGGAGCTTCGCATGATGTGTAGCCGGATAGCAGTTG
>JBEBHE010000268.1:0-6469 GCA_040081205.1 Burkholderiales bacterium | reverse complement strand
GCGGCCGCGTTGGTACGCACGTCGTTTTCGACCATCGTGCGTGAATCGAATGACTTTGCGTGTGTACTCACCGATGCGCGCGGGCGCTCGCTGGCGCAGGCGACGGATAGCATCCCTTCGTTTATCGGTACCGTGCCGCGCACCATCCGGCATTTTCTCAAGGAATTTCCGCTCGAGACGCTGGAGCCGGGTGACGTGCTGATTACCAACGACATTTGGTTGGGCACGGGACATCTGCCGGATATCACCTGCGCGAAACCGATATTCCTGAAGCGCAAGCTGGTCGGTTTTGCGGGATCGGTGGCGCATGCGCCGGATATCGGTGGCAAGATGCGCTCGGCCGATGCGCGCGAGGTGTTCGAAGAAGGCCTGCAAATTCCGGTGATGAAGGTCATCCGCCGCGGCAGGATCGATGCGACATTCGAGCGCTTTGTGCGCAAGAACGTGCGCGTGCCGGATCAGGTGATGGGAGATCTCTGGGCGCAGTTTACCGCGCTGCATCTGATAGAAAACCGCGTGCTGTCGGTGCTGGCTGAGCACAAACTAAGCTCGCTGACGGAACTGGCCGATGAAATTCACCGCCGTTCGGAAGCGGCGATGCGGGCGGCAATCCGCGAGGTGCCTAATGGCATCTATCATCACCGCGCGGTATGCGATGGTTTTGAAAAGCCCATCGAATTGAAAATGGCAATGACCGTGAGCGATGACGATATCGCCATCGATTTTGCCGGCTCTGCTGCACAGGTGCCGCGCTCGATCAACGTGTGTCTGGCCTATACCATCGCCTACACCTCGTATGGCGTGAAAGCCGTGCTGTCGCCGAACATTCCCAATAACGAAGGCGTGTTGCGCCCGATCACCATCACCGCACCTGAAGGTTCTATACTGAATTCCACGCCGCCCGCCGCGGGTGGTGCACGTGCGTTGATGGGACATTTTCTGCCGATGATGGTGATCACCGCGCTCGCCAAGGCGATGCCAGAAAAAGTGGTGGCCACCATCGGCTCGCCGTTGTGGTGCATCAACCTTTCAGGCGTGCGGCGTGATGCCAATAACGAAAACAAGAGTTTCACCAATCTGTTTTTCATGAACGGTGGCTTCGGGGCTGCGCACGACCGCGATGGCGCCAACGTGCTGTCGTGGCCGAGCAATATATCTTCTACGCCGGTGGAAATGATCGAACAGCTTTCGCCGTTGCGGGTAAAACATCGGCGATTCCGCACGGATACGGGTGGCCGTGGGCGGTATCGCGGCGGCACCGGGCAGGAAATTCTGTTCGAGAATCGCTCGGAATCACCTATTACCGTGGCATTTCTCGCGGAGCGCACACGCGCGGAAACGGCGCCGTCGGGGATTGCGGGCGGCGAGGCGGGCGCGCCGGGTGAGGTGTTGATCAACGGCCAGCGCGCTGATCCCAAGGTGCAGCATGTGATTGACGTCGGCAGCACTATCGAATTGAAGACGCCGGGCGGCGGTGGATATGGTTCGGCGTTGCAGCGCGATGCGTTGCATATCGAAGCGGATCGTGTGGATGGCTACGTGAGCTGATATGAGCAGACTCACAACCGATTACGCCTTGGGCATCGACATTGGCGGCACTTTCACTGACATCGTGGTGTATGACGCTGTGCGCGGTGTCTCCAGCGCGCACAAGGAACTCACCACCCCGGAGGCACCACATCGCGGCGTGATTACCGGCATCCGCAAACTGTTTGAGGCCAAAGGCATCGCCTGCCAGGCGGTGTCGCGCGTGGTGCATGCAACAACGCTGTTCACCAACGCGCTGATCGAGCGCAAGGGCGCGCCGACGGGACTCATTACCACCGCGGGTTTTCGCGATACGCTGGAAATGCGCCGCGAGCACAAGTACGAGCTCTACAATTTGTTTCTGGAACTGCCGCGGCCGTTGGTGCGCCGCAGTCTGCGGCTGGAGGCGCCGGAACGCATCGGCCCCAACGGGAAGATCGAGCAGCCGCTGGATGTGGATGCATTACTGGCGGCAGCGGAGAAACTTAAAGCGGCGGGCACCGTCTCGCTGGCGATTGCTTTCCTGCACGCCTACGCCAATGCCGCGCACGAGGAACAGGCGCGCAAGGCGATACAGGATCGTTATCCCGGGTTGTTTGTGTCGCTGTCTTCGGAAGTTGCGCCGCAGATACGCGAATACGAGCGCACCTCAACCACGGTCGCCAACGCCTACATCAAGCCGCTCGCGGATAGTTATCTCGATTTGATGAGCAGCGAAATCGCCAGGCTTGGCATCAAAGCGCCGTTGTTCATGATGCTCTCCAACGGTGGTTTAACGCATATCGATGAAGCCAAGCGCGTGCCGATTCAATTGCTCGAATCAGGACCTGCGGCGGGCGCGCTGGCCGGCTCAACCTTTGGCCTGCGTTCCAAGGCGCGCGATGTGCTCGCCTTCGACATGGGCGGCACCACGGCCAAGCTCGCTATCGTGGAAAACGGTGCGCCGCTGATTGCTTATCAGTTTGAAGCAGGCCGCCAACAACGCTTCATGGAAGGCAGCGGGTTACCGATTAATATTTCCACGATAGAGCTGATTGAAATCGGTGCGGGTGGCGGCAGCATCGCCACCATCGATGCGCTCGGCCTGCTCAAAGTGGGGCCGGAGAGTGCGGGTGCCGCACCTGGCCCGGCGTGTTATCAGCGCGGCGGTGTTGCGCCAACGGTAACGGATGCCAATCTGGTGCTGGGCTACCTTGACGCGGCCACCTTCGCGGGCGGCACTGTGAGCATTGACCGGGGCCTTGCGCATGCGGCAATAGCGCCGCTGGCCAAACGTTCAAATCTCAGTGTCGAAGAGACCGCATGGGGCATTCATTCGGTGGTGAACGAAAACATGGCTGCGGCTGCCCGTGTGCATGTGGCCGAACGCGGACATCATGCCGGTAATTTTGCGTTGCTTGCGACCGGTGGCGGCGGGCCGCTGCATGCCTGCGAAGTCGCCAAGCGGCTCGGCATTATGCAGGTGATTTGTCCGCCCAGTGCGGGGGTGGCTTCCGCGCTGGGGCTGTTAATGGCGCCGGCGCGCATTGACCGTGTGGCCACGGTTGCACGCCGTTTGGGCAGCATGGACTGGCGCACGTTTGAAAACGCTTACGTGAAGCTTGAACGCGAGGCGCAGGCTGTTATCGCGAAAACCGTTTCAAAGGGTACCCAGGTCACGCTGGTGCGTTCGGCAGATATGCGTTTTGCGGGGCAGGGTTTTGAACTCGTGGTCGCGCTGCCGCGTGGCCCCTATGCAGCGCGTTCGGCGACTGCGCTGCGCGCGGCATTCATGTCGGTGTACGAAAAAACGTTCGGCCACGTGCCGCCGGTCGGCGAAATCGAAATCATCAATATCCGCGTCGCTGCAACGGCACCCGTAGCAAAAGGCGATCTCAAGGTGGCCAGCGGCAAGCGCGGCGAGGCGCGTGCATTGAAGGGCAAGCGCAAAGCGTGGGTAGGCGCGCGAGCGCGGTTCGAATCGCTGCCGGTGTATGACCGTTATCGGCTGGCGATTGGTGAGGCGGTGCGCGGTCCGGCGATTGTCGAGGAAGACTCTACGACGCTGATTTTGCCGCCGCAATCGCTTGCGACGGTGGAACGGTCGGGGAATATGGTACTGCGGTTGACGTCGTGATCGCCTGCCGGATATCCTGAAAGTAGTAACAGCGCGTGCGAAGCGACCCGGAACGGCAAGGGTTTAAGTATTAAAATTAATAATAAAAACAAATACTTAGGTTAAGTGTTACGCGTAACGCTGCCCGCCACCCGGATTGCGTTGATCAGACCGGTTTTTCGGCGGCTTGCAGCAGCAGGTTGCGTAGCGTTTCCGCGACCGATGCCGCAGAAATTTTTATTGCCTTGTCGCACGAGGTGTTTAGCAATTCGTGCAATGCCTTATCGTATTCGGCGTCTTCCACCTGTGCGCAAACGTCAAAGTGATCCAGCGGCAGGCCGTGTTGACGCACTTCGTTCGCCGTGCAGATCGCAACCAGGGCGTCGCATGCCGGGTCCAGCAGCAGTGCCTGTGCCGCGGTTCCTGCATCCGACTGCTTTCCGAAGGAACGCACGCAGCCGTTCAACTGCGCTTCCATGCGTGTCAATACACCGGTTCCTTGAGGCAGGTTCGTGAGTCCGGCGAATAGCTGATGCCTGGCGACGGGTGACCTGCAAAGCAACAGTATGGATGGAATACGGCCATTATCGCCACGCGCGAAAAGGTTATCGACTAACTTTTCCGCCTGATCATCGCTGACCAATCCTGGTGTTGCATTGACTTCAATGATCGCGCAGGATCCCTCATGCCAGGAGCGGCCGATGTCCGTTGTCAAAAAATCAAGACCTGCCGAATCGAGACGGAATGCCCGGGCTATCACCTCCGCCATCTCACGGTTATCCGGATGGATGTCTTTGCTCACATCCACGAAGGATCCTCCGGTCGCCACATTGGCATTCGCCCTTAGCTGCACGACCTTGCCGGCCGGCGGACAGGTTTCCAGATTCATTTGCTGCAAGGCAAGCAGCCGGCGCAGTTCATCGTCCACGGCGACGCGATTGGCAAATTTATTTTCCACATCCGCTGCCGGGATGCGAGCATTCTTCTGTTCGATCAATGCGGCCATGCTCGATGCGCCATCGCCAACCACTTCAGGCGGCATGCGCCGAATCGCCCATAGAAATTTGCCGCCTGCGACCATGATCCGGTAGTCTTTGCCCGCCACGAACTTTTCCACGATCACCCGCCGCTTTCGGGACCACTTCATGGCATAAGTGAATGCCGTTTTGACTTCGTCCGGGTTGTTCACGTTTACCGTCACACCACGGCCGCCGCCGCTATCGAGAGGCTTGACCACCAGGGGGTAGCCGAACTGCCGGGCGAATGCCAGCGCCTGTTGCATCCAGGCGGCAACCCCGTGTTCTACGCCCGGAAGACCCAACTGCCGCACCAATGCGTTGCTATGCATCTTGTCCTGCTGCAGCAGGACGCCGGTCGTCGAATCGGATTGCGTTGCGGAGGTATAGCAGTGCTGCGCCTTGCGGCCTTGTCCATACTGCCAGATTAGCGAACCGCCTGCGACGGGGTACACCGGCATTTTCCGCGCACGTGCTACCCGCATCAATGCGCGCGCCTGGCTGTCCGGCTGGCGCAGCAGTTGCATATTCACCGCTGCTTCGGCTCGCAGCCTGGTGTTCACCGTGGAGTCTGCGTGCAGGAGCGCGTTCAGGGTGGCCGACAGCGAAAACTGCAGCGCCCTTACCGTGGCCGGGGCATCGTAATAGCTGAGAGCCACCCATCCGCGACGTTGACGGCTTCCGGAATTGACCGGTAAATTCATGCTTCCGCGTGCTTCGGTTATCGCCTGCGCAACCCTCGCTACCCAGTAAGGCAGGTTATCGAGGGCGCCTTGCGCGGGCAGCCGCTCGCAAATATTCATGGGCAGCCATTGGGAAAATCGTTCAGCCATCTCCGCTGCGGTTGTGGGCGGGTATGCAGGGACATCGAAATCTCCAATCACTGCGGCGAACGGCAGGCGCAGGCTGGGACCATGCGTTACGGTTATTGCCATGTGGTTTGCGATGGCAGGCACTGAGGCGTTTCGGGAAAAGGGGCTAGGCATTGCGCTCGGTTCGCGTAATAGGTGTAGCGTTTATGCGCACCGGCAGCACGTTACGCCGTTGAAGTGCCAATCCGCTGGAAAACATTGCGAAGTGCAGCCGCAACGGTGTCCACGGAAATTTTTAGTGTCGTATGGCAACAGGCTGTCAGCAGATTATGTATTTCCTGATCCGGTTCAACGTCGGCCGTCCATTGACAAACCTCAAATCGATCCAGCGGCAGGCCGCGCTGCCGTATTTCATTCACCGTGCAGATGGCGACCAGTGCCTCGCAAGCTGGGTCGAGCAACAATGTTTTTGCCGCTGCACCGGCATCCGGATCTTTGCCGAATGGACGGACAAAACCGTTCAGCTGCGTTTCCATGCCTGTCACCGTGCCGATACCCTGTCCGAGGCTGTTGAGTTCTACGAATAGCCGTTTCTGAATCGCAGGTGTGCCGCACAGCAATAAAACGGATGGAATCCGGCCGCTATCACCCTCGGCAAATTTGTTGGCAAGAAACTGTGCCACGTGAGCGTCGCAAAACTGCATCGGCGTGGCGTTCACTTCAATCACCGCGCAATGACCTTCGCGCCAGGATCGGCTGATATCCCTTGTTAGAAAATCGATACCCACGGAATCCAGCCGGAACGCCCGTGCGATAGTCTCGGCCATCGCACCGTTATCCGGATGAATAAGCCGGGTTACATCCGTATAGGACCCCCCGGTGGAAACGTTGGCGTTAGCTCTTAGGCGGACAATCTTGCCGGCCGGAGGGCGGTCTTCCAGATGCATCTGCTGCGACGCGAGTAGCCGGCGCAGTTCATCATCCGCGGTGACAGGCTTTGCAAATCCCTTGTCGATGTC